>JBBQEF010000154.1:0-13151 GCA_038320445.1 Mycobacteriales bacterium
CAACCTGCACCACGCCGACCCGACGTGTGCGCGGCACGGCGTCCTCCCCGGGCAGATCGACATCTCGGCCCGGCTCATCTGGATCTTCGAGCGGTTCGGCTGGGCGTACGACGTCCGGTGGCCCACGGCGCGCCGTATCGAGCGGCTCAGCAGCGTCGATCGGCTGCCGGAGAATGCGGTCTGACCCGCGCGAGCTGCGCGACGCGGTTCCCGCGTCGTCATCGCGTCGACCTGGCAGGGTGATGCCCGTTGACCGGTCGCCGGACGGAAGGACCCAGTAGAGGTGCCCACCCCCACGCCGTACCGCCAGTTCCTCGGCCACCGTCCGCGGTCGCGCTCGGCCCTGCGGCGGTCCACGACGGACGGGGGCGCCGCGACGGCGGCACCGGCCGAGGACGGTTGCTGCGAGGTGTCGAGTGGCGGCCCGGACGTCGCGGAGCCCGGGCAGGCGGATGCGGGCCTGCCGCACTGATGCAGGAACGCCGGTGCGGCGACCTGGGCGCAACGGTGTCACGCTGACGGAGTGGACGGGCAGCAGACGGGCGCCGACGCGTGGGCCGCGCAGCACGGCGGGGTGCAGCTGTCGCCCCCGGTGCGGGTCTGGCTGCAGCTGGTGACGCGGGTCGCCCGCCTCCGCCCGGTCGCCCGCCTGTCTCCGGACCTGCTCTCCGCGGCAGGTGTGCTGTGTGCGGCGGGCGCCCTCGGTGCGGCCGCAGCCGGGGGCAGGTGGCCCCTGCTCAGCGCCGTGCTGGTGGTCCTGACCGGTCTGCTCGACGGGCTCGACGGCGCCGTCGCCCTGCTCACCGGGCGGGCGAGACCACTGGGCGCGGTCGTCGACGCCACCGCGGACCGCCTCGGGGACCTGGCCTTCGCCGCTGTCCTCGCGGTACTCGGCGCACCGCCGGCCTGGTGCGCGGCGGCCGCTGCGCTGGTGCTGCTGCACGAGTACGTGCGCGCCCGCGCCCAGGCGGCGGGCATGGCCGGACCGGGGGCCGTCACGGTCGCCGAACGACCGACCCGCGTCGTAGTGGTGGCGGTCGCCGCGCTGGGCACCGGGCTGCTCCCGTCGGGCACCCCCTGGACCGGCTGGGCCTGGGCCACCGTGTGCGCGGTCGGCTGGGTCGCCGCCGGCGCCGTCGGGCTGGTGCACCTCGGCGTGGGGGTGGCCCGCGCCGTCCCGGGCGCACCCGGTCAGGGCGGCCCCACCAGGTCGGCGACGATCCCCGCCGACAGCGCCACCAGGGGCAACCCGCCGCCGGGGTGCGCCGAGCCCCCGACGAGGTAGAGACCCGGTACCGGCGAGCGGTTCGCCGGGCGCAGCAGCGCCGCCCGCGGGCCGTGCGAGGCGGAACCGTAGATGGCGCCACCGGGTGAACCGGTCTCCCGTTCCAGATCTGCGGGGGTCCGGACCTCGCGCCACCGGACCCGGTCGCGGACGTCCGTGCCACGGGCGGCGAGCACCGCGAGCACGTGGTCCGCGTAGCGCTCGGCCAACCCGGGCTCGTCCCAGTCCAGGCCCCCCGCCGCGTCGTGCGGTGGGGCGTTGACCAGGACGAACCACCCCTCCGACCGGTCGTCGGGGCGCAGCGCCGGGTCGTCGGGGGCGTGCACGTACACCGTGGGATCGGCCACCGGGGCACGCCTACGCCTCCGTCCCGGGGCGAACAGGGCGTCGAACTCGGCGTCGTAGTCGCGGGGGAACCACACCCGGTGCGCGGCCCCGGGCTCGCGGCCGTCGAGGGCGAGCAGCAGCACGAACGCCGACGACGAGCGCGGGGCCCGCCGCAGCCCCCGCCGGACGGCCGCGGTTCCGCGGCCCGGCAGCAGCCGCTCGTAGAGCACCGACGCATCGGCGTCGCAGACCACGACGTCGGCAGGCACCAGGGCGCCGCCTGACGTCCGGACCCCGCTCACGCGTCCGTCCGTGGTGTGTACCGCCACCACCTCGGAGTGCAGGCGCACCGCGACCCCTCGGGCCACGCACCGCTCCAGCAGCGCGTCGGCCAGCCTCCGCATACCGCCCCGGACGTACCAGGCCCCGAACCGCTGCTCCACATAGGGCGTCACCGACAGCACCGACGGGGTCCGACGCGGGTCGGAGCCGGAGTAGGTGGCGTAGCGGTCGAACCAGGCCCGCAGGCGGGGGTCGGGCAGCATGGCTTCCCCCAGCCCGCGCAGCGTCCGCCAGGGGGCGATCACACGCAGGTCCCGCACCCGGCGGGAGAACCGGAGGAGGTCGGCGGCCCCGTCCAGCGGCCGGCGCAACACGGCGTCGCCGACCAGGTCCCACAGCCGGGCCGACCGCTGGTACAGCGCGTCCCACTGGTCGCCGCGCCCCGGCCCGAGCGCGGCGTCCAGCGCGGCCGGCACCGCGGCCGGATCGTGGGGCATGTCGAGGGTGGAGCCGTCGGCGAAGCGGTACGCGCACACCGGGTCCACCGCCACCACGTCCAGGTCCGGGGGACCGCCGGTGGCGGCGAACAGGTCCTCGAACACGCCCGGCAGCGTGAGGAGCGACGGGCCGGTGTCGAACGCGAACCCGTCGCGTCGGTACTCGCCGAGCTTCCCCCCGTGTGTGCCCGACCGCTCGTGCAGCTCGACGCGGTGCCCCAGTGCGGCCAGCCGGGCGGCCGCGGCGAGCCCCCCGACGCCGGCCCCGACCACGACGACGCGGCTCACGGCGCGTGTCCCGGCCCGGTCACAGCCGCCTGCCCTTCCAGGTCAGGTCGCCGCGCCGGTGCCCGGCCCAGGAGCGGACCCACAGGGTGAGCAGCGCGGCCACCGACACCGGGTGGCCCAGCGCGTCCGGCCACGTGCGAGCCCGCGACCGGCGGGCCGCCACGACACGGCCGAGCACGGCCGCGGCGTAGCCGAGCCAGCCGGTGCGCGAACCGCGCAGCGCCGCCAGCGGCGGGACGACGAACGTCAGCGCGAGCACGGCGGCCACCGCGGCCGAGAGCGGCGCGGGCCCGAACGCGGCCCAGAGCGACTTGCGGTATCCCGCGCTCAGCTCGGCCCAGTCGTCGTACATCCGGCACTCCGCGAGGCTGCTCCCGTCGGCCAGGCCGGTGCGCCCGCCGGACCGCCTGACGGCCCGCGCCAACGCGATGTCGTCGAGCACCTCGCCCCCGACGGCGGCGAACCCGCCGGCTGCAGCCAGCGCACCCGCGTCGACGGCGAGGAACTGGCCGTTCGCGGCGACCATCGACGGCCGCGCCGAGCGCTCGGCGCGGCGCAGCGGCAGCGTCACCATCCACGACCAGGCGAGCAGCGGCTGCACCAGCCGCGCCCCGACCCCGTCGGCGACCTGGGACGGCCACGGGCAGAGCAGGTCGAGGCCGGCGCCGCGCAGCAGGCCGACAGCCGCGGCCACCGCGTGCGGGGCCAGCACCACGTCGGCGTCGACCAGGACGAGGACGGTGCCGCGGGCGGCGGCGGCGAGCTGCGCGCACGCGTGCGGCTTGCCGAGCACCCCGCTCGGCGGCGGCGAGCCGGTCAGCACCGTGAGCCGGGGGTCCCCGGCTCCCACCGCGGCCACGACCCCGGCGGTGCCGTCCCGCGAGCCGTCGTCGAGGACGAGCAGTTCCATCTCCGGCACCCCGGTCTGCGCCAGCACCGACGTGACGGCCGGGCTGATCCGGTGCGCCTCGTCCCGGGCCGGCAACAGCACCGACACGGGCTCGGCAACGATGTCCGGGCGGTCCGGGGGCACGCGCAGCGCCCGCAGGTTGACGACGAGGTGGGCCGTGCCGGCCACCGCGAGGGCGGTGCCGGCGCGTACCGCCGCGGCCCCGGCCCGGCGCAGGTACGAGGAGGGCACCGGGAGGAGCCTAGGTCCCCCGGCGACGTGCGGCGCGCCGGAACGCCACCGTTTGCCCGGCCCGCTGCGGGGTATCGGTCCGGTATGCCCCCCGCTGCGCTCGCGCCGATCACGTGGACGCTCGTGGGCGCCGCGGTGCTGGTGCAGATCGTCTACCCGCTGCTGCCCGACTCGGCCCTGACACCGGCCACCGTCGTCTCCGTGGTGGTGTTCGCCGCCGCCTCCCTCACCGATGCCGCGCGCGTGCACGGGGTGCGGGGCGCCGCGGTGCTGCTCGCGGTGGCCGGCGGGGGCGGGCTGCTCACCGAGGCGGTCGGGGTGGCCACCGGGCTCCCGTTCGGCACGTACACCTACACCGGGACGCTCGGGCCGGAGCTGGCAGGCGTGCCCGTGGTGGTGCCGCTGGCCTGGGTGATGATGGCGTGGCCCGCGCTCGTGGTCGGGCGGTCGCTGGCCCGTACGGCCGGTGCGGTCGCCGTCGTCGGCGGTGCGGCGCTGGCGTCGTGGGACCTGTTCCTCGACCCGCAGATGGTCGACGCCGGGCACTGGAGCTGGGCCCACCCGGTCCCCGCGCTGCCGCTCGTACCGGGTGTTCCGGTGACCAACTACGTGGGCTGGGCGCTGGTCGCCGTGCTCATGATGGCGACCCTGCACCGGTTCGTCGGCCCCGCGGCTGCCCCTTCGGCTCCCGCCGCGGCCCTGTACCTGTGGACGTACGGGTCCTCCGTGATGGCCCACGTCGCGTTCTTCGACAGGCCAGGGTCGGCCCTGGTGGGCGGGGTGGTGATGGGATCGGTCGCGGTGCCGTTCGCTCGTGCCCTGTGGCTGCGCCGACGGAGCGCACTCCGGGCGGCGCCCGTGTGGGGTGCCCTGGCCGCCCCGCCGCGAACACGCATCACTCCTCGGTGACGACGGCCGTCCGCGGGGCCGCGTCCAGCACCAGCGCGAGCCGGAATCCGACGAGCACCAGCACGTGGATGAGATGGAGCCACAGGGCCAGCGCCGCGACCGCGCCGAACACCGGGAGCCCGGCGAACGGGGCCGACCACTCGATGGGGATGGCGAGGAACAGCAGGAAACCCTGCAGGAACCCGGCCAGGAACGCGCCTGTCGTGAACCCGGCCAGCAGCACCGACCGGGCGGCGGTCCGCCCGGCCGCGACCAGGCGGTAGACGAGCACGAGTGCGACCGACACCACGATCCAGACGACGTGGAACGCGATGACGATCCCGAGCAGCAGCCTGCTGCCGCCGGCCGCGTAGAGCGGGGCCACGACCGGAGCCGCCGCGAGCACCAGGAGCACCAGTACCGGGCCCGCGGCGAGGGCCGGGAGCAGGCCCAACCGCCCGCGCCACCCGCTGAAGCGGCCCCCGTCGCCCGGTGCGAGCTGGACGAACCCGCGCCGCAGGCCCTCCCCGTAGAGGCTGGCCGGGAACAGCGCGACGAGCACCTGCAGCCACGACATGCCCGTCGCCGTCGCGGTCAGCGTGCGCAGCGCCTCCGCGGTGCCGTGACCGGCCGGCAGCCCGGAGACCGCGACGGCGACGCCCGTGGTGACCGCGTCGGCCCCGACGAGTGCGGCGGCCACCCGCAGCGCCACCAGAACCGCCGGCACGATCCCGATGATCCCGAAGAACGTCACGCCGGCCGCCCACAGGGCGAAGTCGCTGCCGGGGAACGAGCGCCCCACATCGACCAGGGCAGCACGGGAGATCCTCACAGACAGGTGTTCCCGCCCCTGCCGGACCCAACCGCACCCCGACGCCCCACTCGGGGAGCGGCTGCGGCCGGCACGCCCGGCTACCCTGCAGCGGTGTCCGGCGCCGACGACCGCCCGGTGCTGGTGGTGGGAGCCGGGCCGGTGGGTCTGGTGGTGGCGCTGCTGCTCGCGCGGCGCTCCGTGCCGGTCATCGTGCTGGAGCGCCGGGAGGCCCCGCATGCGGCCCCGCGCGCCGTGCACCTGGACGACGCGGCGGTGCGCGTCCTGCAGGCCGCCGGAGTCGCGGATGCTTTCGCCGCGGTGAGCCGGCCGGCTGCCGGGCTGCGCCTGCTCGACGCCCGGCTGCGGCCGTTCGCCGTGTTCCCTCGCTCCGCGCCGGGGGTGCACGGCTGGCCGGAATCCGTGCTGTTCGACCAGCCGGTGCTCGAAGAGCTGCTGCGCGCCGAGGTTGCCCGGTGCCCGCTGGTCGAGCTGCGTGCGGGGTGCGAGGTGGAGGCGCTCGAGCAGGGGGAGGGCGGGGTCGGGGCCACCGTGCGCGACGTGCTCACCGGGCGTCGCGAGGTGGTGCGGGGCAGCGCGCTCCTGGGTTGTGACGGCGCGAGCAGCACGGTCCGCACCGCGATCGGCGCCGGGTGGCACGAGCTGGGTGCGAGCGAGCGCTGGTTCGTCGTCGACGTCCGAGCGGGTGCTCGGCTGCCGACCTGGGGCGGGGTCGACCAGGTGTGCGACCCGCACCGCGCCGCCACGTTCATGGCGCTGACCGGCGACCGGTACCGGTGGGAGTTCCGGATGCGGCCCGGTGAGACGGCGCCCGATCTCACCGCCCGGCTCGACGAGCTGACCGGGCGGTGGCGCCCGCCCCCGCTGCAGGTGGTGCGCGCGGCGGAGTACACGTTCCGATCGCGGATCGCCGACCGGTGGCGCGACCGGCGCGTGCTGGTGCTCGGCGACGCCGCGCACCTGACGCCACCGTTCATCGGGCAGGGCCTCGGCGCCGGCCTGCGCGATGCGCACAACCTGGCCTGGAAGCTGGCCGCTGTGCGCGGTGGTGCCGGCGACGACCTGCTGGAGACCTACCAGCGGGAGCGGGCGCCGCACGCCCGGGCGGTGATCCGGGGAGCCGGGCGCATCGGGCGTGCGATGACCGGCGGTCAGGATCTCGCCGCGGCGCTGCGCCGCCCGGTGGTGGCGTCCCTGCTGCGGGTGCCCCTCGTGCGGGCCCGCGCGGCTCGGGGCCTGCAGGACCGCCTCCCCGTGGGCGCGCTGGTCGAGCGCCGCCACCGCCGCGATCTCGCCGGGACCCCCTGCCCCCAGCCGACGTGCCGGTTCGACGGTCGCCCGGTGCGGCTCGACGACGTGCTGGGCGACGGCTGGGCCCTGCTGCACGTCGGCCCGGCGCCGCAGGACCGGGTGGTGGCGCCGCAGGACCGGGTGGTGGCGCCGCAGGACCGGGTGGTGGCGCTGCAGGACCGGGTGGTGGCGCTGCAGGACCGGGTGGTGGTGCCGCAGGACCGGGTGGTGGCGCTGCACGACCGGGCTGCCGCGGTGGGGGCGCGGACCGTCCGCGTCGACGCGCTACGCGACGGTGGGGCGCTCGCCGCGTGGCTCGAGGGAGGCCGGGCCACCGCAGCCCTGCTCCGGCCGGACCGGTTCGTGGCGGCCACAGCCTGAACGCGCGAGCTACACCGCCCGCAGCAGCGCGGTGTAGAGCGTCAGGCCGGGCCCGAACGCCATGGCCACCGCGGTGCGGCCCGGAGCCGGGTGACCGGCCGCGCGCAGCGCCGCCACCACCAGCAACACGGTCGACGACGAGCAGTTGCCGTAGTGGGCCAGCACGGCGCGCGAGGCGTCGAGGGCGTCGTCGGGCAGGGCGAGCTGCTCGGCGACGGTGTCGAGGATGCGCGGCCCCCCGGGATGCACCGCCCAGCCGTCCACGTCGCCGACGGTGAGCCCGTTGCGGGCCAGCAGCCCCTCCACGGCCCCGCGGACGTGCCGCGCGAGCACCCGGGGCACCTCCGGTGACAGACCCATCCGGAAGCCGAGGTCGGTGACGTCCCAGGTCATGAGGTCGGCCGTGGTCGGGTCGGTGACCGCGGCGACGTCGAGCACCTGCAGGCCCGGCGGCTCGCCGTCGCGCGTCGAGGGTTGCAGCACCACAGCGGATGCGGCGTCGCCGAACAGCGCGTGCGAGACGAGCTGGCCCCGGTCCCCGTCGAAGGCCTGCATGTGCAACGACGTCAGCTCACAGCACAGGGCGACGGCGGGGCGGCCGCGGCTGATCACGTGGTCGGCCGCCGCGCCCAGCCCCGGGATCGCGGCGTAGCAGCCCATGTGGCCGACCACGAGCCGTTGCACGTCCGCGGCCATCCCGAGGTCGGCGGCGATACGGATGTCCAGGCCCGGGGTGGCGTAGCCCGTGCAGGAGATCACGGTGAGCTGCCCGACCTCCTCCGGCGCCACCCCGGCATCGGCCAGCGCCGCGGTCACGGCCTCCTTGCCCAGCGGCAGCGCCTCTTGCAGGTAGCGCCGCATGCGCGCTCCGGTGGACCAGCCCGAGATGTCCTCGACGACCGGGTTGACCGCTGCGTGCCGGCGCTGCACACCGGCGCCGAGGAAGATCCGCTCGGCGACGCGGTCGCCTGCCGACCGCGGGGCGAAGTGGCCCGCCCAGATGTCGGACTGCTCGAGCGGCGCGCCGGGAACGGCGGAACCGAATCCGGTCAGGAGGGCGGTACGCATGATCTCGGGTTCCCGCGACATCACCGATCAACCGTCCGTCTCGCGGTGGCCGATCGCCTGGAACAGGACGGCGGTGGTGGGCACCCGCACCATCCGCACGTGCTCGGTGCGGCCCGCGCGCCAGCGCAGCACGTCGCCGAGCACGGGACGGATGCCGCGCAGCCGCAGCGCGACGCCGTGCCGGGCACACTCGCGCCGCAGGACGTCGCGGTCGACGAGCAGCCGTGGATCGTGGATGCCGGGCGGCGGCCCGCCCCGGATGCGCTCGGCGAGCTCGATCGCGACCAGGCGGGCCAGGGGCGTGGCGGCGATCGTGTCGATCACCAGCCGCCCGCCGGGGCGCAGCAGCCGGCAGGCCTCCCGCAGCGCCGCGGGCAGGTCCGTGACGTGTTCCAGGATCTCGCCCGCCACCACGACGTCGGCGCAGGCGTCGGCCAGCGGCACCCTGGTCACGTCCGCGCGCACCGTGCTGACCCCGTGCAGGGCGGCCTGGGCCAGCGCCGAGGCGGTGATGTCCACGCCGACGTGCCGGTATCCGCGGCCGCGCAGGTGCGGGGCGAGCAACCCGGCACCGCACCCCAGGTCCACCAGCACGGCGCCGCCGCCGCGGGCCGGGGGCACCAGCGCGGCGCGGGCCGCGGCCAGCCAGTGCAGCATCGCGAACGGGCCCCGCGGATCCCACCACTGCCGGGCGAGGTCGTCGTACTGGGCGGGATCGTTCGGGATGCGCGCGGGGGCGTCGGCCACCCCCCGAGGCTGACAGACTCGGGCGCATGTCGCGCGCCGCCGCCGTCGCCTTGCTGCGCTCCTGCCATCCCGAACCGACCGCGGCGGTGGTGGTGATGGTGACGGCGCTGGCGGTGACCGTCGGGCACAGCCCGGCCCGGGCCGCCCTCGTCGGGGCGGCGGTGCTCACCGGGCAGCTGTCGATCGGCTGGCTGAACGACGTGGTGGACGCCGAGCGCGACCGTGCCGTCGGCCGCACCGACAAGCCGGTGGTCACCGGCGCCGTGTCGGCCCGCACGGTGGCGACGGCGACGGCGGTCGCCGCGGTGGCGTGCGTGCCGCTGTCGCTGGCCTGTGGGGTGGTCGCGGGCGGGCTGCACCTGGTGGCGGTGGCGGCCGGCTGGGCCTATGACCTGGGGCTCAAGTCCAGCCGGTTCTCGGTGCTGCCCTATCTGGTGTGCTTCGGCCTGTTGCCGGTGTTCGCCGTGGTCGCGCTGCCCGGCGCGCCCGCTCCGCCGTGGTGGCTTGCGGTGGCCGGAGCGCTGCTCGGCGCGGGCGCGCACTTCGCCAACGCCCTGCCCGACCTCGACGACGACGCCGCCACGGGCGTGCGCGGCCTGCCGCACCGAATCGGGGCCGGCGCGAGCCGCGTGGCGGCGGCGGTGTTGCTGCTGGCGGCCACCGCGGTGCTCGGGCTCGCCGCGCCGGTGCCCGCCGCGGTCGGGATCGGGGTGCCGGTGGTGGCGCTCGCCGTGCTGGGCGCCGGGTTCCGGGCCGGGCGCCGGCCGGGCTCGCGCGCACCGTTCCGGGCGGTGCTGGTGGTGGCCCTCATGGCGGTGGTGCTGCTGGTGGCGGTAGGGCCCTCCCTGGTCGGCCGAGCCGCGTGACCGTCACCTGAGCCGGGCCAGGACCAGCGCGAACGCGGCCGGCGGGACGGTGCCCCGGGCCAGGCCGAGGTCCACGGCCGCGTCGAACACCGACCGGTGCGCCGCGGCGGCCCGGATCGCGGCGTCGAGGAACCGCGGGCGGGCTGCGAGGGCCGCGATCAGCCCGCTGTGGCGGTGGTGGTGGCCGAAGGCCCGCCGCATCGCCGCGCGGTGCGCCGCCCCGGCTGCCGCGCCGAGCAGGGCGGACTGCCCGGCCAGTGCCCCGGACGCGACGGCGTCGTAGATGCCCTCACCGGTCAGCGGGTTGATCTTCGACGCGGCGTCGCCCGCCAGCAGGACGCGGCCGTCGGGATGGAACCGCGGCGCCGTGGAGAGCGGCAGGTGGTGGCCCCGGACCGTCGCCGGGTCGGGCTCCTCGCCGGGCAGCAGCCGGCGCAGTGCGTCCAGGTACTGTGCGCGGGGGCCGCTGCCGCGCCGATCGAAGACGCCGTAGCCGACGTTCGCGCCGCCGCCGGCCACGGGGAACGACCAGGCGTAGGCGGGGTAGGGGCCCTCGGCGAAGCGGATGGTCAGCACATCGGGGTCGGGCGTGGTGGGCGCGTAGCCGCGCAGGGCGACGGCGGTGGCGCGCTGCGGCACCGCGGGCGCTCCGAGCGCGCGGCGGACCACCGAGTTGGCGCCGTCGGCCCCGATCACGGCGCGGGCGCTGATCTCCCCGTCGAGCACCACCCGGTCGGCTCGCACGTCCATCCGGCGCACCCGGTGTCGGCGCAGCGATGCCCCCTTGGCGACGGCCGCGTCGACCAGCGCTGCGTCGAACACCGTGCGCGGCAGCACCCGGTTGGGCCGCGCACAGGCCCGGTCGACCGTGCGGCCGGCGGGAGTGCTCAGCCGCAACCGCGGTACCGGTGGCCCGAGCGCGTCGACGCCGGGCGCACCGAGCGCGTCGAGCACGTCGAACACGGCCGCGGCCACGCCATCGCCGCACGTCTTGTCACGGGGGAAGGTCGCGGCGTCCAGCAACAGCACGCGGGCGTCCGGCCGCAGCTGCAGGACGCGCAGGGCGGCCGCGGTGCCGGCGGGTCCGGCGCCGACGATCGCCACGTCGTGGACCTGGTCCATGGGGCCTCCCCGGTGCGCAGCGGCTTTCCCGCATCATCCCCGGCCTCGTCGTCGCGGGCATCTCCGACGACGGGCCCGCGAACCGCACACGATCCCCGGGGGAGGAATCCGGCGGCGGCGCCCACGGCGGTGCTGGCCGCCGTCCTCTCTCCACCGTGCACCCGGATGTCTACGGCGTCGGCCGGGACGGGGCCGGCGGCACCGCGGGGGCGGGTGCGAGCCCGGTCTCGTGGGCGATGACCACGAGCCGGACCCGGTCGCGGGCGTGCAGCTTGCCCATGATCCGGCTGACGTGGGTGCGGGCGGTGGCCGGGCTCATGCGCAGCCGCTCGGCGACCTCGGCGTTCGACAGGCCGCCGCCCACCGCGGCGAGCACCTCGCGCTCGCGATCGGTGAGCACGGCCAGGGCCCCCGGGCGGGGTCGAGGCAGCGCGGCGAGCGTGTCGAGCATCCGGCGGGTGAGGCTCGGCGCGAGCACCGCCTCACCCGCCGCGCTCGAGCGCACCGCGCGGCGGAGCTCCTCGGGCCCGGTGTCTTTGAGGAGGTAGCCGCTCGCACCGGAGCGGATGGCCTCGACCACGTGCTCGTCCAGGTCGAAGGTGGTCAGGACGAGCACCTTGACGTGCCGCAACGCGCGGTCGGCCATGATGCGCCGGGTCGCCGCGAGGCCGTCGAGACCGGGCATGCGGATGTCCATCAGCACCACGTCCGGCCGCTCGGCGCCGACCGCGACGACCCCGGAGGCGCCGTCGGCGGCCTCGGCCACGACGGTGATGTCGTCGGTCCGCTCCAGCAGCGCGCGCAGGCCGGCGCGGACCAGCTCCTGGTCGTCGACCAGCACGACCCGGATCAACGGGCGTCCGGAACGGGCACGGTGGCCTCCACGACGAACCCGCCGCCCGGTCCGGACCCGGTGGTCAGGCAGCCGCGGAGCAGGGCCATGCGTTCGCGCATCCCGCGGATCCCGAAGCCCCCGGCGGCGTCCGAGCAGGCGCCGCGCCCGTCGTCGACCACGCGGACGGTCAGCAGGCCGCCGTGCCGGCACAGGGTCACGGTGGCCCGCCTCGCCTCCGCGTGCCGCAACACGTTGGTGATCGCCTCCTGCAGGACGCGCCGCGCAGCGATCGAGATGTCGGCGGGCAGCCCGGCGAGGTCGCCGCGTCGCTCGACGTCGACGCGCAGTCCGGCACCGGCCGCGGACCGGACGAGCGTGTCCAGCGCCTCGAGCCCCTCGGCCGGGGTCACCGGCACGTCGCCGCTCGCCCGCAGCACGGCCACCGTCCGGCGCAGCTCGCCCAGCGCCGCCCGGGTGGTGGACAGGATCGTCAGCACGGCCGGATGCGCGGTGGCCGGGTCGTCGAGCACCGTCTCGGCGGCGAGTGCGGCGTGGATCGAGATCACCGCCAGGCGGTGGGCGATGTCGTCGTGCAGCTCGCGCGCGACCCGGACCCGTTCCTGTTCGAGCTGGCGCGCAGCGTCGGCGGCCCGTTCGGCCGCGACGGCCCGGGTCCGCCGTTCGATCTCCGCGTGCCACTCGCGGCGGGCCCGGACCAGGGCACCGAGCGCAACCACGGCGCCGAGCAGGCCCGCGTTGGACGGCAGGTCGTAACCGAGGACGATCCCGGGCGCGTCGCCCTGCAGCAGCCGCACGGCGCTGGCCAGGCCGAGGAGTCCGAGGCCGACCCCGCTCGCCCATCCGATACGGCCCGCTTCCGCGGCGGAGTAGAAGGCGACCGCGCCGGGCACGGCGAGCCCGACCGGTGGGTAGCCCACGGCGTGGTAGGCCACGAGCGTGACCGCGGTGGCGAGCAGCACGACCACCGGCGCGCGGCGTCGCGCGAGCACGACTGCGCCCAGCGCAACGGCGACGAGGTAGGCGCCGGGACCCGCCGGGCGCGATCCTCCCGGCAGGTCGACCGCCGCCAGCGCAGCCACGACAGCGGCCACGAGCATGGCGAGGCCGGCGTCGACCCTCATGTCGCGGCGGCTCACGCCTGGTCACGGTAGTCCGCGCAGCGCGCCGCGCATCCGTCCGCGGACGTACCGGACTGCGCTGCGGGCGCGGGTTCGCGTCGCCGCCGGGCCGACGCCGCGACGGCGGCGTGCGACCTAGCGTCCCGGCATGACCGGAGACCGC
>JBBQEF010000155.1:0-13123 GCA_038320445.1 Mycobacteriales bacterium
GCGCCTCGCTGATCAGGTCGCCGATCTCCTGCTCACGCGAGGCGATCGTGCCGACCTGAGCGATGTGCTCCTTGTCGTTGACCGGGATCGCCTTGTCCTTCAGCAGCTCGCAGACCGCGTCGGCGGCCTTCGAGATGCCGACGCCCAGCGCCATCGGGTTGGCGCCGGCGGCGACGTTGCGCAGGCCGGCGGCCACCATGGCCTGGGCGAGCACGGTGGCGGTGGTGGTGCCGTCGCCCGCCACGTCGTTGGTCTTGGTGGCGACGGTCTTGGCGAGCTGGGCGCCCAGGTTCTCGAAGGGGTCCTCGAGGTCGATCTCACGCGCGATGGTGACGCCGTCGTTGGTGACGGTCGGCCCACCGAACTTCTTGTCCAGCACGACGTGGCGGCCACGCGGGCCGAGGGTCACCTTGACCGCGTCGGCCAGCTGGTTCACCCCGCGCTCGAGCGCGCGGCGGGTGTCCTCGTCGAAGCTGATCTGCTTCGGCATCTTCGCCTCTCTCAGGGGGTACGAGCACAAAGCAACCGCCCCGGCGGCCCGTTTGGTCGACGGACCACCGGGGCGGCGGCTGGATCAGACGCTGAGCGTCAGTTGACGACCGCGAGGACGTCGCGCGCGGAGAGGATGAGGTACTCCTCGCCGTTGTACTTGACCTCGGTGCCGCCGTACTTCGAGTAGATGACGACGTCGCCGACGGCCACGTCGACGGGGACGCGGTTGCCCTTGTCGTCGATCCGGCCCGGGCCCACGGCCAGGACCTTGCCCTCCTGGGGCTTCTCCTTGGCGGTGGCCGGGATGACGATGCCCGACGCGGTGGTGGTCTCCGCCTCGCTCGCCTGGACGACGATCTTGTCCTCGAGCGGCTTGATGTTCGCCACTAGATGACCTCCCCTTCCTGGGGTGTTCTCGGGGTCTTCCGTGTACAGAGTCTCGGGTGGTGCGTGGGTCGTACGGCCTCGCGGGCGCACCGTCGTCGCGGGTGCCGGAACGTCCGGTCGTTGGCCGTGCATCTGGCACTCTACCCACGAGAGTGCCAATCCCTCAACGGCGCCCCACCGATCCGGCGTTCACCGCGTTCGCGCACACCGATGGGGCGAGGAGCAGCCCGAACCCACCGGCCATCAGCGGCAGACCGAGCCCGAACGGCATCGGGCCGACCCGGTTGACCGAGTCGCGGCCGGGCATCGCGCCCAGGCCTACGGCCACCCTCCGCGTCCGAGCAGATCCCGGCGTGCCGCACACTCCCTCCGTGACGGATCGGGGACCCGCGACCGTGAGCCGCCGCGCCCTGGTCCGCACCGGGGTCTCGGTGGCGGCCGTGTCCGCGCTGCCGGGCGCGATCACCGGCCGCGGCGCGCCCGCGGCCGTCGCGCCGGCGGCGGCGGCAGCCGCTGATCCGTTCACGCTCGGCGTCGCGTCCGGCGAACCGGCACCGGACGGGTGTGTGCTCTGGACCCGCCTCGCCACCGACCCGCTGGCCGCCGACGGCCTCGGGGGCCTGGGCAGCAGGCAGACCGAGGTCGAGTGGGAGCTGGCATCGGACCCGTCGTTCCGCCTGGTCGTGCGGCGCGGGCGCGAGACCACCGGCCCCGAGCTGGGGCACAGCGTGCACGTCGAGCTCGCCTGGCTCCCGCCGGGCCGGGAGTACTTCTACCGCTTCCGCGCCGGAGCGCACGTCTCCCCGGCGGGCCGCACGCGCACGGCGCCGGCGCCGGCGGCGATGGCGCCGCTCCGAATGTGCGTCACGTCGTGCGCGCAGTACGAGCACGGCTGTTTCACCGCCTACCGGCGGATGGCCGAGGACGAGCCCGACCTGATGCTGCACCTCGGCGACTACCTGTACGAGTACGCGGCGGGCGGGTTCGTCGCGCCGGGCGGCAACGTCCGGCGCCACGTCGGCCCGGAGGCCGCCACGCTCGCGAACTACCGGCAGCGCTACGCCCAGTACAAGACCGATCCCGACCTGCAGGCCGCGCACGCCGCCGCGCCCTGGATCGTCGTGTTCGACGACCACGAGGTGGAGAACAACTGGGCGAACGACGTGCCGGAGCGACCCGAGAACGGGTTCCCGGCCCGCCGTGCCGCCGGGTTCCGCGCGTACTGGGAGAACATGCCGCTGCGCAGCGCGCAGCGCCCGCGCGGCCAGGACATGCAGCTCTACCGCCGTGCGGACTGGGGCGGGCTCGTCACGTTCCACATGCTCGACACCCGCCAGTACCGCGGTGACCAGCCGTGCGGCGACCGCTTCGGCACCGACTGCGCAGCACGCACCGACCCGGCCCGCTCGATGCCCGGCGGGGCGCAGGAACGCTGGATCGCCGACGGGTTCCACAGCTCCCGGGCCCGCTGGGACGTCCTGGGTCAGCAGGTGTTCTTCTCCCAGGTCGATTTCACGCCCGGCACCGCGCGCGGCTTCAACCCCGACGCCTGGGACGGCTACCCCGGTTCGCGCGACCGCGTCGTCGACTCGTGGGTGGCGGCGAAGGCGCGCAACCTCGTCGTCCTCACCGGTGACTTCCACGCGCACTGGGCTGCGGACGTCAAGCAGCGCTTCGACGACCCGGCCTCGCCGGTGATCGCCGCCGAGCTGGTCACCAGCTCGATCACCTCCGGCGGCGACGGCTCGGAGGCGCAGCCCGGCGCGGCCACGACACTGGCGGAGAACCCGCACCTCAAGTTCCACAACAACCGGCGCGGTTACGTCCGCACCCGCTTCACCGCGTCGGAGGTGACGGCGGACTTCCGGGTCGTGCCGTGGGTCAGGCGACCCGGAGCGCCGGGCCAGACGCGCGCGACGTTCGTCATCGAGGACCGGCGGCCGGGGCTGCAGCAGGCCTGAGACACCGACGGCGGCGTCCACGACGCCGGTCCCGGGGACGGCGAGCCCCGCCCACCGCGCGTAGCGTCGCGGGCATGGTGAAGATCGGCGATCTCGACGTCGCCCGGCTGTGCCTGGGCGCCAACGTGTTCGGCTGGACCGCGGACCGCGACACCTCGTTCGCGGTCCTCGACGGCTACGCCGCGGCGGGCGGGAACTTCCTCGACACCTCCGACTCCTACATGTGGCGCGCGCCGGGCAACTCCGGCGGCGAGTCGGAGACGATCATCGGCGAGTGGCTCGCGGCCCGCGGGAACCGCGACGACATGGTGATCGCGACGAAGGTGGGCTCGCTGCCCACCCGGCCGGGCCTCTCGGCCGCGAACATCGCCGCGGCCTGCGAGGACTCCCTGCGGCGGCTGCAGACCGACCGGATCGACCTGTACTGGTCGCACCGCGACGACCCGGACACCCCGCAGGAGGAGACGGCCGCGGCGTACGACGCGCTGGTGCGGGCCGGGAAGGTGCGGTCGCTCGGGGCGTCCAACTTCTCTCCCGCGCGGCTGGCGTCGGCGCTGCCGACCACGCCGTACGTCGCGCTGCAACCGCACTACAACCTGATGGAGCGCGCCGAGTTCGAGTCGACGCTCGCGCCGCTGCTCGCCGGGACCGGCATCGCCTGCGTGCCCTACTACGGGCTGGCCAAGGGCTTCCTGACGGGCAAGTACCGGCCGGGCGGCGACGTCGCGAGCGTCCGGGCCGAGGGCGCCCGCGCCTACCTCGACGAGCGCGGGCTGCGGGTGCTGGCCGCGCTCGACGAGATCTCCGCGGCCCGCGGCGTGCCGCCCGGCGCCGTCGCGCTGGCCTGGCTCGCCGAGCAGCCGACGGTCGCGTCCCCGATCGCGAGCGCGCGCACCCCCGAGCAGCTCGACGGGCTGCTGCCGGTGCTCGACCTGGAGCTGTCCGCGGGCGAGCTGGCGGCGCTGTCGGAGGCGAGCGGCTGACGCCGGTGCGGTTCAGGATCCGGACCGCGCCCGTCCCACCACCCGCGCGCCGACGGCGGCCAGCGTCGCCTCCGGCGTGAGCGGGTGGAACGGGCCGCCCCGCACGTCGCGGTAGGCGCGCTCCAGCGGCGAGCTGCGGTGGAAGGCCGCACCGCCCGCCACCTCCAGTGCGATGTCGACGACCGCTCTGGCTTCGGTCACCACGTGCCGCTTGGCCGTCATGAGGGCGTCGAGGGCGTCGAGGTCGGCCGCCATGTCCTCGCCGACCTCGTCGACGGCCGCGAGCAGCGCCCAGCGCGCCACCCGCAGCCGCGCCGTCATCTCCCCGATCTGGCGGACCGCCGCCGGCGTGGGCTCCTCGCGCAGCGCCGCCAGCCGGACGGCCTCACGGCAGGCCCCGCGGGCCACCCCGAGATAGGCGGCCGCCGCGACGGGGGCGAAGTGGACGGCCGCCACCAGCAGCGGCCCGGCGAGCACCCCGTAGGGCCGGGTGCCCACGACCTTCTCGGCGGGCACGAACACGCCGTCGAACACGACGTCGTGGCTCGCGGTGCCCCGCATCCCGAGCGTGTCCCAGGTCTCGACGATCCGCACCCCGGGCGCCGAGAACGGGACGCCGGCGTGCAGCACGACGGCGACCACTGAACACGTATCCGCCGTCGGTGGTGGGCGGGGTCGAACGGCGCGGCGGCACGGCCGATGTCGGCCGCCAGGCCCAGCACGTCGTTGTCGGTGAGGGAGATCTGCATCGTGGTCATGGCACGAGGGTGGGCGGATCGGGGTCCACCGGATAGTTCACAGACTGCACCGCGCGGAGCACGATCGCGGCATGTCCCGATACGGCCAGTACTGGCCGATCACGCGGGCCCTCGAGGTGCTGGGCGACCGCTGGACGCTGCTGGTCGTGCGGGACCTGCTCGTGGGTGCCACCCGCTTCAACGAGCTCGCCCGCGGCCTGCCCGGCATGTCCCGCGGGCCTCCTCTCGAAACGGCTCGACCAGCTGGAACGCGACGGGCTCGTGACCCACGCCGACGGCGCCTACCAGCCGACCCGCGCCTGCGAGGAGCTGAAGGAGATCGTCTTCGGGCCCGCGGAGTGGGGGGCGCGCTGGGCGTTCGGCGAGCCGCGGCCCGACGAGCTGGACCCGGTCGTGCTGATGTGGTGGATCCGCAGCGGCATCGACCCGGCCCCGTTCGGCGACCGGCGCGTCGTCCTGCACATCGAGGTGCCGGGGTCGCGACGGCCGCGGTTCTGGTTCGTCGTGGCGCCCGGGGACGTGTCGCTGTGCTTCACCGACCCCGGGTACGACGTCGACGCGTCGCTGACCGGCCCGCTCGGCGTGCTCTACCAGGTGTGGGAGGGCGTGATCGAGCTCCCCGCGGCCGTGCGCGAGGGCCTGCTCACCGTCGCCGGGCGCCGCGACGTGGTGGTGCTGCTGCCGGAGGTGCTGCGCCTGAGCCCGGTGGCGCCGTTCGTCAGGCGGGCACTGGCGCGGTAGCCACCAGTACCTCGGTGACCGGCATCGACGAGTTCGCCGGCAGGTCCAGCGGCGACGGCTTCGCGCCGCCGGCCAGCAGGTGGGCGCCCAGCGCGGCGACCATGGCGCCGTTGTCGGTGCACAGGCCCGGACGCGGGACGCGCAGCGCGATCCCGGCGGCGTCGCAGCGCTCCTGCGCCAGCGCGCGGAGCCGGGAGTTCGCCGCCACACCGCCGCCGAGCAGGAGCGTGTCCATGCCGCGTTCCCGCGCCGCGCGCACGGCCTTGGCCGTGAGCACGTCGACCACGGCCTCCTGGAAGCTGGCGGCGACGTCGGCCACCGGCACCGGGGTGCCCGCCCGCTCCAGCGCCTCGACGTGGCGCGCGACGGCGGTCTTCAGCCCGGAGAAGGAGAAGTCGAACGGGGCATCCCGGGGGCCGGTGAGCCCGCGCGGGAACGCGACCGCCCGCGGATCGCCGTCGCGGGCCACCCGGTCGACGTGCGGGCCGCCGGGGAACGGCAGGCCCAGCAGCCGCGCGACCTTGTCGAACGCCTCGCCCGCCGCGTCGTCGATCGTGGCGCCCAGCGGCGTGACCGGACCCGCGAGGTCGGGCACGTCGAGCAGGCTGGAGTGCCCGCCGGAGACGAGCAGTGCGAGGCACGGCGGCAGCGGACCGTGCTGCAGCGTGTCGACGGCGACGTGGGCGGCCAGGTGGTTGACACCGTAGAGCGGCACCCCCCAGGCGGCGGAGTAGGCCTTGGCTGCGGCCACGCCGACGAGCAGCGCGCCGGTCAGCCCCGGGCCTGCGGTGACCGCGACCGCGTCCACGTCGCGAGCGGTGATGCCGGCCGTCGCCAGCGCGCGGTGCACGGCCGGGACCATCGCCTGCAGGTGCGCCCGCGAGGCCACCTCCGGCACGACGCCGCCGAAGCGGGCGTGCTCCTCGACGCTGGAGGCGACCTCGTTGGCCAGCAGCTCCGTCCCGCGCACGATCCCGACCCCGGTCTCGTCGCAGGAGGTCTCGATACCCAGGACGATCAACGGGCCTCCCGGCGCATGGTGTGGGCGTCGGCCCCGCTGGGCCGGTAGTAGCGCTTGCGGATGCCGACCACAGCGAACCCCTCCGACTCGTACAGCGCCCGCGCCGCGTCGTTGTCCGTGCGGACCTCCAGGAACACCGTGGCGCGTCGCTCGTCGGCCGCCGCGAGCAGGCCGCGGAGCAGGGCGCGGCCGATGCCGCGGTGCTGGTGACCCGGGTCGACGCCGATCGTGTGCACCTCGGCCTCCGCGTGCGGCGGGGAGGACACGAACGCGAGCCCCGCGTAGCCGACGAGCCGGTCGCCGTCGCGCGCGGCGAGGTAGTGGTGCCCGATCCGGACCTCGTCGCGGAACGCCTGCGCGCTCCACGGGTCGTCACCGGGGAAGAGGATGCGTTCGAGCTCGGCGCAGCGGGGGGCGTCGGCCACCGTCAGCGGGCTCAGTTCCGAGGGCGGGGTGGCCCGCACCCCCCGACGGCCCCCGCCCCCCTCGTCGACGGGGGGTGTCGCGTCCGGAAGGGGGTGCCGGCAGGCGTCGGCGGTCACGCGGAGTGCTCCTCGACGTGAGGTGCCGCGTCGGGAAGGGGGAGCCGGCCGGCGTCGGCCGTCACGCGCTTGCGCGCGCCCGGTTCCACCGCGTCGGGGCGGCGGAGGTAGAGCGGCTCGAGTGGGCCGGGCGTCACGCCCGCACGCAGCGCGTCGGCCGCGACCGTCACCAGTCCCGACGGCGACGGGGACACCGGTCCGCGCACCGGCAGCCCGGTGGCGTCGGCCGAGCCGCCCGCCGCGGCGACCGCGCCGAGCTCCGGGAGGCGCTCGGCGAGTGCCGCGGGCGCCTCCACGCGCGGCCCGTCGGTTCGCACGCCGTCGGCGCCGTACACCGCCCAGTAGACCTCGCGGCGGCGGGCGTCGGTGACGACGATCAGCGGCTCGCCCGTGGCCGCATCGGCGGCGATCGCATCCAGCGAACAGACCCCGTGGACCGCGACGCCGAGCGCGTCGCCCAGTGCGGCCGCGGTGACCATGCCGACCCGCAGGCCGGTGAAGGGACCCGGGCCTGCTCCCGTCACCACCGCGTCGACGTCGCGCAGGGCGATCCCCGCGTCGGCGCAGGCGTCGAGGACGGCGGGCATCAGCAGCTCGGCGTGCTTGCGGGCGTCATGGGCGACGCGCGACGAGCGCGGGACGACCGTCGTGGCGGTCAGCTCGACGACGCCGGCGGTGACCGCGGGCGTCGCGGTGTCCAGGGCCAGCACGAGCATGGGCCCGAGCTTAGTGATGCCGCCCGGGCCACTTGTGGACAACTCCCCGCCGGCGCCGGTCGTCCGCCCGATGCCGTCGGTGCCCCGGTGGACGGTGGCGCCATGACCCAGCAGAAGAAGCACCCCAGCACCGAGCTCTCCGATGCCGTCGCACCGGCCCGTGAGCACCACCGCGAGCTGATCGAGGCCGCCTGCGCCTGGCAGGCCGGCCGCGCGCGGCCGATCGATCCCGATCTCTTCGCCCTGATCTGCGCGGCGGCCGAGGACGACAGCTACCGGTCCTACGACGTCACACCGACCCTGTGGAGCCGCACGGGCGTCGCCGCGCTGGCGCGCTGCGGCATCCCGAACTGGTGCTCGATGCGGCGATGCCTCTGGCCGGAAGGCTGTCCGGAGGCGCTGTGGACGTGGTTCGACTTCCTGCACGGAACCGGGCGGATGGATCCGCGGAGCGATCCGGTTGCCGAGCTGCGCAAGCCGCTGGCCTGCTACGGCGGGCTCGATCAGAACGGCCGCGAGCTGCCGCCCGGCGCCGAGCGGGAGATCGAGTGCGAGTGCCGTCTGCCCTATCGGGAGACCGTCGCCCTGCTCAACGAGCTGGGGCGGCGGTGCGAGCTCAGCGGCGAGGATCTCGTCGACACCCTCCGGCGGCTGGTCTCCGAGCCGGCCCCGCGCTGGGATCCGCCGATGTCCGGCGAGGTCGGCGAAGCGCTCGGCGGGTACGGGTCGGTCGGGCTGATCGACGATCCCGGGTGGTCCGAGCCGTCCCGGCCCGATCCGCACTGGTTCGATCGGGGCTCGTCCGATCAGGGCCGGCCCGATCCCGGCCGGCCCGGTCCGGCGCCGGGCCCGTGAGGCGGCCCGTCACCAGCGCGCGAGCAGCTCCGGGAGGTCGGAGAGCCGCTGGATCACGCCGTCCGGCTGCACGTCCACGGGCACCTGCTGTGCGACGGGGATGTCGGAGTGGGGCACGAGCACCGCCCGCATCCCCGCACCTTTGGCGCCGCTGATGTCGTCGTAGGGGCGGTCGCCCACGTACACGCAGCGGGCCGGGTCGGTGGCGCCCACCGCGTCCATCGCGGCGCGGAACGCGGCGGGGTGCGGCTTGGTGACGGGCAGGTCGCTGCTCCACGTACAGGCGTGGAAGAACTCCAGCACGCCGTCGCGGCGCAGCCAGTCCTCGTGCCACTCCCCCGGCCACGACGTGGACGAGAGCACGCCCAGGCGCAGCCCGCGCTCGCGCAGCTCGGCGAGCATGGGCGCGGCCTCCGGGTCGGTGGCGGTCACCCGCTCCCAGAACGCGCGGTAGGCGGCGAGCCCGGCATCGTGGTGCTCCGAGGTGACGTCGGCGGCCGCGTCGGCGAGCACGTGCGACACCGCGAAGGCGGCGTGCTCGTCGCGCACCACCAGCCAGCGGGCGGCGTCGGCGTCCACGAGTGCCCTGGCCAGCGACGCTGCCCGGTCGGCGTCGTCGGCGTGCACGGCGGAGGCGTAGGCGCGCCAGCCCTCGTCCGAGTCGACCGAGAGCCAGGGGGCGAGCGTGCCACCCCAGTCGAAGATCACGGCGTCGATCACGGGACGGCGCCCTTCCAGCTCACGGTGGCCACCCGGACGTCGTCGGGACGGCGGTCGAGGCGAACGAGGAGGTGCCGCTGCGCGAGGCGCTCCGCCACCCCCTCGCCCCACTCGACGGCCACCACGGCCTCGGCGAGGTCCGTGTCGAGGTCGAGGTCGTCGAGCTCCACCGCCACGTCCGCGCCCGCGATGCCGAGCCGGTAGGCGTCCACATGCACCAGCGGTACGCCGCCGCCCGGTCCCGGCCGGTGCTCGCGGGCGATCACGAACGTCGGCGACGTCACCGGGCCCTGCACGCCGAGCCCGCGCGCGAGCCCCCGCACGACCACGGTCTTGCCCGCCCCCAGCGGGCCGGAGAGCACCACCAGATCACCCGCGTGCAGCCCCGCGGCGAGCCGCTCGCCCAGAGCCTCTGTGTCGGCGGCACGGGGCAGCTCCAGCTCGGTGCCGAGCGGGACGGGAGCCGCACCCGGTGCCGCCGGTGCTCCCACCAGCTCGCTCACGCCCGCCTCCGCAGCCGCCGCAGCCCGCCGCGGCGTCGGGCCGTGCAGCGGTGCAGCAGGTCCACCAGCGCCTCGTCCATGGCGGCTGGCTGTTCCAGCATCGGGAGGTGGCCGGCGCCGGGAAAGCGCACGAGCGTGGCGTCCGGCAGTTCGGCGGCGATGCGCTCCGCGTGCGAGAACGGGATCACGCGGTCGGCCTCGCCCGCCGCCACCAGCACCTCGCAGCTCGCCAGCGCGGGGAGCGCCGCGACGCGGTTGTGGGTGCCGACGGTGTCGGCGAAGTCGGTGAGGGCGTCCAGGGCGTTCGCGCTGATCATCGTGTCGACGAGGTCCACCAGCCAGGGCGCCACGCTGCGGTCGCCGTAGGCGAAGCTGCGGGTGATCGACCAGATGAGGTCGCCGGCCACGGCGCGCACACCCGACACCAGCTTCGGTTGCAGCCGCGCGATGAGGCCGACGCCGCGAATGAGCGGGTTGCTGTGCGAGAGCAGTGCGCCGGGCAGGCCTGTCGCCGCCATGTCCCCCGCGGAGGTCGAGACGAGTGCGACCCCCACCACGCGCTCGGTGAACAGCTCGGGGCGCTGCTCGGCCAGCGCCATCACCGTCATGCCGCCCATCGAGTGGCCCACCAGCACCAGCGGGCCCTCGGGCGCCATCGTGCGGATCACGGCGTCGAGGTCGTGGCCGAGCTGCTCGATCGTGCAGCTCTCGCGGGAGGCCCGCTCCGAGCGACCGTGGCTGCGCTGGTCGTAGAGCACGACCCGAACGGCAGGCTCGATCAGGTCGGCGAGCATCCGGCGCTGGAAGTGCCAGGTGCGCCGGTCGAGGGCGAAGCCGTGCACGAGCACCACGGTGAGCGCGGGCCGTCCGCCGGCCGGCTCGATCTCCTCGCACGACAGCCGCACACCGTCGTCGGCCGTCACCGAGGACGGCTCACCCGGCGGGTACAGGCCGGGCGGCTGCCCGCCCTCGGTGAGCTCGGTGGCCAGGCGCCTGCGCGCGGCGGCGATCTGCGTCCGCTTGCGAGCAGCCACCCCGGCCGCCACGCCGGCGGCAGCGACGGCGCCGGTCACCCCGGCGACGGTTCCCCAGACCTGGGGCCTCACGACGAGCCCTCCCCGGCCGGGACGGGTGTCGGGCTGGTGGTCGGCGCCATCACGACAGCGCACCGCCGATCACGGTGCGCGCGACGCGGCGGCCGTGCACGCCGGTCACCACCTCGTAGTGGAGGGTGTCGAGCTCGTCCGCCCAGTCCTGGGCGGTCGGCTCCCCGTCGTCACCAGGCCCGAACAGCACCGCGTGATCCCCTTCCCGCACATCGCCGTCGCCGCAGTCGACCACGACCTGGTCCATGCACACCCGGCCGACCACCGGCCGCAACGAGCCGTTGACCAGCACCCGCATCCGTCCCTCCCGGTTCAGCCCCCGCCGCACCCCGTCGGCGTAGCCGAGCGGCACGAGCGCGAGCGTGGTCTCGCGGGGGGTCGTCCAGGCGTGGCCGTAGGAGACACCTGCGCCCGCGGGCACGCGCTTGACCAGCGCGATGCGGGCCCGCAGGGTCATCACCGGTCGCAGCGGGCTCTGCGCGACGGGCCGGTCGAACGGGTCGAGCCCGTACACGGCGACGCCCGGCCGGACGAGGTCGTAGTGCAGGTCGGGGCGGGTCATCGTCGCGGCCGAGTTGGCGAGGTGACGGATCGGGGCCAGGCCACGGTCGCGGGCGGCCTGCCAGGCCTCGGTGAGCCGGGCGGCCTGGCGATCGAGCATGGGATGGTCCGGCGTGTCGGCGTGGGCCAGATGGGACCAGACGGCCACGACGTCCGCGAGCCCGTCCGCCACCGCCTTGGCCGCGGCATCCACCAGGCCGGGCCACTCGCGGGCCGGCGCGCCGTTGCGGGACAGCCCGGTGTCGGCCTTCAGGTGCAGGCGCGCCACCCGACCGGTCCGACGGGCGCCGTCCAGCACGGCGGCCAGGTGACCGCGCGAGGACGCCGAGAGATCGACGCCGGCCGCGACCGCGGGTGCGAAGTCCTCGTCCGGCACGTGCAGCCAGGACAGGATCGGCGCCGTGATGCCGGACTCCCGCAGGTCGAGGGCCTCGTCGAGAGTGGCCACTCCCAGCCACGACACGCCCGCGGCCAGCGCGGCCCGCGCGACGGGAACCGCGCCGTGGCCGTATCCCTCGGCCTTGACCACAGCCATCAGGGCCACGCCCGGAGCGGCCGCGCGCAGGACCTCGACGTTGTGCCGGACAGCGGCGAGGTCCACGACGGCCTCGGCGCGCGGCGTGCCCGGCGGATCGTCCACGCGACCCATCATCGCATCCGGCGGTGCCGATCCCGGAACGTGAAGCACCCGGGCGTCACCCGCCGTGGCGCACCGCACGGATCGCGGCCGGGATCGCCGCCTGCAACGCCGACGCCGGGGCCGGCGCGCCGTCCGCGGCCAGCTCGGCGGCGCGGGCGTGCAGGAAAGCGGCGCAGCCCGCCGCCCACCACGGCTCCAGCCCCGCGGCGAGCAGCGCGCCGACGATCCCGGACAGCACGTCGCCCGATCCCGCGGTGGCCGCCCAGGAGCTCGTCGCCGGATGCACGAGCGTGCGCCCGTCCGGATCGCAGACGACGGTGGCGTTGCCCTTCAGCAGCACGGTCACCCCCAGCTCGGCGGCGGCCCGGCGGGCGGCCCCGATCCGGTCCGTCCCGACCTCGCCTGCGACCCGGGCGAACTCACGGTCGTGCGGTGTGATCACCACGGGGCGGCCGCGCACGGCGGCCCGGAGGTCGGCGTGCTGCGCCAGCAGCGTGATCGCGTCGGCGTCGATGCACAGCGGCACGTCGCGCTCGATCGCGGCGGCCAGCACGGACCGGGCGGCGTCGTCGGTGCCGATGCCGGGCCCCACCGTCCAGGCCTGGGTGCGGCCGGCGTCGACGATGTCCTCGACGGCGATGACCTCCGTCCACCGATCGCGGACGCCCGGCGCCGCGCGGCCGGCGAACCGGACCATCCCGCTGGTCGCCAGCACCGCGGCGCCGGTGGCGAGCACCGCGGCCCCCGGGTAGGTCGCCGAGCCGGCCGCCACGCCGACCACGCCCTGGGTGTACTTGTCGTCCCCCGGGCCCGGCAGCGGCCAGCGTGCGGCCACGTCGGCGGCCTCGAGGAGGTAGGCGTGCGGGGACGGCAACAGCGGTCCCAGCCCGATGTCGACCAGATGCACCGGACCGCAACGCGGTGCCGCGAGCACGTGCACCGGTTTGAGCGCGCCGAACGTCACGGTCGCGGTGGCCGCCACAGCCGGCCCGTCGACGGCACCGGTGTCGGTGTCGACGCCGCTGGGCAGGTCGACCGCGAGCAGCGGAACCCCGGCCGCCGCCACGGCCGCCCCGAGCTCGGCGGCGGCAGGCCGCAGCGCGCCCCGCCCGGAGATCCCGATGATCCCGTCGAGGA
>JBBQEF010000156.1:0-13111 GCA_038320445.1 Mycobacteriales bacterium
TGTCATGACCCACCGCACAAGCATCATGGAGCCCGCACGAGGGCCGCGCCGCTGGTGCGGCCGGCAGAACGGATGTGCCGTCAGATGAGTCGCACGTTGATCACCAACGGGCTCGTGATCACCGCTTCCGACGAGCTCGACGCCGACGTCCTCATCGAGGACGGGACCGTCGTCGCGCTCGGGACCGGCCAGGGCTGGACGGCCGACACCGTCATCGACGCCTCGGGCAGGTACGTCGTCCCCGGCGGCGTGGACGCGCACACGCACATGGAGATGCCGTTCGGCGGCACCTACGCCGCCGACACCTTCGAGACCGGCACCCGTGCCGCCGCGTGGGGCGGGACCACGACGATCGTCGACTTCGCGATCCAGCAGGTCGGGGGCTCGCTGCGCGACGGCCTCGACGCCTGGCACGCCAAGGCCGAGGGCAACTGCGCGATCGACTACGCCTTCCACATGATCCTCGCGGACGTGAACAGCCAGTCGCTCAAGGAGATGGAGACCCTCGTCGGGGAGGGCGTCACCAGCTTCAAGCTGTTCATGGCCTACCCCGGCGTCTTCTACTCCGACGACGGCAGGATCCTCCGCGCGCTGCAGAAGGGCGCCGAGACCGGCGCGCTGACGATGATGCACGCCGAGAACGGCATCGCCATCGACGTGCTGGTGGAGCAGGCGCTGCAGCGCGGCCAGACCGACCCGCGCTACCACGGCGAGGTCCGCCACGAGCTCCTGGAGGCCGAGGCCACCCACCGCGCGATCAAGCTCGCGCAGGTGGCGGGCGCGCCGCTCTACATCGTCCACCTCTCGGCGACGAAGGCGCTGGCGGAGGTGACCCGGGCCCGCAACGAGGGCGACAACGTGTTCGCCGAGACCTGCCCGCAGTACCTGTTCCTCTCCACCGACGACCTCGCACGGCCGGGGTTCGAGGGCGCCAAGTACGTCTGCTCGACGCCGCTTCGCCCCGCCTCGCACCAGGCGAACCTGTGGCGGGGGCTGCGCACCGACGACCTGTCGGTGGTGTCCACCGACCACTGCCCGTTCTGCTTCAAGGGCCAGAAGGAGATGGGCATCGGCGACTTCTCCAAGATCCCCAACGGGCTGCCCGGTGTGGAGAACCGGATGGACCTGCTGCACCAGGGCGTCGTCGACGGGCACATCTCGCGGCGGCGCTGGATCGAGATCGCCTGCGCCACCCCGGCGCGCATGTTCGGCCTCTACCCGCGCAAGGGCACGATCGCGCCGGGCGCCGACGCCGACGTGGTGATCTACGACCCGGCAGCGACGCAGGTCCTCTCCGCGGCGACGCACCACATGGCCGTCGACTACTCCGCCTACGAGGGCAAGACGATCACCGGCAAGGTGGAGACGGTCCTCTCCCGCGGCCGGGTGATCATCGACCAGGGCGGCTACCACGGCAAGCCCGGCGACGGCGCCTACCTCCGCCGCGACACCTGCCAGTACCTCCGCTGACCCATCTCCGCGATCACGGCGAGACGGTCGTCGCCGGAGATCCACCGACCGCCTTCGGGCCGTGATCACCGCACTCATCGGGAGACGCTGATGGACATCGGGCTGGTGCTGCAGACCGACCCACCCGCCTCGGCCGTGGTGGACCTCATGGTCCGCGGCGAGGAGCTGGGGTTCAGCCACGGCTGGACGTTCGACTCGCACGTGCTGTGGCAGGAGCCGTACGTCGTGTACTCCCGGATCCTGGAACGCACCTCCCGCCTGGTGGTCGGGCCGATGGTGACCAACCCGGGCACCCGCGACTGGACGGTCATCGCGTCGCTGCACGCCACGCTGAACGACATGTTCGGCAACCGCACGATCTGCGGCATCGGCCGCGGCGACTCGGCGATGCGGGTACAGGGGCGGCCGCCGACGACCCTGGCGCGGCTCGAGGAGTCGATGCACGTGATCCGCGAGCTGGCGGAGGGGCGCTCGGTGGACCTGGGCGGCACCACCGTGCAGATCCCGTGGGTGCCCGACGGCGCCGCGCTGCCCGTGTGGATGGCGGGTTACGGGCCGAAGGCGCTGGACCTGGTCGGGCGCCGCGCCGACGGGTTCATCCTGCAGCTCGCCGACCCCTACCTCGTGGAGTGGACGGTCAGGACGGTGCGTGCCGCGGCCGAGACCGCGGGCCGCGACCCGGGCGCGATCACGATCTGCGTGGCCGCCCCCGCGTACGTGGGCGACGATCTCGGGCACGCGCGCGACCAGTGCCGGTGGTTCGGCGGGATGGTGGGCAACCACGTCGCCGACCTCGTGACGCGGTACGGGGCGGAGTCGGCGATGGTGCCGGCCGCGCTCACCGGCTACATCAAGGGCCGCGAGGGCTACGACTACAGCCACCACGGCCGCACGGGCAACGCGACCACGAACTTCGTGCCCGACGAGGTGGTGGACCGGTTCTGCCTGCTCGGCCCGCCCGCCGCCCAGCTCGACCGCCTCGCCGAGCTGCGCGAACTGGGCGTCGACCAGTTCGCGATGTACGCCATGCACGACGCGCGGGACGCGACGGTCGAGGCCTACGGGGCGTCGGTGATCCCCACCCTCTGAGCGCACAACCCCCGCGGGTCGGCACGAATCCGTGCGCGAATGTGCGGCACCACGACCGGGTACACCGGCCGGCGGACGTTAACGGGACGATCCGGGCGCACGACAGGCGGAGGTGGGGCGCCGCGATCGCGGCGCGCCGGCCCCTGAGCCTCCGGGATGACATCGATGTCGCTGATCTGCTCCACCGCCCCCCGGACGCTCGTGGCACGCGCGCTCGGCCTGCTCGTCATCGCCGGGATGACGCAGGCCTGCGGCTCGGTCCCGACCGCAGGCACCGCGAGCGGGACCGTGGAGCGGACGACCGCCACCGCCACATCGACCGCGACGCCCACCCCGAGCGCCACGGCGACCCCGACGCCCGCGCCGGCCGCCGTCCCTGCCCCGGTCGCGGCCGTGCCGCGCGTCCCGGTGCCCACGACCGTCCGCCGTTCCGTGCCGCAACCCCTGGCCGCCGCACCGAAGCCGGCCGCGCCGAAACCCCCCGCGCCCAAACCCGCCGCGCCCAAGCCCGCGCCACGACCCACCGCGGCCAAGCCTGCCCCGAAGCCCGCGCCGCCCGCCACCAGCTACGCCAACTGCGACGCCGTCCGCGCCGCCGGAGCCGCCCCGATCCGTCGCGGCGACCCCGGCTACTCGTCGAAGCTGGACCGCGACGGCGACGGCGTGGGGTGCGAACCCACTCGTTGATCGCCACAGGCGGCTCGCGCACGGATTCGTGCCGACTCGCGCACGGGATCGTGCCGACTCGCGGGGAGCCGGCCGGCACCACGGGCCACCGCTGATCAGCGCAGTGCCACGGTGTCTCCCGCGTGCACGGTGCCGCCGATCAGCACCTCGGCGTAGACGCCCGCACACGGCAGCACCCCGAACCCCTCGACGTCCACGCGGTTCTCCGCGAGCAGGGTGCGCACGGCGTGGGCGGCGCGGGGCAGCCCGCCGTGTTCCAGGGTCGGCACCGAGCACCGCGGGGTCGGGAGGATGCCACGCAGCAGGACGTCACCGACGGCGACCTCCCGGCCGACCCAGCCGTTCTCGGCGTAGGGATCGCCCGCCGGTGACGCGACGACGAGGTTCGGCCGGTACCGCACGGCGTCGGTGCCGATCCGCTCCAGAGTCGCCGTGGTGATCAGGTGCACCGGCGCGTAGTCGACGAACGTGGAGCCGGTGGTGCCCTGCGCGATCTCCAGCTCGGCGAACGGCACCTCGGCCTCGACGCCGTGCTCGAGCACGTCCTCGGGCGCAGGCCGCTCCACGGTCGCCCCCGCGGGCCGGACGCCCACGAGATGCACGCTGCGGCCGATCGCCGCGGACAGCACGCCGTCGACACCGGCGTCGTCGGAACCGACCACGCGGCCGTCCGGGAGCGTGATCCGCACGGCCGCGCCGTCGAGGACGGCGCTGAACTGCAGCAGCCCGCGCCACAGCCGCGGATGCTTGGCGGTGGCCACCCGTCCGGTCGCCACATCGAGCAGGGCCAGCGCGCGGTCGCCCGCCACCCCGCCCGTGCCGAGCACGAGCTCGGCCACCTCCTCGCCGAGCATCGACTTGACCGGGTAGCGGCGCATCCCCGCGACCTCGCCGACCACCGTCATGCGTGGTTCAGAGCCCGTTGGCCGACAGCCAGCCCTTGGCCACCGTGTCGACGTTGGGCTTGTCGGGCGCGCTCAGCTGCCGGAGCAGGTCGGTGAGACCGTCGGTGGTGAGCTTCGCCGAGACGGCGTTCAGCGCGGCCGTGACCTCCGGTGTCGCCTTCGCCTTGTTGATCAGTGGCACGACGTTCTGGGAGGCGAAGTTGTTCTTCGGGTCGGCCAGCTCGACGAAGCCCTTGTCCTTGATCGTGGGATCGGTGGTGAACAGGTCGGCGGCCTGGATGGTGCCGTCCTCGAGCGCCTTCACCGTGAGGGGGCCGCCCGTGTCGAGCGCCCGGAACTCCTTGAACGTGCAGCTGTAGGTCTTCACCAGGCCGGGCAGGCCGTCGGGCCGGGTCTGGAACTCCGGCGGGCCGCCGAACACCAGCTCCCCGCAGGACTTGGCGACGGCGTCGAGCGAGTTGCCGTACTTCGCGGCCGTGGCGGCGGTGACGACGATCGCGTCCTTGTCCTCGGCGGCCGACTTGTCCAGGACGGTCAGCGGCGCGGGCACCTTCCCCTGCAACGCGGTGTAGACCTCGTCGGGCGCGGTGGCCGTGGCGGTCTTGTCGATGTACTGCAGCAGCACGCCGGTGTAATCGGGGACCAGGTCGATGGACCCGTCGGTGAGGCCCTTGAAGTAGACCTCGCGGGCCCCGATGCCGAAGTTGCGCTCGACCTTGGCCCCCTTGCCCTCCAGCGCCTGGGCGTAGATCTCGGCCAGCAGGCGGTTCTCGGGGAAATCGGCCGAGCTGACCTTGATGGGTGCGCCGGCAGCGGCGGAACCGCCGCCACCCGAGCCGGACGAGAGGGGATCGCCGCCCCCTCCTCCCCCGCATGCGGCGAGGAGCGCCAGGGCGGCGGCGCCCGCGAGAACGGTGGTGATGCGTTTCATCGATCTGCTCCAGCGAGGTGGGGGGCGGGGGACGTGGGGGCCGTCGGGACGGCCTCCGGTTCGGAGCGGACGGCGTCGGCGGTCGGGGACCGGCGTGCGCCGCCGCCCGAGCGCAGTCCGGGTGAGACGACGGCGCGCTGGACCAGCGCCAGCACGCCCTCGACGAGCAGGGCGAGGGCAGCGACGAGGATCGCGCCCGCGGCCATCTGCGGGTAGTCCTGCTGGCGCAGGCCGTCGATGAGGTAGCGGCCGAAGCCGCCGAAGCTCACGTAGGCGGCGACCGCCGTGGTGGCGATCACCTGCAGGGTGGCGCCGCGGACGCCACCCAGGATCAGGGGCAGGGCGTTGGGCAGCTCGACCTTGACCAGCACCTGCGGGCCGCGCATGCCCATGCCGCGGGCCGCGTCGATGACGGACCGGTCGACGTTGCGGACGCCCGCGTACGTGCCGGCGAGCATCGCCGGTACGGCGAGGACGGCCAGCGCGATGGTGACGGGCAGCAGCCCGATCCCCATCAGGATGACGAGCAGGATGAGCAGGCCGAGCTCGGGCAGCGCCCGCAGGCCGTTGGCCGCGCCGACGAGCACGAAGCCTCCCCGCCCGGTGTGCCCGACGACCATCCCGAGCGGCAGCGCCACGACGAGGGCGAGCAGCAGCGCGAGGCCGCTGTAGAACAGGTGCTCCACGAGGCGGGTGGGGATGCCGCCCGGCCCGCTCCAGTGGGCGGGATCGGAGAGCCAGGCGACGACCTGGGTGACGAGGTTCATGCCCTGCTCCGCTCGCCGGCCCGGGCCCAGGGGGTGACCAGCCGGCCGAGCCCGAGCAGCAGGCCGTCGGCGACGAGAGCGAGCGCGACGATCAGCACGATCCCCGTGATGATCTCCGTGGGGAAATCACGCTGGAAGCCGTCGGTGAACAGCCCGCCGAGGCCCCCGACGCCGATCAGTGCGCCGACGCTGACCAGGCTGATGTTCGAGACGGTGGCCACCCGCAGTCCGGCGATCAGCACCGGGACCGCCAGCGGCAGCTCGACGGACAGGAACCGCCGTCCGACCCGGAATCCCATCGCCGTGGCCGCGGCCACCACCATCGACGGCACGGCGGCCAGCGCGTCGGCGATGGACCGGACGAGCAGGGCGATCGTGTAGATCGACAGTGCGACCACGATGTTGACCGGATCCAGGATCCGGGTGCCCAGCAGGCCGGGCAGCAGGATGAACAGCGCCAGCGACGGGATCGTGTAGAGCAGGCCCGCGGCGGGCACCAGCACCGCGCGCATGCCCGTCGAGCGATTGGCCAGCCACCCCAGCGGCACCGCGAAGACGAGCCCGACCACCACGGGGATCAGCGAGAGCAGCACGTGCTGGCCGAGCAGCCCGAGGATCATCCCGGCGTTGCGCGGGATCCAGTTCCAGACCATCGTGCGCCCTATGCCGCGGTGTCGTCGTGGCGGGCGCCGTCGAGGGCGCGCAGCACGTCGTCGGCGCGGATCGAGCCGGCCACGGCACCGTCGCCGTCGATCGCCACGCCCTGCCCGGACGGCGACGACAGCGCCGCGTCGAGGGCGCTGCGCAGCGATCCCGACGCCACGTCGTAGAGCGAACCGCCGGGCACCAGGTGATCGGTCCCGACGGGCCCGGAGCCCCCGTTGAGCCACCCCTGCGGGCGTCGTTCGGCGTCGACGACGAGCGTCCAGCCCGGCCCGTCGGGTGCCGGATCGCCGAGCGTGACGGTGCGCAGCTCGCCCAGCGGCAGCTCGGCCGAGGACAGGAACCCGAGACCGCGGTAGCCGCGGTCGCGCCCCACGAAGCCGTCGACGAAGTCGTCGGCGGGGCGGGAGAGCAGCGTGCCCGGCTCGTCGTACTGCGCGAGCACCCCGCCGGTGCGGAACACCGCCACCTTGTCGCCGAGCTTCACGGCCTCGTCGATGTCGTGGGTGACGAACACGATGGTCTTGCCCAGCTCGGCCTGCAGGCGCAGCAGCTCGTCCTGCAGGCTCTCGCGGACCACCGGGTCGACGGCGCTGAACGGCTCGTCCATCAACAGCACCGGCGGATCGGCCGCGAGCGCGCGGGCCACCCCGACGCGCTGCTGCTGGCCACCGGAGAGCTGCGTGGGGTAGCGCCTGGCCATCTCCGGCGCGAGGCCGACGGTCTCCATCAGCTCCGCGGCGCGCGTGCGGGCCTTGCTCTTGTTCCATCCCAGCAGCAGCGGGACCGTGGCGATGTTGTCCAGGATGGTGCGGTGCGGGAACAGGCCGGCCTGCTGGATCACGTAGCCGATGCCGCGGCGCAGCTCGGCGGCATCGACGGAGCCGATGTCGCGGCCGTCCACCTCGATCGTGCCGTCCGACACGTCGATCATTCGGTTGATCATGCGTAGCGACGTGGTCTTGCCGCATCCCGAGGGGCCGACGAACACCGTGATCCTGCCGGCGTCGACGGTGAGATCGAGATGGTCGACGGCGACGGTGCCATCAGGGAAGCGCTTGGTCACGTCCCGGAACTCGATCATCCAGGGACCCCCGCGTTCACCGGCGACCCCTTGCCGGTCGCCGCAGTGGGAACGAGGCTATCCCGTGGGGCCGACAACTTCAGCGGCCGTGATCGGTTAGAGACCCTCGACCCGGGCCGCGGGCGTCGCCAGCCGGCCGCCGTCGAGCGTGGCGCGCAGGGCCTCCGGTGGCAGCGGGCGGGCGAACAGCCACCCCTGATAGGCGTCCACGCCGATGCCGCGCAGCACGTGGAACTGCTCGGCGGTCTCCACTCCCTCGGCGACGGTCGCGCGGCCCATCGCCCGCGCCATGTCGACGACCGCGCGCGCCACGGCGAAGTCGACCCCGTCCTCGGAGACGCCCGTCACGAACGCCCGGTCGATCTTCACCGTCTGGGCGGGGAGCTCCTTGAGCCGGGCGAGCGACGAGTACCCGGTGCCGAAGTCGTCGACGGCGAAGCGGACGCCGCGGCGCACCAGCGAGTCCATGGCGGCCAGCGCGTGCGGCGGCAGCGCGACGAGGCTGGTCTCGACCAGCTCCAGCACCAGCCGGTCCCACGGCAGGCCGCTGCCCTCGACGACGGCGGTGACGGCGGCCAGGAAGTCGGTGTCGCCCGGGAGCAGCCCGGCGAGGTTCACCGCGACCGCGGGACGGCGGCCGCGGTGCGCGGGCCACGTCACGGCCTCCGTGACGGCCGTGCGCAGCACCCACAGGTCGAGGTCGCGCAGCAGCCCGCTGCGCTGGGCCACCGGCAGGAAGTCCCCGGGAGCGATCACCCCGCGCTCCGGGTGCGGCCAGCGCACCAGGGCCTCGGCACTGAGCACGGTGCCGTCCGGCCCGACGACGGGCTGGTACTCCAGCACCAGCCCGTCGCCCTCGATCGCGGCCTGCAGCTCCGCCTCCAGCTCCAGCGCGCGTGTCGCCGAGCTGACGACGCCGTCGGTGGCCATGCCGATCCCTCCGCGGCACTGCCTGCGCTTGGCGTCGTGCATGGCGACCTCGGCGAACCGCAGCAGGTCCGCGGCCCGCACCTCACCGCTGGGCACGGGCGTGGCGAGCCCCACCGACGCCGTCATCTGCACGGGACGGCCGCACACCGTGAGCGTGGTGCGCAGCAGGTCGGCCACCAGGCGGGCGAGCTGGTCGGGGCCCCCGACCTCGGCGTGGTCGGCGCAGATCACCACGAACTCGTCGCCCGAGAGGCGCGCGGCCGTGCAGCCCACCGGCAGCTCGCGCTGCAACCGTCCGGCGAGCGACACGAGCAGCTCGTCACCGGCCTCGTGGCCGAGCGAGGAGTTGACGCGCTGGAAGTCGTCCAGGTCGCCGCACACCACCGCCACCCGGTCCCGGCCGGGCCCGGCGAGGAGCCGGTCCACCAGCTCCAGACTCGCGGCCCGGTTGGGCAGCCTGGTCAGCTCGTCGATGGTCCCGGCGCAGCGCAGCAGCTCCGCGGCGCGCCGCCGCTCGGAGACGTCGGTGCACACCACCAGCCAGAGCCAGCTCCCGTCGTCGGCCGAGGTGACCGAGACGCCCAGCTCGCACCACACCGTCGTGCCGTCGCCACGGCGCAGCGGCGCGACGTCCACGCGGTAGCCGAACGGCGCTCCCGGCGGCACGTGACGCAGCCACTCGGGGCGCTCGTGGCCGGCGACGTCGACCGGCACGTCGGCGGCCATGAGGCCGGCCGGCATCCCCCGCAGCCGCTCCAGGGGCATGTCCAGCAACGCGCACAGGCCGGCGTTGGCGTCCACGGTGCGGCCCGAGGCGTCGATCAGCGCGACGCCGCCGGGCACCAGCGCCATCAGGTCGGCGAACCGCTGCGCCGCGTTCCGGGCGCGGTCGGCGGCCGCGCGCTGCGCGCTGCGGTCGCGGTACCCCGCGCTCACGTCGCGCACCACGCCGACCAGGCGGACGGGCGTGCCGTCCTGCGCGTACTCGACCTCGGCGCGGCAGCTCAGCAGCACCTCACCGGCCAGCCGCAGCTCGGCGTGGTGCCCGCCGTCGAGCGCTCCGTTGCCGAGCCCGGTCCGCAGCCCCCCGCAGAGCAGTGCGACCTGCTCGCCCTCCACCGGACCGGCCTCCGGCGAGTCGGGGACCAGCCCGACGGCGGCGTACAGCTCCTCGAGCGTGTCGCTGCGGTGCAGCGTTGCGGTGGCGAGCTCGAAGCTCCACGTCCCGACCCGGGCGAGCCGCTCCAGCTCCGCCGTCCAGTCGCGGTCGGCGGTGCGACCCGGGCCGGCAGACACCTCGCCCAGCTCCACGAGGACCACGGCCGAGAGGTCGTCCGCGGGCAGGTCCCACCGGACGACGCGGATGCGCACCAGCCGGCCGTCGGGCCGCGCGAGCCGCGCGTCCACGTCGGGGCCGACCACGAGCTGGTCCATGCGGGTGCCGGCCAGGTCGCCCTCGCTGCCGACCAGCCGTCCCAGCGCGTCGTTGGCCCGCACGATGCGGTCCGACCGGTCGCACAGCGCGGCCGGAGCGGTGGGCAGGCGGAGCGACTCCGGGCCCGACTCCGAGCGGACGCCGAACACCACCTCGCGCAGTGCGGGCAGGACCCGCGTCGCGCCCCACCCGTCGGCCTCGTCGACCGGGTCGACGACGCCCAGCACGGCGACGTCGTGGCCGTCGGACACGGCGTGGGCGAGCCGGGAGGCGAAGCGCACCGACCGCGGATCGGCCCCGCCACCGAGCACGGCCTGCCGGGCGCGGCGCAGATCGGCGCGCGCGACGGCGTCGGGCGGGACGGCCACGGCCCCGTTCGGCTCGGTGGCCGCGTCCTCGCCGAGCTGTGTCACGGGACCTCCTGAGCGTGTGGCGTGGTGCCTCACACGGCTCAACGACCGGTGCCGCCACACGATCCGGTCGCGCTGCCCGATCGGCCTGCGCGACCCGAGTGAGTGAACGACCTGGTCAGCACGCTCCGTGACGATCGGGCCGACCACCGGCCGACGCCGCAGGAAAGGCCCAGGTGGAGGTGACTCCGAGTCAGGACGGCTGCCCCGACGCCGCTGCGACGGCCTGCGACACGGCGGGCGCGACACGCGGGTCGAACGGGCTGGGCACGATCCGGTCGGCGGCCAGGTCGTCGCGCGCGACGTCGAAGATCGCATCGGCGGCGGCCAGCTTCATCGCCTCCGTGATCCGCCGCGCGCCCGCGTCGAGCGCGCCGCGGAACACCCCGGGGAACGCGAGCACGTTGTTGATCTGGTTGGGGAAGTCGCTGCGCCCGGTGGCGACGATGGCGGCGTGCCGCGCCGCCACGTCCGGGTGGACCTCGGGATCGGGGTTGGACAGCGCGAACACGATCGCCCCGGGTGCCATCCGGGCCAGCAGCTCCTCCGGCAGCTGCGCGCTCGACAGCCCGACGAACACGTCCGCCCCGGCGAGGGCCTCCGCCGGGCCGCCGACGACACCGCGCGGGTTGGACGCCGCCGCGAGGCGCGCCTTCTCCCCGCCGCGACGGGCGTCGAGCACCCCGCGCGAGTCCAGCACGACGACGTCACCGACCCCGGCCGCGAGCAGGATCCGCGCGCACGCCACCCCCGCCGCACCCGCTCCGGAGACGACGACACGCAGGCCCGTGAGCGGCCTGCCCTGCACCGCTGCGGCCCCGCGCAACGCTGCGAGCAGCACGATGGCCGTGCCGTGCTGGTCGTCGTGCATCACCGGGCAGTCCAGCGCCTCGATCAGGCGCCGCTCCAGCTCGAAGCACCGCGGCGCGGAGACGTCCTCCAGGTTGACCGCGCCGAAGCTCGGCCGCAGCCGGACCATCGTCTCGACGATCTCGTCGACGTCGGTGGTGTCGAGCACGATCGGGATGGAGTCGAGCCCGCCGAAGGCCTTGAACAGCGCCGACTTGCCCTCCATCACCGGCAGCGCGGCCCGCGGGCCGAGGTCGCCCAGGCCCAGCACGGCCGTCCCGTCGCTGACGACGGCGACGAGCCGGTTCGCCCACGTGTAACGCGCCGCGGCGCCGGGGTCCGCGGCGATGGCGCGGCTCACCTCGGCCACCCCCGGGGTGTAGGCGATGGCGAGGTCGCGCGCGTTGTCCAGCGGGGCCGTGAGGCCGGTGGCGAGCTTGCCGCCGCGGTGGGCGTCGAAGATCTCCTGCGAGGTGGGCAGGGCGAGGTCGGGGAGGATCGTCATGGCGGGACTCCAGATGCGGTGCTCGGGCAGGTTGCTCGCCGTGCACCGGGGCCGCGGTGTGGGCCCGTCGGTGCCGGACGCCGTTCGAGGACAGCACCGCCGGATAGGGCGACGCGTCGACGAGAGGGCAGTCGGGTACGAGCCGAGATTAACGCGACCCGGCAGCGGACGCGACGCGAGCCGTCTCACGCGAACCGTGCAGACCTGGTGGTCGCCGTGCAGAGGTTCTGCGGTCTGCACCACGACAACGCGGTCTGCACGGTCGTCACAGACGACGCGGACGCGGGTACGCGCGCCACCGCACCACTGCCACCACCTCCGCCGCGCCCAGGGTGCGCGAGTCGGTGCTGCCGTCGGGGTTGTCGCCCAGCACCCACCAACCCCCGTCCGCCGGATGCTCCGCCCGCTTCACCGACAGCTGCCCGGGGCGCTCCGCCCAGCGGACGAGCACCACGTCGTCGAGCTGCGGGACCGCACCGAAGCGGGCGAGCACCACGTCGCCGTCGGAGAGGGTGGGCGACATCGAGGGGCCTCGGACCCCCACTCTGCGCCAGCGCACACGTCCTCCTTGCCACCCAGCCTGCCGGATCGTCCGGGAGTAGTGTCGAACCAGCCAGAAGAAGATCACCAACCAGGGAGGACCCGTGCGGATGCTGTCCCGCATTCTCCGCCCGCGGCTGGAGGCCACCGCTCACTGCGACCTCCCCTGCGGCGTGTACGACCCGGCTCAGGCACGGATCGAGGCCGAGTCGGTCAAGGCCATCCAGGAGAAGTACCAGGCCAACGAGGACCCGGCCTTCCGCGCTCGGGCGATCGACATCAAGGAGCAGCGCTCCGACCTGGTCAAGCACCACCTGTGGGTGCTGTGGACCGACTACTTCAAGCCTCCGCACTTCGAGAAGTACCCGGAGCTGCACGAGCTGTTCAACAAGGCCACCAAGGCCGCGGGCGCCGGCGGCACGAAGGCCTCCAACGACCCGAAGTCGGGCGAGGAGCTCCTCGGCCTGATCGCCCAGATCGACAAGATCTTCTGGGAGACCAAGCAGGCTGCCTGACCCAGGCGCTGTCGACGGCGCTGACCAGCGAGAACCCCACTCGTCGGTCAGCGTCGTTCCTCGTTGCACTGAGTACCTGGACTCCGTCGTGACACAGATGTGGTCTCACACACGGCGCCGCCCACCCTGCCTCCCGGTGTCATCTCGGCACAGCACGACCCCGCGGAGCTCCTGGGCGGCAGCCGCGACTATCGACTGTGCTCAACCAGCGTGACCGGTGACCTGTATGGACTGGATCTGAAGCGTCGGCGCGGTCGTGTGGCCGCCGATCTGCGTGTCGTACGACATCGACCCGGCGACAGTCATGGAGGCCGTGAACAAGTCCTTCTCA
>JBBQEF010000157.1:0-13047 GCA_038320445.1 Mycobacteriales bacterium
GATGGACTGGCCGGGGCCTTCGCGGGGCAGCAGGTGGGCGCGGCCGAAGCTGGCCGAGACGTCGCCGTCGTAGCGGTAGGTGGTGCGGTGGCTGACGCGGTAGGTCCTGGTCATGCGGAACGCTCCCCGGGTGCCGGTGGCGTCATATCGCCACCGGTCCCAGCGGACGCGCCGGTAGGCCGGGCGCGAACCGGCCGCGTTCGAGCACCTCGGCGAACCACAGCAGGTCGTGGTCGAGCCCGAGGAGCAGCGCGCGCAGGTCCTCACGGGTGCCGTCGGGCCCGCGCCGGGCCAGCGCGGCCGGGTCGGCCGTGGCGAGCCGCAGGTCGAGGGCCGCGAGCGCGGTGTCGACCCCGCCGTCCGGGCCGGGGACGCCGGCGACGTCGGCGCGCAGGCGCTCGAGCTGGTGGCCGACCGCGCGAGGGTTGGCACGGTCGACGAGCAGCAGCTCCAGCACGGCGTCGATGCCGCTGCGGTGCCGCCGGCGGTAGGTGATGACGCTCTCCGCGGTGATCAGCACCGACTCGACGACCAGCTCGTCGGCGGCCGCGGGGGCCGGGGGTTCGCACAGCGTGGCGGTCAGCAGCGCGGTGACGTGCTGGGCGCGCTCCACCCGCCGTCCCGCGTCGAGCAGGCACCAGCCGGCGTCACGGACGTGGCTCTCGGCGGTCAGCCCGGCCAGCGCCAGCAGGCCCTCCAGGACGCGGGACAGGGCTCCGGAGATGTCCGTGGTGATCCCGGCGGCCTCGGCGAGCTCGCGCAGCACCCCTTCCAGCCGGCTCAGCACGAACCACGTGTCGGTGGGGAGCTGCTCGCGGACGGCCTGCGCGGCACCGGTGAGGCGGTGCACGGCGTAGGCCAGGGTGCCGGGCCGGGACCGGTCGGTGAGCAGGGAGAGCAGCTCAGGGGCCGGATCGGAGGCGTCGGCGAACCCCGGCGCGGTGAGGGTGACGGCCGTGGTGGCGCGCAGCAACGTCGCCAGCGCGTGGCCGCCCGCGGGTTCCGGGGTGGTCTGGAAATCGCCCCACCGGTCGGCGACGGCGCGCAGGAGCCGCGCGGTGCCCTCGGCCCGCTCGGCGTAGCGGCCGAGCCAGAACAGGTCGGCGGCGACGCGGGCGCTGAGCACACCGGCGGCCGCGGGCGTGACCGCGGGCGGCAGGGGCACGGTGATCGGCCGCGACCCCAGCACCCACACGTCCTTCGAGACGGTGCCCGCGCCCATCTTCAGCAGCGGCCGCCCGTGCCCCGGCTCGACCGCCGCCTGCGCGATGCCCCCGGCGAGGACGTGGAAGCGGCCGCCCTCGGCGACGGCGAAGGTGCGCAGCGAGAACGGCCGCGCGTCCAGGTCGCCACCGGGTCCGATCACCGGGATCGTGCTGGGGACCAGCTGCTCCTGCCCGACCCAGGCGTGCGGCTCGGCCTCGATCCGCGCGGCCAGCACCTCGCGCTGCTCGCCCGTCAGCTCGGCGCCGATCATCGTCACGCGCCCCTCGGACCGCGCGATCGGCTTGATCAGCAGCTCCGGCATCCGGGCGAGGACGTGCGCGCGGCTCACCGGATCGCCGCACCACCACGTGGACGCGACGGGCAGCGCCAGCGGTTCGTCGAGCAGGGCGTCGGCGAGCGCCGGGAGGAACGGGAGCAGGCCGGGGTTCTCGGCGACGCCGCTGCCCAGCCCGTTGACCACCGCCACCGCGCCCCGCCGCGCGGCCTCGACCAGGCCGGGCACGCCCAGCTGGGAGCCGGCCCGCAGGTCGAGCGGATCGCACCAGGCGGCGTCGACGCGGCGCAGGATGACGTCGACGGGTTCGAGCCTGCCCAGCGTCCGCTGCCACACCCGCCCGTCGTGGACCGACAGCTCCGAGCCCAGCACGAGCGGGAACCCCAGCTCGGACGACAGGAGGGCCTGCTCGAACGCCGTCTCGCTCTGCGGCCCCGGGGTGAGCAGCACGACGTGGGGGACGCGGTCCGGGGTGAGCTCCTCCAGGCCGCGGCGCACGGCGTCGAAGAAGGGGCGCAGCCGCTGGATGCGCGACTGCCGGTGCACCGCCGCGAGCACGCGGGCGACGACCCGGCGGTTGGCCATCGCGTACCCCGCACCGGACGGGGCCTGCACGCGGTCACCCACCACGTACCAGCCGTCGGGGGTGCGGGCGAGGTCGGTGCCGGCCAGGAACAGCTCGCGGCGGGGTGGCGCGCCCGGGGCACGGGCCCAGCCGCGCACGTACCCCTCGTGGCCGAGCACGACCTCGGGCGGCAGCAGCCCGGTGCGCAGGGTCAGCCGGGGGCCGTAGAGGTCCGACAGCAGGCGGTCGAGCAGCTCGGCGCGCTGCGCGACGCCCGTCTCCAGAGCGGTCCACTCGTCGGCGCCGAGCATGAGTGGCACCGGGTCGAGCGCCCACGGCTGCTCGGCCTCCCCGCCGGGCGGCCGGTAGCCCACGCCGTCGTCGGCCACCAGCTTCCGGGCGTGCGCGTCGCGGGCGGCGAGCCCGTCGGGGCCGGCGCGGCCGAGCAGCGAGGCGATGTCGCCCCACGCCTCCCGCACCCCACCGTCCGCGTCGAGCATCTCGTCGTGCGGTCCTGCGGGGTAGCGCTGCACCACCCCTGCCGTGACGGCGGTCACGGCATCGCCGCCGCCCGCCGCAGGTCCAGCGTGCGGGGGTACTCGCTGTTCACCTGTCCAGGCTGCCACGTCGAGGTGTCGACCGGGCCGGGGGAGTGCCCGTACGGGGTGAACCGGGCGCCTCGGCGCGCCTCGGCCTCCTTGGCGTTGACAGGGTAGGTCTCGTAGTTGCGGCCCCCCGGGTGCACGACGTGGTACGTGCAGCCGCCCACCGACCGGCCGTTCCAGCGGTCGACGAGATCGAACACGAGCGGTGAGTGCACCCCGATGGTCGGGTGCAGCGCCGAGGGCGGCGCCCAGGCGCGGAACCGGACCCCCGCCACCAGCCCGTCGCCCGATCCCGCCGGGTGCAGCGGCACGGGCACGCCGTTGCACGTGACGGCGTAGCGGTCGGCCAGCGCGCCCGTGACGCGCACCTGCACCCGTTCCACCGACGAGTCGACGTACCGCGCGACGCCGCCGGAGGCCATCTCCTCGCCCAGGACGTGCCAGGGCTCGATCGCGCCGCGCAGCTCCATCGTGATGCCGGCGACCTCGACGGAGCCCAGCCGCGGGTAGCGGAACTCCAGGAACGGGTCGAGCCAGGACTGCTCGAACGCGATCCCGTGGTCGTTCAGGTCGGCGACGACCTCCGCGATGTCGGCGGCCACGAACGCGGGCAGCAGGAACGCGTCGTGCAGCCGGGTGCCCCAGCGCACCAGCGTGCCGGTGTAGGGCGTCTCCCAGAACCGCGCGACGAGCGAGCGCACCAGCAGCGCCTGCACCAGCGCCATGTCCGGGTGCGGCGGCATCTCGAACCCGCGCAGCTCCAGCAGCCCCAGCCGGCCGCGTTCGGAGTCGGGGCTGAACAGCTTGTCGATGCAGAACTCGGAGCGGTGGGTGTTGCCGGTGATGTCGGTGAGCAGGTGGCGCAGCGCGCGGTCGACCTGCCACGGTCGGGCGTCGTCGCCGAGGCGCGCCAGCTCGGCGAACGCGATCTCCAGCTCGTAGAGCGTCTCGTGCCGGCCCTCGTCGACGCGCGGCGCCTGGCTCGTCGGGCCGATGAACCGGCCGCTGAACAGGTACGACAGCGACGGGTGGCGCTGCCAGCACGTCAGCATCGAGACCAGCAGGTCAGGGCGGCGCAGCAGCGGCGAGTCCTTCGGGGTGGAGCCGCCGATCGTGATGTGGTTCCCGCCGCCGGTGCCGGTGTGCGTGCCGTCGAGGGTGAACGTCTCGGCGGACAGCCCCACCTCGTGCGCGCAGCGGTGCAGGGTCTCGGTGATGTCCACGAGCTCGTCCCACGACCCGGCCGGGTGCACGTTGACTTCGATCACGCCCGGGTCCGGGGTCACGGTCAGCGAGCGGGTGCGCGGGTCGCCGGGCGGCGGGTAGCCCTCCAGCACGACCGGCAGGCCGACGCCCGCCGCGGCCCGTTCCACCACGGCGAGCAGCAGGGCGGCGTCGGCCGACTCCTCCAGCGGCGGCAGGAACACGTACAGGTGCCCGTCACGCTCCTCGACGCACAGAGCGGTGGTCGGCGCGTCCCCGATGGGGGTGACGGACGCGGGCGGCGCGTCGTCGGCGCTGATCCGGGCGGGCAGCGGCGCCAGCTCGCGGAAGCGGGACGCCTCCATCGTGCCCGGCGGCGGCGTCCAGGAGATCGAGGAGAGCGGCAGCCGCAGACCGGCGGGCGATGTGCCGCCGACCAGCACCAGCCGTCCGCGGCGGGTGCGCCACTCGGTGGTGGCCCAACCGGTGCCGTCCTCGGTGCGGTGCACCGGCAGCGCCCACCCGACGGGCTCGCCGCGGTCGGCGTCGAGCTGGTCGACCACCCGGGCGCGGGCGTCGCGGTCGGCCAGCGTGGCCTCGGCCGCGTCGACGTCGAGCGCAGGCGGGTCGCCGTCGGGCAGCCGGGCCTCGGCCGCGATCCGGGGCAGCGGGTCCTCGTAGAGCGCGTGCGCATAGTGCGGCTCGATGCCGAGCCCGTCGGCGATGCCGCGCATGAGCTGCGCGACGTCCTCGCGCGCCGAGTCCGAACCCGCCACCACCACCGGCGGCCGCGACGGCTCGTCGAGCAGTTCCTGATCCCGCCAGAGCGGGGCGCCGTCGGTGCGCCAGATCAGCGCCGTCTGCCACCGTGGCAGCGGTTCGCCCGGGTACCACTTGCCCTGGCCGCGGTGCACGACGCCGCCGCGGGCGAAGTGGTCGAACAGCCTGGCGGCCAGCGCGTCGGCGAGCGCGCGCTTCTCGGGGCCGTCGGCGGCGACCGTCCACTGCGCCGACGCCATGTCGTCCTTCGCGACGAACGTCGGCTCGCCGCCCATCGTCAGGCGCACGTCACCGGCGACGAGCCGCTCGTCGACGGCTCGGCCGAGCGCGTTGATCCGCGTCCGCTGGGCCTCGGAGTACGGCCGGGTGACGCGGGGGTCCTCGTGCACACGGCGCACGACGTTGGAGAACTCCATGGTCGTCTCGCACGGGTCGACCGTGCCGGTGATCGCGGCGGCGTGCTGCGGGTGCGGGGTGGCGGCCAGCGGGATGTGGCCCTCGCCCGCGAGCAGTCCGGACGTCGCGTCCAGCCCGACCCAGCCGGCACCGGGCACGTAGACCTCGGCCCAGGCGTGCAGGTCGGTGAAGTCGCGGTCGAAGGGCTGCTCGCAGTCCCGAGAATCGCCACCCGAGCTCGGCGCCGGGACGCCGGGCACCGCGTCGGGGGCCAGCTGGATCAGGTAGCCGGAGACGAACCGCGCCGCCATCCCCAGCTCGCGCAGCGCCGCCACCAGCAGCCACGCGCTGTCGCGGCAGGATCCGATCGCCCGCCCGAGCGTGACGTCGGGGGTCTGGACGCCGGGCTCCATCCGCACCGAGTAGGCGACGTCACCCGCGATCTGCCGGTTGAGCCCGATGAGGAAGCCGACGATCGGCTGCCCGGCCGCCGTCAGCCCGGGGTGGTCGGCGAGCCAGGACGTCATGAGCGGGTTGTCCGCCACCGGCCGCAGGTAGGGCTCCAGGTCGTCGGCCAGCGCGGGCGGGTAGGCGAAGCCCGACCGCTCGGCGTACTCCTCGACGAAGAAGTCGAACGGGTTGATCACCGTCATCTCCGCGACCAGCCCGACGGTGATCGTCAGCTCGGTCGCGGGCTCGGGGAACACCAGCCGCGCGACGTGGTTGCCGTGGGCGTCCTGCTGCCAGTTGACGAAGTGGTTCTTCGGCTCGACCTGCAGCGAGTACGCGGTGATCGGGGTGCGGCAGTGCGGTGCCGGGCGCAGGCGGACGGTGTGGGCGCCGATGCCCACGGGGCGGTCGAAGCGGTAGCTCGTGCGGTGTTCCACGGCGACGCGGATGGTCATGATGCCGGGTTCTCCTCGCCCGGTCGCCCGGCCGGCACGAGAGCCGTGATGATGGTCAGCGTCATATTTCTGCCCTCTCTGCGGTCGGCTCCATCGTCACGGGCGACCGACAGGGGGAGTGTCTCCGCCGTGTGAAGGATGGCCGGGGCGATGGAGAGGGGCAAGTGAGGGTGACGGTCTCGATCCTCCGTCCGGCTGCACGGTCGGGAACATCGTGACCTGAGGATCGTCCAGTAGGGGCCCGGCCAGGGACCAACCCGGTCCGGGCGGCAGATCAGGAGACCGACGATGGAGGCGCGCGCCTCGTTCCCGGCGTCCCTGCGGTCCCACGGGGTCCCTCCACACCGATCCTCGGCACATCTCCGCCGCGGTGGTGGCCCTCCGTGATGTCGGGGCGGCGAGGTGAAGATCCGCGACGCCGGCCCCGACTAAACTGGGAGACGTGCAGCCGCCCCTCGTCCTCGTCGTCGACTACGGCGCCCAGTACGCCCAGCTCATCGCCCGCCGGGTGCGCGAGGCGCAGGTCTACTCCGAGATCGTGCCGGGCGCGACGTCCGTCGCCGACATCGTGGCCCGCAAGCCGGCAGCGGTGATCCTCTCCGGAGGCCCGGCCAGCGTGTACGCCGAGGGGGCCCCGGCCGTCGACCCCGCGCTGTTCGAGGCCGGAATCCCCGTGCTCGGGCTCTGCTACGGCTTCCAGGCGATGGCCCGGGCGCTCGGTGGCGAGGTCGCCCCCGACGGCACGCGCGAGTACGGGCGCACCGAGCTGACGGTCACCGACCACCCCGGCACGCTGCACGCCGGCCTGCCCGGCAGGCACCCGGTGTGGATGAGCCACGGCGACTCCGTGGTCAGCGCGCCCCCCGGGTTCACCGTCACGGCGGCGTCCGAGCGGGCGGCCGTCGCGGCGTTCGAGGACGTCGACCGCTGCCTCGCCGGCGTGCAGTACCACCCCGAGGTCGGGCACTCCCCGCACGGCCAGGAGGTGCTGCGCCGCTTCCTGCACGACGTCGCGAAGATCGGCACCGGCTGGAACACCTCCTCGATCATCGACGACACGATCGCCGCCGTCCGGGAGCAGGTGGGTGAGGGTCGGGCCATCTGTGGCCTCTCGGGCGGTGTCGACTCGGCCGTGGCCGCGGCGCTCGTCCAGCGGGCCATCGGCGACCGGCTGACCTGCGTCTTCGTCGACCACGGCCTGCTGCGCAGCGGTGAGCGGGAGCAGGTGGAACGCGACTTCGTGGCGGCCACCGGCGCGAAGCTGCACACCGTCGACGTGGCCGACCGGTTCCTGGCGGCGCTGGCCGGCGTCACCGACCCGGAGACCAAGCGCAAGATCATCGGACGCGAGTTCATCCGGGTGTTCGAGGTGGCCACCGCCGAGGTCGCCGCCGACGAGCACGTGGGCTTCCTCGTCCAGGGCACGCTCTACCCCGACGTGGTCGAGTCGGGTGGGGGATCGGGCACCGCCACCATCAAGAGCCACCACAACGTCGGCGGGCTGCCGGACGACATCGAGTTCGCGCTGGTCGAGCCGTTGCGGGCGCTGTTCAAGGACGAGGTCCGTCTGGTCGGCGCCGAGCTGGGCCTGCCCGAGACGATCGTCGGGCGCCAGCCGTTCCCCGGGCCCGGCCTGGGCATCCGGATCATCGGCGAGGTCACGTTCGACCGGCTGGAGACCCTGCGCGCCGCCGACGCGATCGCGCGTGAGGAGCTCACCGCCGCCGGGCTTGACGGAACGATCTGGCAGTGCCCGGTGGTACTGCTCGCCGACGTCCGCAGCGTCGGCGTCCAGGGCGACGGCCGCACCTACGGCCACCCGATCGTGCTGCGCCCGGTCAGCTCCGAGGACGCGATGACCGCCGACTGGACCCGCCTGCCCTACGACGTTCTCGAGCGCATCTCCACGCGCATCACGAACGAGGTGGCGACGGTGAACCGCGTGGTCCTCGACGTCACGAGCAAGCCGCCCGGCACGATCGAGTGGGAGTAGCCCGCGAGTCGGGACGTTCTCGTGCGCGAATGTGGCGTTTTCGTCGGGGCGTGGCCGACCGGATCGTGCCGACTCGCGCTCGGGATCGTGCCGACTCGCGCACCGGATCGTGCCGACTCGCGCGCGGGAACGTGCGGGAGGATGGGGGCGTGACCTCTGGAGTGGAGTTGCCGCCGGATCTTCCGGGGCGGCTCGCCGACGCCCTGCGCGCCGGGCGGTTCGCCGTCACCGCCGAGATCGGTCCGCCCCGGGGTGCCGACGTGACGGCGGTCCGGGAGTCGGCGGCGCTGCTGCGCGACTGGGTGGACGCCGCCAACGTCACCGACAACCAGGGTGCGCAGGTGCGGGTGTCGAGCTTCGCCGGCAGCGTCGTGGCGCTGGCCGAGGGGCTCGAACCGGTGATGCAGATGACCTGCCGCGACCGCAACCGCATCGCGCTGCAGTCCGACCTGCTCTCAGCTGGGGCCCTGGGCATCCCCAACCTCGTGCTGATGACCGGCGACCGGCCCGAACGCGGCGACCACAAGGACGCCACTCCCGTGTTCGACCTCGGCTCCGAGACGCTCATGGCCGCCGCCCGGCAGCTGCGCGAGGAGGGCAGGCTGCTCTCGGGGCGGGAGGTCGCGCCTGCACCGCGGTTCCTGCTCGGCGCCGTCGACACCGGCGCCGGTGTGCCGGACCGGCTGCAGCAGAAGGTGGACGGCGGCGCGGAGTTCGTGCAGACCCAGTTCGTGTTCGACGTCGCACAGTTCGCGGGATGGATGGCGCAGGTGCGCGACCGCGGCCTCGACACGCGCTGCGGCGTCCTCGCGGGCGTCGGGCCGATCCGGTCGCTGCGGGCGCTGGAGTTCATGGCCGCGATCCCCGGGGTCGTGATCCCCGGGCCGTTCGAACGGCGGTTGCGCGGCGTCCCGGCCGACCGCGTCGCCGCGGAGGGGATGGCCGCCTGCGCGGAGACGGTGGCGGCGTTGCGCGACGTGCCCGGGGTGGCGGGTGTGCACGTGATGGCGGTGGGCTACGAGCGGGGTGTGCCGGAGATCCTGCGCACGGCCGGGCTCGGGCCCGTTCCCGCACCGTAGACGGGAGTGGCACCGGGCCCCCGCCCGATGCCACTCCGCCTGGGCTGCGCACTCCCCGTGTGCGGCCCGTACGGGCCCGGTCCGCTCCCCAGCTGCCGGGCCCTGGCCCCTTTTCGTCAGGTACGTCGCCCCTTGAGGCTCCCCACCAGGAGTAGCACTCCGACGACCGCCGCGCCACCGGCGAGCAGCCACCGCGGGTCGAAGCCGGAGAAGCTCGGTACCTGCCCGACGAAGGCCGAGACCGACATCCCCAGGGTCAGCAGGCCCACCAGCAGCATGATCACGTCCGGGCCGCGCCTGCGCGCAACGTCCTGATCAGCCACGACGCACCTCCACATCGCCCGCGCCCGTCGCAAGGTCGAGGACGAGCTGGCGTCCGGACCGGACGCCGTCGGCGCCCAGGTCGTCGGTCACCACGAGGCGCGAGTTCGGCCCCGACATCTCGCGGCCGCCGAAACGCACGTCGCCCAGCGCCGACTCCGTCACCGTCACGTCGGCGTCCGCCGGCAGCAGCACCGTCACGTCTCCGGCGCCGAGCGAGACCGACGTCCGCAGCGGCGACGTGTCGGCGCCCGACAGGTCGAGCCTGCGCAGGTCCAGCGAGATGTCGCCCAGCGAGCGCCGGTAGCTCGACTGCAGCTCGGCCACCGAGGCCGGGGCGACGTTGAGGTCACCGAACCCGTCGGTGCCCCACCGTTCCAGCGGGGGAGCGGCGAGGACACCCCAGGTCAGCGCGCTGAGCAGGATCGCGATCGGGATCAGCCCGCGGCCGCTGCGCAGGAACGCTCCGACGACCAGACCGAAGCCGACCACGGCCAGCCCGACGCCGAGCAGCAGCGGCACGTCCGCGGGCGTGAGGGCGCCCGACGTCAGCAGCGCCAGCGCGGTCGCTCCGCCTGCCAGCAGCGCCACCCCGAGCGTCACCGAGGTCACGGGCAGCCGTCGCCGGCGCGGTGGGGCGGGCTCGGGCAGAGCGGACGGCTCGGGGAGATCCCACGCGAACGGGGCGGCACCGAGCGGGTCCCACGCGGGCGGTGTCGGTGCGGCCGGCTCCTTCACGAGCGAGGGACCGGCCTGCTCCGGCGCCGGCGGCATCGCGCTCGTCACCGTGGCCGTGGTCCCGGCCGTGTCGGCCGCGACCAGCCCACCCCGGCTGCGGTGCAGCAGGAACAGCAGCGCGAGGACGGCCAGCGCCGGGAACACGATGCCCCGGTTGTCGCCGAACACGGAGCCGATGCTGATCACGGCGGCGATGACGAGCCCGATGATGACGATCGGCTTCGGGACCCGCGCCTTCACCGGGTCGGCCGGGTTCGCCGGCTCCTCCGGCAGGGCGATCCAGCCCGCGATGTAGAGCGCGGCGCCGATCCCGGAGAACGCCGCCACCACGAAGCCGATCCGCACCAGCACGGGATCGATGTCGTAGCGGCGGGCGATCGCCGAGGCGACGCCGGCCACCTGTCTGTCCTGACGCGGCCGTGCGGGCCGCGTCTCCCACATCTCACGGAGCGTGCCGTGCACGTCGGTCCTGTTCATGACGACGACACTGCCGCGCTCCGAGCCGCAGGACCATCAGGGATCGCCCCGAGCCACCCCCGACCTTTCCCCGATGTCAGGGGCTTCCCGGGCGTGTGACCATGGGTGACGTGAACAGCCCTGTCCTGGCCCCCACCCCGTCGCTCGTCCGGCGCCGCAACGGCCGGATCGTCGCGGGCGTCGCGGGTGGGGTGGCCGACCACCTCGGCGTCGACGTGCTGTGGGTGCGGGCCGCGTTCGTGATCCTCACCGGCGTCAGCGGGGCCGGTGTGCTCGCCTACGGCCTGCTGTGGATCTTCGTGCGCCAGGAGCGGTCGGACGTCGAGCGAGCCCCCGGCCGCGCCGAGCGTCAGCAGGCCCTCGGCCTCGCCGCCCTCGGGATCGGCGGCGGGATCGCCGTCGCCACGCTGGGCAACTCGGTGGTCGGCTGGATCATCGGCCCGCTCGGCGTGGCCGCGGCCGGCGCCGCCGTGGTGTGGCGGGAGGCCGACGACGCACAGCGCAGGCGGTGGACGGCGGGCGCGCGCGGCATCTCGGGCACGGGTCGCACGGCGGTGCTGCGGGTGGTGGCCGGCGCGGTGTTCGTGGCCGTCGGCATCGCGGTGTTCCTGATCGGACAGCTCCAGCTGGGGCAGGTGCAGTTCGCGCTGCTCGCGGTCGTCGCCGCGCTCGTCGGCGTCGGGGTGATCACGGTCCCGTGGTGGCTGCGGCTCATGCGCGACCTGGGGGAGGAGCGGCGGGAACGCATCGTCGAGGCCGAGCGCGCCGACATCGCCGCCCACCTGCACGACTCCGTGCTCCAGACGCTCGCCCTCATCCAGCGCCAGGCCGGGGACGCCCCGGCTGTCACGCGCCTCGCCCGAGCCCAGGAGCGTGAGCTGCGCTCGTGGCTGTACGCCGGGCCGCAGGGCTCGCAGGCCAGCCTCGCGTCCGCCGTCACCGAGGTCGCCCACGAGGTCGAGGACCTGCAGGGGGTGCCGATCGACCTGGTGGTCACCGGGGACCGCCCGCACGGCCCGCACGGCATCGCCCTGGCCAGGGCGATGCGTGAGGCCCTGCTCAACGCCTCGCGGCACGGTGCGCCGCCGATCACGGCCTACGTGGAGATCGGGCCCGACGGCGTGGAGGCGTTCGTGCGCGACCGCGGGGCGGGCTTCGACCTCGACGCGGTGCCGGGCGACCGGCTCGGGGTGCGTGAGTCGATCCTGGGCCGGATGCAACGCCACGGTGGCACCGCCACGGTGCGCCGCCTGGACGACGGGACCGAGGTGGAGCTGCGGCTTCCACCGATCGAGGGAGAGCAGCCATGACCGAGAAGACCGTGAAGCCGACGCCCGCGCCTGCCCCCGCCACGGTCCGTGTGGTGCTCGTCGACGACCACCGGATGTTCCGTGCCGGGGTGCGGGCCGAGCTCTCGGAGGCGATGGGAGGTGCCGGGATGCCGGCGTGCGAGTTCGTGGGGGAGGCACCCGACGTCGACTCCGCCATCGCCGTGGTGCGGCGCGAACGCCCCGACGTGGTGCTCCTGGACGTGCACCTCCCGGGGGGCTCGGGCCGCGGCGGCGGTGACGTGATCCGCGGGTGTCCCGGGCTGGAGACCGAGGGGGGCCGACCGGTCAGGTTCCTCGCGCTGTCGGTGTCCGATGCCGCGGAGGACGTCATCGCCGTCATCCGGGCGGGGGCCCGCGGCTATGTCACCAAGACCATCGGGGCGCGCGACCTCCTCGTCGCGATCCGGCGGGTCGCCGACGGTGACGCGGTGTTCTCGCCCCGCCTCGCCGGGTTCGTGCTCGACGCCTTCGGGGCCGCTGCGGGCGAGATCGCCGAGGTCGACGAGGAGCTCGACCGCCTGTCGGCGCGCGAGCGCGAGGTGATGCGCCTCATCGCCCGTGGCTACCAGTACAAGGAGGTCGCCAAGGAGCTGTTCATCTCGGTGAAGACCGTCGAGACGCACGTGTCGTCGGTGCTTCGCAAGCTGCAGCTCTCCTCCCGCCACGAGCTCACCGCCTGGGCGATGGGCCGTCGTCTCGTCTGAACCGAACGGGCCCTAGGGTGGCGCGCATGGAGTTCGTGAAGCACCTGTTCGTCCTCGCCCACCTGCTCGGCATGGCGGCCGTCGTCGGCAGCGCGGTGTTCGTGGCGCGAGGGGTCGCGACGCAGGCCCTCGTCTGGGGCGCCCGGGCCCAGCTGGTCACCGGGCTCGCCCTCGTCGGGTTCGCCGAGGCGGGTGACGGCGACGTCAACCACACCAAGATCGCCGTCAAGCTGGTGCTCGCGGTGGCCGTGGCCGCCTGTGCCGAGATCGCTGCGGCGAAGGTGCGCAAGGGTGAGGGCGAGCGCCCACAGCTCGTGACGGCCGCTGGCGCCCTCGCGGTGCTCGCCGCAGCAGTCGCCGTCCTCTGGAGCTGACCTCGGCTTCCCCGGTGATCAGGGGATGAGGAGGAGCTTGCCCTGGGTTCGGCGGCCCTCGAGGTCGGCGTCGGC
>JBBQEF010000158.1:0-13009 GCA_038320445.1 Mycobacteriales bacterium
GTACACCGGCGCGGTCACCTCGGCGCGGCCGGCCTTGACCTCGGTGACGAAGCGCAGGAGCGCGCGCCGGTCATACGACTCGGGGACACCCTTGCGGGTCATCAACCCGCGCCGTCCCAGCTCGGCGTTGGGCATCAGGAAACCGTCGGTGGTCACCAGCTCGACGCGGGGGTGCTGCGGCCAGCGGGCCAGCAGCAACCGCAACAACCGCGCGGTGGTCGACTTCCCGACCGACACCGACCCCGCGATGCCGATGACGAACGGCGTGCGTGCCGCCGTCGCCCCGAGGAACGTGCGGTAGGCCCGGTAGAGCCGCCCGACCTCCTGGACGTGCAGCGTGAGCAGGCGCGAGAGCGGCAGGTAGACGTGCCGGACCTCGTCGAGGTCCACCGCGTCGCCGAAGCTGCGCAGCCGCTCGAGCTCCTCGGCGGTGAGCGGCAGCGGGGTGCTCTCCCCCAACTTCGCCCAGGACGCCCTGTCGAAGTCCACGAACGGCGACGACGCCTCGCGCGCGCCGGTACGGCTGCCGTTCATGAGCAGACAACCTAGATCCCACCGGCCGTTGCCGTCGGACGGAGTGACGCGTGGCTCATCCGTGACCGGTGAGAGGCGGTCTCCCGGGCGCGGTCGGGTAGCCCGCACGGTGCGCGCCTACACTGGGCGCACCCTTCTCGAGGAGCCGTCCCCGTGCCTACCGCACGCCCCGCCGAGCCGGGCTGTCGCGCCATCGTGGGCGCCCCGTGAGCACGCTCTGGTCGTTGCTCGGCCTGCTCGCCGTCGTCGCGTTGACGCTCGGCACCGCCGTGTCGGTGGCGTCGGAGTTCGCGCTCACGGCGTTGGAGCGCAGCCAGGTGGACGCCCACGTCGCCGAACGCGGCGACCGGGCCGCGCGCCGGGTGCAGCGGGCGCACCGGGCGCTGTCGTTCCAGCTCTCGGGCAGCCAGCTCGGCATCACCGTCACCACGCTGGTCACCGGCTACGTGGCCGAGCCCGCGATCGCGTCGCTGTTCCTGCCGGGACTCACCGGGATCGGGCTCTCCGAGGGGATCGCGGGCGGGATCGCCACCGCGCTGGCCCTGCTGCTGGCCACCACCCTGTCGATGGTGTTCGGCGAGCTCGTGCCCAAGAACCTGGCGATCGCCGATCCGCTGCGCGTCGCGCGAGCGGTCGTCTGGCTGCAGAGCGGCTTCGCGCAGACGTTCCGCTGGCTGATCAGCGGGCTCAACGCCGCGGCCAACGCGATCGTGCGCCGTCTGGGCGTCGAGCCCGCCGAGGAGCTGCGCTCGGCACGCTCGCCGCGCGAGCTCAGCTCGCTGGTGCGCACGAGCGCCCGCCACGGCACCCTCGACGCCGGCACCGCCACGCTGCTCGACCGGTCGCTGCGCTTCACCGATCGTGTGGCGGAGGATCTGATGACCCCGCGGGTGCGCGTCGAGTCGCTCGATGCGGACGACACCGTCGGCGACCTCGTCGCCCTGTCGCGCCGGAGCGGGTTCTCCCGCTTCCCGGTCTACGACAACGACCCCGACGTGGTGCTCGGCGTGGTCCACGTCAAGCAGGCGTTCGGGGTGCCGATGCTCGACCGCGGATGGGTCACCGTCCGCGAGCTGACGCAGCCCGTCCCCACCGTCCCGGAGTCGCTCGACGGTGACGCCCTGCTCACCAGCCTGCGGGAGTCGGGCCTGCAGGTGGCGCTCGTGGTCGACGAGTACGGCGGCACGGCCGGCATCGTCACGCTGGAGGACCTCGTCGAGGAGATCGTCGGAGAGGTCCGCGACGAGCACGACCGCGCCGAGCAGGCGCGGGTGCGACCGCTGGGCCGGGGCATCTGGCTGGTGTCGGGCCTGCTGCGCGACGACGAGGTGGCCGAGGCCACGGGTTTCGACATGCCCGAGGGTGTCTACGAGACCCTCGCCGGTCTCGTCGTGGCGCGGCTCGGGCGCATCCCGGACGTCGGCGCCGACGTCATCGTCGACGGGTGGACGCTCACCGTGATGCGCCGCGACCGCAACCGCGTGGCCGAGCTGCGGCTGGCCCGGCCCGATGCCGTGGGCGGGCCCGGGTCCGTCCCGGAGGGCCCGCGGCCGGCCCCGGCCGACCGGCCCGTCGACGCGCCGGACCGGGAGCGCACCCGTGGGTAGCGACCTGCTCGCCCTGCTCGCCGCCGTCGCGCTGCTGGGAGCCAACGCGTTCTTCGTCGGCGCCGAGTTCGCGCTGGTCTCGGCCCGCCGCGACCGGCTCGACGCGATGGCCCGGTCCCGCGTGCCGGGCGCGCGCACCGTGTTGCGGGCGAGCGGTGACCTCTCGCGCATGCTCGCCGCGTCGCAGCTCGGCATCACGATCTGCTCGCTGCTGCTGGGCCGGCTCGGCGAGCCCGCCGTGGCGCACCTGATCGAGGCGCCGTTCACCTGGGCGGGGCTGCCCGAGGAGGTGATCGGGCCGATCGCGTTCACGCTGTCGCTGGCGATCGTCGTGGTGGCGCACATGGTGATCGGCGAGATGGTGCCGAAGAACATCGCGATCGCCGGGCCCGAGCGCACCGCGATCCTGCTCGTCCCGCCGTTCCTCGTCTTCACCACGGTCATGCGGCCGCTCATCGAGCTGTTCAACATCATGGCGAACGGCGTGCTGCGGCTGCTGGGCGTCGAGCCCCGCGACGAGCTGGAGTCCGCGTTCACCTCCGGCGAGCTCGCCGATCTCATCTCCGAGTCCGGTCGCGAAGGGCTGCTCGACGACGACGAGTCGCGGCGCCTGGAACGCACGCTCAGCTCGGTGGAGTCCACGGTGGCCGATGTGCTCGTGCCGCGCGAGGAGCTGGTGACGCTGCCGGCGCGGCCCACCGTGGGCGATGTCGGGGCGGTGGTGGCCGACACCGGATTCTCGCGGTTCCCGGTACTCGGCCCCGGCGGGCGCCTCGCCGGCTACCTGCACGTCAAGGACATCCTCGACCTCATCGACGACCACGAAGCCGAGGTCCCGCCCGGCCGGGTGCGGGCGCTGCCGGAGGTGCGGGCCGCGGCCCGCGTCGACGAGGCGCTGGCCGAGCTGCGCCGCGCCGGCGCGCACATGGGCCGCGTCAACGACACCCGCGGCGTCACGGTGGGACTCGTGACGCTGGAGGACCTCATCGAGCACTATGTGGGCACGGTCTCCGACGCCACCCATCAGGCAGGCGGGCCCCGCAGCGGGGCTTGACCTCCGGACCGTCGAGGGCGCAGGGGTGTCGGGCGATCGCAGCCGGCTCACACGACTGGGTACGGTGGCGGCCGTGGAGGTGCTGCTCGACGGGCCGCAGTGGCGGGACAGGGCCGCCACCCACCGCATGCGCGTCGAGCGCTGGACCGTCCCGCACCGGGAACGGCGCCGCGTCGGTGAACCGCACCCGGTGATGGACTTCCTGTTCACCTACTACTCGCTGCGCCCGCACCGTCTGGAGCAGTGGCATCCCGGACCGGGGGTGCGGCTCCGCGACGCCGAGACCTACCTCGACCAGCCCGGTTACGTGCGCGACGGAGACGGGACCGTCCGGCTCGACCCGGCCGCACTCCCCCAGCGCATCGCCACGACCGCGGGCTTCGTGCGGGCGCTGCTCGTGGCCACGGCCGGCCGGGCGCCCCGGCTGGGCTGCTTCGGCCTGCACGAATGGGCGATGGTCTACCGCAGCGACGCGCCACGCCACGGCGCCGTCCCGTTGCGGCTGGGCGCCGCCGGCACCGACGCTGTGCTGGAGCAGCTGCCCGTGCAGTGCACCCACCACGACGCGTACCGCTTCTTCACCGCCGCCGCGCGCCCCCTCAACGCCCTCGTGCCCGAGCGGGCCGACCAGGTCGAGCACGAGCAGCCGGGCTGCCTGCACGCCACCATGGATCTCTACAAGTGGGCCTACAAGCTCGCTCCGGCCACCCCGTCGGAGCTGTTGGCCGACTGCTTCGCGCTCGCCGTCGACGTGCGGGAGCTCGACATGCGCGCGAGCCCCTACGATCTGGCCGCCCTCGGCTATCCGCCCGTCCGCATCGAGACGCCTGCCGGGCGCGCCGCCTACGCCCGTGCCCAGTCCGGCTTCGCCGAACGGGCCGCTCCCCTGCGCTCGCGGCTCGTCGAGCTGTGCGGCGCGGTCCTGCCCGACTGAGCGGCACGGCCGGTACGCCCGGCGCGGTGGTCGTTGCGGTGTCGTCATGTCAATCTGTGATCGACGTTTCGCAGGCGTCAATGATTGCTTGACACTGTGGACGGGACCGCTCGACGACAATTCGGGCGGCGATGTATCAGGCGGCCGCGCCCGTCGCTCGTGGTGCGTGGCGGGCGGGCGCTGGAGGGGGCCCGCCCGCCAACGTCACGCGTACGCCGCCACCGGAGGGCAGCTGCAGACGAGGTTGCGGTCGCCGTGGGCGCCGTCGACGCGCCGGACCGGGGGCCAGACCTTGTGGTCGTGCACACCCGGGGTCACGCCCATGGGGTAGGCCGCCAGCTCGCGGCTGTAGGGGTGGTCCCACTTGTCGGCGATGCAGGCAGCGGTGTGCGGGGCGCCGCGCAGCGGGTTGTCCTCCACCGTCCAGTCCCCCGCCGCCACCCGGTCGATCTCGCCGCGGATGCCGATCATGGCGTCGACGAAGCGGTCGATCTCGGCGAGGTCCTCGCTCTCCGTGGGCTCCACCATCAGCGTGCCGGCCACCGGGAACGACATCGTCGGGGCGTGCAGACCGTAGTCGGCGAGGCGCTTGGCCACGTCGTCGACGGTGACGCCCGTGTCCCTGGTGATGCCACGCAGATCGAGGATGCACTCGTGGGCCACGTGCCCGCCCGCTCCCGTGTAGAGCACCGGGAAGTGCTCGCCGAGGCGCTTCGCGACGTAGTTGGCCGCCGCGATGGCGGTCAGGGTGGCTCGGCGCAGGCCGTCGGTGCCCATCAGCCGGACGTACGCCCAGGAGATCGGCAGCACGCCCGGGCTGCCGTGCGGCGCGCCCGAGACCGCGCCGACGCCGTGACCATCCTTTCCGGCCCGGTCCGGCAGGAACGGCGCCAGGTGCGCGGCCACGGCCACCGGGCCGACGCCCGGCCCGCCGCCACCGTGCGGGATGCAGAACGTCTTGTGCAGGTTGAGGTGGCTGACATCGCCGCCGAACGCTCCCGGCCGGGCCACCCCGACCAGCGCGTTCAGGTTCGCGCCGTCGACGTACACCTGGCCGCCCGCCTCGTGCACCGCGTCGCACACGTCACGCACCGCAGCTTCGAACACCCCGTGGGTGGACGGGTAGGTGATCATCAGTGCCGCCAGCGCGTCCCGGTGCTCGCCGATCTTGGCGTGCAGGTCGGCCAGGTCCACGTCGCCGGTGGGCGAGGTGGCCACGACGACCACCTTCAGGCCGGCCATCACGGCCGACGCGGCGTTGGTGCCGTGCGCGCTGGCCGGGATCAGGCAGACGTCACGGTGAGCCTCACCGCGGCTGCGGTGGTACGCCGCGATGGCCAGCAGCCCGGCGAACTCGCCCTGGCTGCCCGCGTTGGGCTGCAGCGACACCGCGGCGTACCCGGTGAGCTCGGCGAGCCACCGCTCCAGGTCGCTGATCATCTGCAGCGTGCCCGCGGTGTCGGCCTCGGGGGCGAACGGGTGCAGGTCGGCGAACGCGGGCCAGGTCACCGGCTCCATCTCGGTGGCCGCGTTGAGCTTCATCGTGCACGAGCCCAACGGGATCATCGTGCGGTCGAGGGCGAGGTCGGCATCGGCGAGGCGGCGCAGCCACCGCATCAGCGACGTCTCCGAGCGGTGCTCGTGGAACACCGGATGCGTCAGGTAGTCGCTGGTGCGGGCCAGCTCGGGCGGCAGCGCGTCGCCGGTGACCGCGTCCAGCGCCGACGCGTCGGCGGAGACCCCGAGGGCGGCCCAGACCGCCTCGACGTGCGCCACGGTGGTCAGCTCCGAGCACGCGATCCCGACGGTGTCGGCGTCCACCCGGCGCAGGGCGATCCCGGCGGCGTGCGCGGCGTCGGCGACGGCCTCGGCGCGGCCGGGCACCCGCGCCTGCACGGTGTCGAAGAACGACCCGTGGACGACCTCCACCCCGCCGGCCCGCAGCCCGGCGGCCAGCACCGCGGCCATCCGGTGGGCCCGCTGCGCGATGCGGCGCAGACCGTCCGGGCCGTGGTGGACGGCGTAGCAGGCGGCGACGACGGCCAGCAGGACCTGCGCGGTGCAGATGTTGGAGGTCGCCTTCTCCCGGCGGATGTGCTGCTCGCGGGTCTGCAGCGCCAGCCGCAGCGCGGGGTGGCCGTCGACGTCGCGGGAGAGCCCCACCAGGCGGCCCGGCAGCTGGCGGGCGTGCTTCTGACCGACCGACAGGTAGCCCGCGTGCGGTCCGCCGAAGCCCAGCGGGACACCGAAACGCTGGGTGGTGCCCACCGCGGCGTCGGCGCCCAGCTCACCGGGCGGGGTGAGCAGCGTCAGCGCGAGCAGGTCGGCGGCGACAGCGACGAGCGCGCCCCTGGCATGGGCCTCGTCGACCAGCGGGCGCAGGTCCCGCACCGCCCCCGACGCGCCCGGGTAGGACAGGAGGACCCCGAAGAACTCGCCCTCGGGAAGCGACTCCCTGGCCGCGACCAGCTCGATACCCAGCGGCGCGGCGCGGGTCTGCAGCACCGCCAGCGTCCGGGGCAGCGTGTCGGCGTCCACGACGAACCGGTTCGACGGTGAGCGTCCGGCCCGCCGCAGCAGCGTCATCGCCTCGGCGGCGGCCGTGGCCTCGTCGAGCAGCGACGCACCGGCGACCGGCAGCCCGGTCAGGTCCGACACCGTGGTCTGGAAGGTCAGCAACGCCTCGAGCCGGCCCTGGCTGATCTCGGGCTGGTACGGGGTGTAGGCGGTGTACCAGGCCGGGTTCTCCAGGACGTTGCGCCGGATCACCGCGGGTGTGACCGTGCCGGAGTAGCCCAGGCCGATCATCGGGACGGTCACGGTGTTGCGGTCGGCGAGGCGCCGGAGCTCGTCGAGGACCTCGGTCTCCGTCGCAGCGGGCGGCAGCGTCGAGGCGACCGGCTCCGTGCCGACGTCGCGGATGCTGTCGGGCACCGTCGCGGCCGCCAGCTCGGCGAGGGACCCGGCGCCGACCGCGGCCAGCATCGTGGCCAGCTCGGCCGGGCGCGGACCGATGTGGCGATCGGCGAAAGGAGTGCCGCGTTCGAGATCGCGGAGGGACGGACGCTCGGACAACGGGGCTCCAGAGGCTCGGGGGCGCGCTGCTCTACCCCTCCCCCTCTGTCTCCGCCCGGTACCGGGCGCCTGAGAGATTCACCGCTCCCGCGGCTTTCCCCGTCGGCGGACGCCCCGGTGGTGCGGGCATCGCTTTCCAGAGGCGTCTCGCCGGCGCGGTCCTGGGTGCCTGAGAGGTTCCGGGGAGGATTTGCTCCTTCGGCGCCCGGCTCGCTCCGTGCTCGGAGGTCCGGGTCTCTCCCGCGCTGGTTCGGCGACTGCGCGCCCCACTCTAGCCCGTGGCGGCCGGGCGTCGCGCGGCCGGCTGGAGATCCACCCGGACGCGCCTAAGCTGGGGCCGTGGAGCTCAGCACCGAGGAACACGCCGTCGTCGAGGTCGTCCGGGAGTTCGTGGACCGCGACGTCCGGCCGGTGGTCCGCGAGCTGGAGCACGCCGACACCTACCCCGAGAAGCTCATCGAGCAGATGAAGGAGCTCGGGATCTTCGGTCTCGCCGTCCCCGAGCCCTGGGGCGGTGCTCCGGTCTCGACGCCCTGCTACGCGCTCGTCACCGCCGAGCTGGCGCGGGGCTGGATGAGCCTCGCCGGCGCCATGGGCGGGCACACCGTCGTGTGCACGCTGCTGCTGGAGTTCGGCACCGAGGAGCAGAAGCAGCACTACCTCCCCCGCATGGCCACGGGTGAGGTCCGGGCCACGATGGCGCTCACCGAGCCCGGCGGCGGCTCCGACCTGCAGGCCATGACCACCAGGGCCCGGCTCGACGGCGACACCTACGTGATCGACGGAGCCAAGACGTGGATCACCAACTCGCGGCGCTCCCAGCTCATCGCGCTGCTCTGCAAGACCGACCCCGCGGCCGAACCGAAGCACCGGGGCATCTCGATCCTGCTCGTCGAGCACGGCCCGGGCCTCACCGTCTCGAAGGATCTCCCCAAGCTGGGCTACAAGGGCGTGGAGTCGTGCGAGCTGCTCTTCGACGGCTACCGCACCCCCGCCACGTCCGTGCTGGGTGGCGTCGAGGGCCGGGGCTTCGCGCAGATGATGAGGGGTCTGGAGACGGGCCGCATCCAGGTGGCCGCCCGCGCGCTCGGCGTCGCGCGCGCCGCGTTCGACGACGCGCTCGCCTACGCGCAGGACCGCGAGTCGTTCGGGCAGCCCATCTGGCGCCACCAGTCGATCGGCAACTATCTCGCGAACATGGCCACCAAGATCACCGCCGCCCGCCAGCTGATCCTGTACGCCGCCGAACGCCACGACGCCGGGCAGCGCGCCGACATGGAGGCGGGGATGGCCAAGCTGTTCGCCTCGGAGACCGCCATGGAGGTGGCCCTGGACGCCGTCCGCATCCACGGGGGCTACGGCTACTCCACCGAGTTCGACGTGGAGCGGTACTTCCGCGACGCCCCACTGATGATCGTCGGCGAGGGCACCAACGAGATCCAGCGCAACGTCATCGCGGCCCAGCTGGTGAAGCGCGGCGGCCTGGGGTGAACCGGCAGCGTCTCGCGGAACGCGCCGCCTAGCTGATGGCGCGGCGCGTGCGGCGGCGGGACAGCTCGTCCTCGGGTGCCTCGTCGACGCTGCCGCCATCGGCCCGCTCCGCCGGGAAGTCCTTGATGGAGCCGCTGATCTCGCGCATCGCACCGGACACGGCGATGCCGAACACGCCCTGACCGCCGCGCAGGAGGTCGACGACCTCCTCCGGCGAGGAGCACTCGTACACCGTCGTACCGTCGCTGAACAGGGTGATGCCCGCGAGATCACGGATGCCACGCCGCCGGAGGTGCTCGACGGCGACGCGGATGTTCTGGAGCGAGACCCCGGCGTCGAGCAGCCGCTTGACGACCTTCAGGACCAGCACGTCCTTGAAGGAGTAGAGGCGCTGCGAACCCGAGCCGGCCGCGCCGCGGATCGACGGCACGACGAGCCCGGTGCGGGCCCAGTAGTCGAGCTGGCGGTAGGTGATGCCGACGACCTGGGTGGCCGTGGGGCCACGGAACCCGACGAGCTGGTCGGGCATCCCGTCGAGACCCGCTCCGAGCAGCGGGTCGGGGAAGAGCTCGCCCTGCTCGGGCGTGCCGGACGGCGGGTCTTCCACCGAGCTCCCTTCCCGGGACCTGCCCCGACGGCGCCCCTGCTGGAGCTGACCGTAAGCGGCGGCACGCGGCCGGTCAACGCGCCGCGCCGCGCCGTTCACCCGTTGACGGGCGTGTCGGTTCCCGGCCGTCAGGGCTGGGCGCCGCGGAAGTCCTCGGGGGAAATACTGTCGAGGAACTCCCGGAACTTCTCCACCTCGTCCTCCTGCTCGTCCGGGATGATCAGCCCGGCTTCCGCGAGGACGCGTTCCTCGGCGTGGATCGGCACCCCGATGCGCAACGCGAGGGCCACCGAATCGCTCGGGCGGGCCGACACCGTCACCCCTCCGTCGAAGACGAGCTCGGCGAAGAAGGTGCCTTCCTGCAGGTCGGTGATGCGAACCTGCTCCAGGCGACGACCCAACCCGGAGATCACGTCCTTGAGCAGATCGTGGGTGAGCGGCCGGGCGGGTTTCACCCCCTGCTGCTCCAGGGCGATCGCAGTGGCCTCCACCGAGCCGATCCAGATCGGCAGATAGCGGTCCCCACTGGTCTCCCTCAACAGGAGGATCGGCTGGTTCGCGGGCAGTTCGACCCGGACGCCCACGACGCGCATCTCGCTCATGCGCTTCCCTCCTCCTGACGGTCCTGCTGTGGTCCGACGCTACACGGCACGCCCCGCCTCCGCCCGACTCCGGACGGGCGGCGAGCGGCCGGCAGCCGGTCGCGGAGCGTCCCGAAGGCAGCCCCCGCGGCCGTCTTGCGACGTCAGCCGCGGGCGCCGGTGATGAACACCAGCCGGAACTTCCCGATCTGGACCTCGTCACCGTTCACGAGCACGGCCGTGTCGACCGGCTCCCGGTTGACGTAGGTGCCGTTGAGGCTGCCGACGTCGACGACGACGAACTCGCCCCCGTCGTTGCGGAACTCCGCGTGGCGCCGCGACACCGTGACGTCGTCGAGGAAGATGTCGCTGTCGGGATGGCGGCCGGCACTGGTGGACGCGCGGTCGAGGAGGAACCGCGACCCCGCGTTGGGCCCGCGCTTGACCACCAGCAGGGCGGCGCCCTCGGGCAGCGCATCGGCACCGGAGACCGGCTGGTCCTGGGCGGGGGGCTCGGCCTCGGAGAGGAAGTCCGCCCGGAAGACCGACGTGGTCTCGGGGGAACGCTCCGGGGGTACGCCGGACCCGTCGTTCGTGGTCACCTCGGGGACTCCTCCTGAAAATGGTGCCGGGTGGTGTGTCGCCTGAACCTACCCCCTCGGTCGGGGCGGCTCCGGGCCGGTCAGGCGCCGATGAGCGCGCCGTACGCCGCGGCGTCCAGCAGGTCGGCGGGAGCAGCTGCGGCGCCGTCCGCGAGCCGGACGTCGATCATCCAGCCCGCCTCGTAGGGCCCGCTGTTGACCAGCTCGGGGTTGTCCTGCAACGCGTCGTTGACGGCCACCACCGTGCCGCCGACCGGCGCGTAGATGTCGGAGACCGACTTGGTCGACTCGACCTCGCCGATGGCGTCGCCCGCCGCCACGGCGGCGCCGGGGTCGGGCAGCTGCACGAAGACGACGTCGCCGAGCTGGGTCTGGGCGTGGTCGGTGATGCCGATGCGCACCACCCCGTCGCCGAGCTCGCGCACCCACTCGTGGGCTTCGGTGTACCGCAGGTCCTCGGGGATCACGCCGGGGAGACTAGCCAGTGGCGCGATGCACGTCCCCAGTGGGCAACGGGCGCCGGAGCGCCAGGACGAACTCGGCGACGTACAGCGCACCGGTGTAGAGGTAGAGCGCCGTGCCCCACACCGCGAAGGCGTAGCCCAGCGGCCGGCAGACGTCGGAGAACCAGCCCTCCCCCAGCCCGCCCAGCAGCAGCGGGAACGCGTAGAGCAGCAGGAACGTGGCCGCCTTGCCCAGGTAGGTGACGACGAACGGCCCGTAGCCGCGGCGGCGCAACACCAGCACGCACAGCGCCAGCACGAGGTCGCGGCCCACCAGCACGGCCACGGCCCACCACGGCAGGACCCCCCGCACGGCGAGTGCCACCAGCGCCGCGAGGATGTAGAGGCGGTCCACGGCGGGGTCCAGGAGGGCACCGAGCCGGCTGTACTGCCCGAGCAGCCGGGCCAGCTTGCCGTCGAGCCAGTCGGTGATGCCGCCGATCCCGAGCACGATGATCGCCCAGACGTCCTGCGGCGCGAACCCGGCCGGCCGGGGCCCGAGCAGCAGCCAGAGGAAGAGCGGCACCCCGGCCAGGCGGATCACGCTGAGCAGGTTGGGGATCGTGAGGACGCGGTCGTCGTCCGCGCGCGTCGGCGCTGTCGGCACGGTCGGGACACTACTGCCGGGCCGGCGGGTGCGGGCGGCGCGATCGGGAGGCACGATGGCCGCCATGGACGCTGGCGTGCTCAAAGATATTCAGGCCCCCCTCAAGGCGCAGTACAAGGCGGACCCGGCGGCAGCGCTGGTCACCCTCAAGGCCGACGGCGAGCTCGACGGTTCCGGCATCGCCTGCCGGGTCACCACCGCCACCGCGCTGGCCGAGGCCGGCCTGCACCCCGCCACCGGCGGGGACGGCACCCAGCTCTGCTCGGGCGACATGCTCCTGGAGGCACTCGTCGCGTGCGCCGGTGTGACGCTGCGCGCGGTCGCCACCGCGCTCGGGCTCGACGTCAGCGGGTCGGTGCACGCCGAGGGCGACCTCGACTTCCGCGGCACGCTCGGCGTCGACAAGGGGGCCCCGGTCGGCTTCCGCGACATCCGGCTGAGCTTCGAGCTCGACACGACGGCGGACGCCGACCAGGTCGCGACGCTGATGAAGCTGACCGAGCGCTACTGCGTCGTCCTGCAGACGCTCGTGTCGTCGCCGACGACGTCGGTGACCGTGAACACCCCGTGAACGGGGCGCACGCCCTCCTGCACTCCCTCGTCGCGAGCGGGGTGGAGGTCTGTTTCGCCAATCCGGGGACCTCGGAGATGCACTTCGTCGCCGCGCTCGACGGGGTGCCGGAGATGCGTGCGGTGCTGACCCTGTTCGAGGGCGTGGCCACCGGCGCCGCCGACGGCTACGCCCGGATGGCGGGCCGGCCCGCGGCGACGCTGCTGCACCTGGGCCCGGGCCTGGGCAACGGGCTGGCCAACCTGCACAACGCGCGCCGGGCCGGTACCCCGGTCGTCAACGTGGTCGGCGACCACGCGACCACGCACGCGCGGTACGACGCGCCGCTGCAGTCCGACATCGACGCCGTCGCCGGCTCGGTCTCGGGCTGGCTGCGCCACAGCGCGTCGGCCGCCGACGTCGGGTCCGACGCGGCGGACGCCGTCGCCGCCGCACGGGGCGGGATGATCGCGACGCTCGTGCTGCCCGCGGACGTCAGCTGGTCCGACGGCGGTGCCACGGCCGGGCCACGGCCGGTGCCACCCCGCGCCGCCGCCGAGCCGGACGCCGTCACGGCCGCCGCCGACGCGCTCACCTCGGGCGAGCCCTGCGTGCTGCTGGTCGGCGGCGACGCGACGCGCGCCGACGGCCTCGCCGCCGCGAACCGGATCGCCGCCGCCACCGGGGCCCGGCTGCTGGCCGAGACGTTCCCGGCCCGGCTGGAACGCGGTGCCGGCGTCGCGCCGGTGGGCCGGCTCGGCTATCTCGTCGACATGGCCGTACACCAGCTCAGCGGCGCCCGGCACCTCGTGCTGGCCGGGGCCCGCTCGCCGGTCGGCTTCTTCGCCTACCCCGGCAAGCCCG
>JBBQEF010000159.1:0-12986 GCA_038320445.1 Mycobacteriales bacterium
GTACCCAGGGGACGCCAGCTGGCAGGCGCGCACCGTCGAGTGGGTGCGTGACCACGGCGGCGGCGGTCTGGTCGACATGGACGAGAACTGGTGGTTCGCCCACAACCAGCCGACCGGTACGGCCCCGCCGTCGGGATCGCTGCCCGTTCCCGCGCCCGCCACGACGCCTGTCGCCGTGGCCGGGCCGCAGCCTCCACACCTGCCGCAACCGGCCGGCGTCGCGCCGCTTCCCGGCGAGGCGGCATGGGTGCCCAGCGCCCAGCAGGTCGGAGGCGTCGCAGCCATGTACACCGGCTACTTCCGGCCCGATCCCGCCTACCCGAGCCAGATCGTCGGGGTGGCCTGGATCAACCAGTCGTTGACCTCGACCCATCTGATCGCCGGGAGTCGCGATCCCGGCGGTGGCTGGCCCGAGGGCGCGCAGGTGCCCGCGCAGATGCGTTCGTCGCTGCTGGCGGCATTCAACTCGGGCTGGAGGATGAAGGACACCGCGGGCGGCTTCTACGCCGACGGAAGGCTCGCCAAGGCGATGCGGGACGGGGCCGCGTCTCTGGTGATCGACACCACCGGGCGGCTGACGGTGGGGCAGTGGGGCAGGGACGTGTCGATGGGACCGCAGGTGGCCGCCGTGCGGCAGAACCTGAACCTCATCATCGATCAGGGCCGGCCGGTGCCGGGTCTGGCCGACAACTCCAGCGGTGCCTGGGGTAGCGCGAAGAACCAGTTCCAGTACACCTGGCGTTCCGGTGTCGGCATCGACCGGTCGGGGAACCTCGTCTACGTCGGCGGGGACATGCTGACGTTGGCCGGGCTGGCCCGGGCGATGGTCTCGGCAGGCGTGCAGCGCGGTATGGAGCTCGACATCCATCCCGGCTGGGTGAGCTTCACGAGCTTCCAGCCGGCCGCCGGAGCGCCGTTCGGGTTGGCTGCGACGAAGCTGCTGCCGGATATGCCGCGGCCTGCTACCCGCTACCTCAGCCCCGACCAGCGCGACTTCTTCGCTGTCACCCTGCGCGGCGGTGGCGCGCCCGCCGCCGGGACGAGTCGGTGACGTCGTGCTCGACTGGCCGCTGACGTCCGGGGTGATCCCTGCGGTCCTGGTCGAGGCGGGGTGGGTCGCGCTGGCGTTCCTGCTCAGCCGACGCCGGGACCGCAGATGGTGGCGGACGGTGGTTGGGCTGGGGCTGGCGGCCGCAGCGACGGTGGGCGCCATGATGATCACCGTGGCCGTGGTGGCCCCGTTCCCCGATCCCGTCCCCGCGGTGGTGTGGTGGTCGGCCGGCGTCGTGCTGTTGGCGGCGAGCGTAGGCGTGGCGGTGGTGATGATGCCCGGTGCCGTGGCGTCTCGGCTGAAGGTCGTGGTTGCGACCGTGCTGGTGGTGTTCGCCGCGGGCAACCAGGTGAACGTCCATTTCGCGCAGTTCCCGACGGTTCGGGCCCTGCTCGGCCTACCCGCCGCGAACCAGGTCGACCTTCCGCAGGTGACGCGCGCGGCGTCGGTGCTGGTGACCAGGCCGCAGGGGGGCATCCTCGATGCGGAGTGGCGTCCGCCGCCGGGGATGCCCGCGGCAGGCACCGTGTCGGAAGTGACGATCCCCGCGCCGGTGTCCGGTTTCGCCGCCCGCCCGGCGTGGGTGTACCTGCCGCCCGCCTACCAGGCGTCCCCACGGGCACAGCTGCCGGTGCTCGTCCTGCTGGCGGGGCAGCCGGGCAGCCCGCGGGACTGGCTCGACGGGGGTCAGCTGGCCGTGGTGATGGACCGCTTCGCCGCTGCGCACGGCGGGTTGGCCCCCGTCGTGGTGGTGCCCGACGACCTCGGCTCGGCACTGGCCAACCCGCTGTGCCTGGACTCCCGGCTGGGGCGGGTCCAGACCTACCTGGCCGTCGACGTGCCGGCGTGGATCCGCGCCCACCTGCAGGTCGATCCCGCTCCCGGCAGCTGGGCGGTCGGCGGGTCGTCGGCGGGCGGTACGTGTGCGCTGCAGCTGGCGCTGAACAGGCCGTCGGTGTACCCGACCTTCGTCGACATCTCCGGCCAGTCCGGCCCGACGCTGGGTGATCGCGCCCGTACCGTCACCGGCGCGTTCGGCGGCGATACCGCCGCGTTCGCCGCGGTCAACCCGCTGGATCAGCTGGCGCGGAACCACTACCCGTCGGTGTCCGGGTTCCTCGTGGCCGGTACGGGGGACGCGCTGTACCGGCCGCAAGCTCAGCAGGTCGTCGCGGCGGCGCAGCGAGCCGGATTGAGCGTGCAGTACCGCGAGGTGCCCGGCGGTCACGACTGGCGCGTCGGGAGCATGGGGTTGGAGACTGCCCTTCCGTGGCTGGCGACCCGCATGCACCTCACGGCGTGATCTCACCGCACTCGATCGAGGAGCCGATGGCCCCGCCCGACCCCGCCGCGACCCCGCTCGCACCTTCGGAGACAGTGGAGCCACCATCGCGCCGGCCGCGGTGGCTCGACCGGATCGCGCCGACGGGGCGCCGTGGTGCCCGGCTGGTACGCCGTGCCCCGGTCACGATGGCGCTGTTCGCGTTGCTGTGGGTCATCGGTGCGCTGACCGGGAGCCTGTCGGGCGGTCCCGCTGCCGCGCTGCGCGGGGCGGTCGGCGTCGGGGTTCCGTCGCTCGCCGCGGGCCACTGGTGGACCGTGTTGTCCGGTGCGCTGTGGTGCGCGGGACCGATCAGTTACCTGGCCGCGTCGGTGCTGCTGCTCGGACTGGTCGCCCCGGCCGAGAACCGCATCGGTTCCCGGCGGACGGCGGTCCTGCTGGTCGCGTGCCAGGCGGTCGGCTCGGCTGTCGGTGTCGCCCTGGTCGCCGTCACTGCTGCCATCGGCGGGGACTGGGTCAGGCGGCTGGCGACCGATCTCGCCGTCGGCCCCTCGACGGCTGCCGTGGGTGTCGTGCTCGCCACCAGTTGCCGCTTCGGGGCCTTGTGGCGTCGCCGGGTGCGGGTCGGGTTGCTGGTGGTTCTCATCATGCTGGCCCTGTATTCGGGCTCGCTGCAGGACATCCTGCGACTGCTGGGCGGCGTCACCGGCCTGCTGCTGGGCCCCACCGTGCTCGGCCGGCCCCGGCCCCGGCCGCGGCTGGCCGTGTCCGGGCCGGAGGCCCGCACGCTCGTGGCACTCGTCGTCGCCGCGTCGGCCGTCGGGCCGCTGGTCGCGGCGTTGACCGGCACCTCGATCGGGCCGCTGTCGGTGCTGCGGTTCCTGGTGCTGCCCCCGCCGCCGGACCCGGCCGCGGTCGCCGCGGTGTGTGTGGACCCGGCCAACGCGGAGGACTGCCTGAGCCTGCAGTACCGGCTGCGTCTGGGCGGGGTGGGGCCGGCGATCATGTCGGTGCTGCCGGTGTTCGTGCTGTTGGTGCTGGCCGACGGGCTGCGTCGGGGCCGCCGCTTCGCCTGGTTCGCCGCCACCGGTCTGAACCTGGGGTTCGCGTTGCTCGGCGTGGTACTCGCGGTGCTGACAGCCAGCACCCCGGCGGAACGGCTCGTGGCGTTCGGCGGCGCCGCGGACCGCCAGTTCTACACCGGCGTGGTGACCAGCGTGGCCCAACCGTTGCTGATCGTGGCACTGCTGATGGTCACGCGGGGGCGGTTCCTGGTCCGGGCGCCTGCGGCGGCCTACCGCGGCCCGGCACTGCTCGTGGCGGCTGTGCTCTTCGGGGTCAGTGCAATCTACGTGCTCGGCAGCCTGACGGTGTCCGGCCAGTATCTCCCGGCCCCTGGATGGGTCGATGTGCTCGCGGACCTGCCGACCCGTTTCCTGCCGCCGGGGTATCTCGGTGAGGTGGAGGTCGCGTTCCTGCCCACCGGGGTGGCCGCGACCGTGCTCTATGAGTGGACCGGGGTGGTGTTCTGGATCGTGGCCCTCGCCGCGGCGTTGTGGGTGTTGCGCCGGACGCGCATCGTGACCGGCGACGCGCAGGCCGCCCGGGACCTGCTGGTCCGCGCCGGCGGGTCGTCGCTGTCCTGGCAGGCGACCTGGACCGGCAACAGCTACTGGTTCGACGCCCGACGCCGCGCTGCGGTGGCCTACCGGGTCATCGGGCGCGTCGCCGTGACGTGCGGGGAGCCATTCGGCCATCGTGACGCGCGGGGCCGTGCGGTGGAGGGGTTTGCCCGGTTCTGTGCGGAACACGCCTGGACCCCCTGCCTGTACAGCGTCGGGGACACCGTCCGCGAGCAGGCGGTGCTGCTGGGCTGGGACTCCGTCCAGGTCGCCGAGGAGACGATCGTCCCGCTCGCCGCTCTGACGTTCACCGGCAAGAAGTGGCAGGACATCCGCACTGCCCTGAACAAGGCCGGCAAGGCCGGCATCACCGCGGAGTGGATCACCTTCACCCGCGCGCCGCTCGTGATCACCGACCAGATCCGGGCCATCTCCGAGGAGTGGGTCGCCGACCAGGGCCTGCCGGAGATGGGATTCACCCTCGGTGGGCTCGACGAGCTCGCCGACGACCAGGTGCGTTGCCTCATCGCGGTCGACGCGGATCGCATCGTGCACGGCATCACCAGCTGGCTACCCATCCACGAGCCGACGACACCGGACACGGTCGACGACGGCTCGGCCACCGTGGTCGGCTGGACCCTGGACTTCATGCGCCGCCGCGACACCGACGACAGCACGACGGCGTTCCGGGGGGTGATTGAGTTCCTCATCGCGTCGGCAGCGTTGACCTTCCAGGAGGAGAACGCCCGGTTCCTCAGCCTCTCCGGCGCTCCGCTGGCCCGGCTGGACCGCGGTCAGCAGCCCGACACACTGCAGCGCCTCCTCGACCTGTCGGGCCGCGCATTGGAGCCGGTGTACGGGTTCCGGTCGCTGCTCGCGTTCAAGGCCAAGTTCCAACCCGAGTACCGGCCCCTCCACATGGCCTATCCCGACGCGGCCGCGCTGCCCGCCATCGCCACCGCGATCGCCCGCGCCTACGTCCCCGACCTGGGCGTGGCCCAGTCGATGCGCCTGCTGCTCCGGCTCCGCCGCCGCGAGTAGCGGCTTGTGAGGTGGCGATCACCCTGCACTCATCGTCCGGGGGGGCCGCTGCGCACCGGTGCGGCGGCGCGCGCGGAGTACCCGCGACTCGCCGCCGACGTCGTGACCCGCCACCGGAGCCGCGGTGAACCGGTGACCTTCATGGACACGGCCACCCTGCTGCACGCCGGTATCCTGTTCGACGGATTGCACCCCAACGCCCAGGGCTACCGCAAGATCGCGGCGCTGTGGGGGCGCGTTCTGGTACGACTTCGTCGTCGGTGACGACTGGCGGGTCGCGGTTGCCGTCGTCGCTGCTCTCGCGATCACCTATGGGATTGCGTTCCGGGATTCCGGCGTGGTGGGTGTTGCCCGCAACGGTTGCGGTCCTGCTGCCGTCGAGCCTATGGCGGGCCGCCCGCGCCCGCCGTGGACCCCGACCAGCCCACCGTCATGAGTCCCCCCTGAGATCAGAGTCCGGCACCGTTTCCGGGACGGACGTCGATCAGGGCGTCCTGCGTCGCGGTTTCCGACGTGCGAGATCGACCGTGGTCGAGCAGCACCAGCGCGGTCACACAGATCGCCAGCCACGCACCGCCGAGCATCCACCCGGTCAGGACGTCGGTCATCCAGTGCACACCCAGGTAGAGGCGGCTGATGCCGATCGTCACGATCCCGGCGACGGCGGCCAGCACGGCAAGGGCCTGGAGCGCGGGGCGCTGCACCAGGACCACGACGACCGCGGCGAGTACGCCGAGCACCACCATCGAGCCCAAGGAGTGCCCAGAGGGGAGTGCGCCGTTGGACTGCATGGTCAACTGCTCGGCCACGGGTGGGCGGGCGCGGTCGTAGAGGTTCTTGAACCCGGTCACGAGCAGGCTGGCGCCGAGGGCGGCGATCACCACGACCGCGGCTTCGGCCCCCCGCCGCAGGCGCCACAGGACCAGGGCTCCGAGCAGTGCCAGCAGCGCCATCCCGACGGTGTTGCCGACGGTGCTCACCGCGGCCATCACCCACGTCATCGCCGGGGTGCGGTGGGCGACGAACCACGACCACACCCGCTGGTCGAGCAGCCCCGCGCCGTTGAGGTCCGCCACGGTGTCGACCACGCCGGCCTGGGCAGCGAACAACAGCGCGGCCGCTCCGCTGCCGACCAGGAGCGGCAGCCGCGTGGGGGAGGTCAGCAGCAGGGCGGGGGTGGTCCGGCCCAACCGTGGGAGGAGGAAGGCGAGGGTGAGCAGGAGTGCCCAGCAGGCGAGTGCGACCCAGGCCGCTCCGACTCCGATGTCAGCGAACCACATGTACGGCCTCGAATTCCTCGGCGACAAGGGTCGCCGACCCAGCATGCGGCCCGGTCGATGAGAGATTGATGAGTGACCGGTATCGACGGCGTCTGCGCCGACTCATCTGCGACCAGGCCGGGCGGTCCACATCGCGGTACGCCGCCGGCGTGGTTCGGAGAGGTAAGCGCGGCGTAGTGCGGGCAGGTCGGGCACGTCGGGCAGCTCGGCGGCGTCGAACGGCAGGCCCGTGGCCCGCTGCAGGAGGTGGTCGGCCAGTGCGGGGTTGCGGGCCAGTGCAGGGCCGTGCATGTAGGTGGCGACCACCCTGCCGCAGATCGCCCCGTCAACGGCTCCGCCCGGGTGGCGGGCGCCGTTGCCGACGCCGCTCAGGACGCGGCCCAGCGGTCGGGCGCCCGGGCCGAGGGTGGTGGTGCCGCGATGGTTCTCGAACCCTGTGAGGAGACCGACCCCGGGGATGTCGCAGTCGCTGATGAGCTCACCCACCGATCGGGACGCGCCCGGTGCCGTGCTGAGATCGAGCAGCCCCAAACCGTCACGGCGCTGCCCGCGATCGTCGACCAGCGTGGAGCCGAGGATCTGCAGGCCCGCGCACACCGCGAACGTGACCGCCGAGCGGGCCATCGCCCGGACCAGGTCGGGGTGGCCGGCCAACCACTCGACGGCGAACATCTGGGCGGCGTCCTCACCTCCACCCAGCAGATAGAGATCGCAGGTCGCCGGTGGGGAGTCGTCGGCGAGGACGGGCATCACGCTGGCAGCTACACCGCGCCACCTGGCGCGTTGGGCGAGCACGAGGGCATTGCCGGCATCGGAGTAGGTACCCAGCACGTCCGGCAGCAGCACCCCGATAGTCAGCTCGGGCTCGTTCACGACTTCCCTCCGCGGGCGGCGCCCATCCTGCGACGGATCTGGTGGAACGCGGTGTAGTTCGCCACCACGTCGACCGGGCCGGGCGGGAGCAGATCGAGGCCGGCGATCGGGTCGGTGACGGTGGTGTGGTCGATCCCGGCGTAGGTCAGGCGGACGCCGAGGTCGGCGGCGCGCTCGCCGCTGGCCACCACGCGGCGGGACGTGAGGGTCTCGAACGGGACGTCCCACAGCCAGGAGCTGTCGCGCCCGTCGGCCTCTCTGTTGTTCACGGCGAGCAGGACCGGGCGGTCGTCGAGCAGGTGCAGGGTTTCGGCCCACCCGGCCGGATTCTTGGCCAGCAGCAGGCGAGCCTGCCGCCCGCGGTGGGTCGTCACGGCGTAGCGGCCGGCCACCTCCGATGTCGTGGACATCGCGACAGCGGCCACGTGCGGGTCGCAGCCCAGCACCTCGGCGGCGGCCAGCGCCGTCACCGCGTTGCCGACGTTGAACGTGCCGGGCAGCCGCAGCCTCACCGGGATCACCTGCCCGAGGGTCTCGGCCGACGCGTCTCGGGCGGTCCACTGCGGGACGGGCCGCTTCAGCCCGCAACCACATCCCCAGTCCGGGCCATCACTGCTCGGCTGACGGTGCAGGGTCCGGCCGCAGCGGGGGCAGGCGGTGGCGTCGCCGGTCCAGCGGCCACTGGTCGCCACCCAGACGACCCGCGCGGCCGCTCCGACGGCCCACACCACCATCGGGTCATCGGCGTTGGCAACGACGACGATGTCGGGGTGCGCGGCGAGCGCGGCGCCGACCGCGGCGGCCACGGCCCGGACCTCGCTGCCGCGGTCGAGCTGATCGCGCGTGAGGTTGAGCACGACGACCACCGCCGGGCGCACCGCGTCCGCGACCGAGGCCAGGTACAACTCGTCGACCTCGATGACCGCGGCCGGGGCGTCGGGCTCGGCCATCAGGGCAGCGACCGCCCCGTCGGCCATGTTCGCCCCGGTGGCGTTGTGCGCCACCGGCCCGGCGGTGCGCAGCGCGGCCGCCAGTAGGTGGGCGGTGGTTGTCTTGCCGTTGGTGCCCGAGACCAGCACCACCTGCCGGCCGGCGGCCAGCCCGGTCAGCGCCGACGGGGCCAGCGCCAGCGTGACCCTCCCGCCGATGATCGCGCCGGCACCCAACCTCGCGCGCCGCGAGATCGTGGCGGCGGCCAGCCCCGCCGCGACCGCGGTCCGCACCCACGGGCCCGGCCGGAAGGGCGGCGGGCGAGTGGCCGCCGACGGCAGGTCGGGCCCCGGCGCGGCGGCGTTCCGGTCGGTGACACGCGGGAACGACGGCATGCTCACAGCTCTCGCAGGACGGCGACCGGTGGCCGTTGTCCTCGTCGGAGCGCCCCGAGCGTGGCGACCCCGAGCGCGCCGAGGGCCACCAGCACGGCGACGCCCAGGTAGGACCACGGGATCGTCGCCGCCGCGGGGGGTGGGTCGAACACCCCGGTGAGTACGGCCACCAGGACCTGCGACAGCAGCCAGCCCACCGCGCCCCCGGCCAGGAACCCGCCTGCCGTGAGGACCGCCGCCTCGGCGGTCACCAGGCCGCGCAGCTGACGTGGGGTGGCGCCCAGCGCCGTGGCGATGGCGAAGGTGCGGCGGCGTTCGGTCAGCCCGAGGAACAGCACCAGGCCTCCCGCGGCGGCCGCCAGAACCAGGGCGAATCCCAGTTCGACAGTGGTCAGCCCGGCCAGGTCGACCGCGGTCAGGCTGGAGCCCACCTGGGAGCGGGTGTGCGCGATGTCGGTGACGGTCGCCGAGGCACCCCACCGGGACTGGATCTGCGCGGCGACCCCGGTGACGTCGCTGCCGCCGGTGTCCACGAGGAAGGCCCCGACCGCGTTGCTGCCGGTCTTGGCCGCGACGTAGGAGGCGTTGGCGACGAAGAAGCTGTCCTTCGGCGCCGTCGGGAACTCGCTGACGATGCCGACGTAGTGGAACCCCACCGTGGTCAGTTGCGTGGTCGTGGAGTCCTGCAACCGCAGGTTCACCACGTCACCGGGAAGCAGCTGGTAGTCCTTGACGGTCTCGGCGGACACCAGGATCGAGTCCGGGGCCGCGGCGAGGGTGTTCATCAGGGATCGGGCGCTGCCGCCCTGGAAGTAGGAGTCCGCCAGGGCGGTGACGCCGGTGATGGTGTCCGGTCGTACCCCGTAGAGGTCCTGCAGGTCGGCGCCGATGTAGGCGAACCGGTGTTGCAGCGGCTCCACCGCGCGCACGCCGGGCACGGCGGCGAGCAGCGGAGCCGCCTCGGGCCCGACGCGCACGCCGGGGGACTGGGTGACGGTGACGTCCGCGCCGTTGGTGAGCTGGGCGTCGGCCTCGGCCTGGGCCTGGTAGGTGGCGTTGAACGTCGCCGTGGAGACGGCGAACGCCAGTGCGAGCCCGAGCAGCACGACCGAGCGAGCCAGTGGGCGGCGCCCGCGGGCCATCATGGCCGCCGCGGTCGGGGCCAACCGGCCCGCGATCGGCCGCACGGCGCGGCCGAGCAGCCGCCGGCGACGGAGCAGCGTCTCGACCAGGCGCCAGACCAGCAGCCCGGCCCCGGCCCAGAGCAGCGCAGGCCCGGCGAACGCCCAGTAGGACACCGAGATCGTCGGCACCCCTTCCGGGGCGAGGACCAGCTTGTACCCGTCGCCGGTGGTCGACCACACGACCAGGCCGCCACCGGCCAGCAACAGCACGTCGACGCCGTAGCGGGCCCACCACGGCGCGCGGTCCCGTGACCGTTCGTCCCCGGTCGTGCGGCGCGACGCTGCGACGGTGGCCGAGCGCAGGTCACGGAAGGCGGGAACGAGGACCGCGGCCGCGGCGATCAGCATCCCGACCAGCGCGGCGCCCGCCGTCGCGCCGATCGCGGCTGCGGCGGTGGCGCCGAAACGGACCGCCCCGAACGCCGCCCACGCCACGAGCGAGGCCACCCCGAGCCCGATAACGGCACCGGTTGCACCGACGACCGCGGCCTCGACCGCGGCCAACCGCAGCACCTGGGCCGTGGTCAGCCCGCGGGTGCGGGCCAGGGCCTGCTCGCGGCGACGCCGGCCGGCGCCGGCCGCGGCGACCGCCGCGGTCAGCAGGCCGGCCAGGACCGCGCCGGGCAGTCCGAGGAACACGAACAGCACCTGGGCGTAGGCGGCGTCGGAACGGGCGGCGTCCAGGGCTGCACCCAGGTTGTCCCCGACGACCGCCCCGCCGGCGCTCTGCGCCTCGAGGTTGCGCGCCTGACCGGTCTCCTGGACGAATGCCGACGCAGGATCGGCCGGAAGGATGTGGGTCCGGGCGGCGTGGATCTGGGTGTGCGCCCGGTCGGCGGAGGCCGGCGGCGCGAAGAGGTCCTGCCAGCGCTTCTCGGGCAGCAGCACCACGTTGTCCGGTGGCGCGTTCGGTTGGCTGCCCGGCGGGGCGCCGACGGTCTGGAACAGCGAGTTCGCCGCCGGCAGATCGACGACACCGTCCACGAGCAGCGAGGTGGCCGCGCCGCCCGGGAGGTGCACCGTGATCGTGTCGCCCGGAGCGACCCCGAGGTTCGCGGCGGTCTGCTGAGCCAGCAGCACGCCCTGGTCGGCGCCGGCAAGGGTGCGCAGCTCGCCGGGGAACGTGGTGCGGTAGGTGTCGGGCAGCCCGAGCATCACCGCGGCACCCGTGGTCTGGGTGGTCGAGCCGGTCGTGGCGCTGAGCGCGTCGGCCCGGCCGAACCCGACCGGCACCGCCTTTGCGGTGCCCGCCGCGGCGCGCACGGTGGCGAGCACCGCGGCCGGGTCGGTTCCGGGCTGCACCTGCACCTGCCAGTCCACGGTCACGTCCCGCACCGCGCGCGCGGTCATCGACGCCTGCGAGGACGCCAGGAACGCACCCAGTGACGCCAGTAACGCCACCGCCACCGCCACCCCCGCGGCGGCCACACCCAACCGGCCCGCCCGGCGTCGCGCGAGCCCGTACAGCCAGATTCTGATCATGATTCCCCCTCGACGCGCAGCCGGCCGTCGTCCATCCGCCATCTGCTCGACAGGCGACGTGCGACCTGCTGATCGTGGGTGGACACCACCAGCGCCGCGCCGAGTTCGTCGGCGGTCTCCAGCAGCACGGCCAGCACTCGTTCGCCGGTGGCGTGGTCGAGCTGCCCGGTCGGTTCGTCGGCCAGTATCAGCTGGGGCGACGTCGCCAGCACCCGGGCGATCGCCACCCGCTGCGCCTGGCCACCGGAGATCTCCTCGGGCAGCTTGCCCGCCAGCCCGCCCAGCTCCAGCCGGTCCAGCGCCGCACGCGCCAACTGGACGGCGTCGCCCTCGTCGATTCCGGCCAGCAACAGGGGCAGGGCCACGTTCTCGACCACGTCGAGGGCGGGGACGAGGCTCGGGCCCTGAAACACCATGCCCACCACCCCGGGACGGCCGTACGGTGGGCCGCCCAGGCCCGGCCACGACACCGTTCCCGACGTCGGTCGCTCCAGCCCGGCCAACAGGTGCAGCAGCGTGGACTTGCCCGAACCCGACGGCCCGGTCAGCGCAACGCGCATCCCGGGGGTGATCGCGCACGTCGTCGGGTACACGGCCCGCACGTGAATCCCGCCCCGGGCGAACGTGCGGCTCACCGCGTCACAGGCGACCAGTTGCTGCGGGACGTCGCTGTCGAACAATGCGTCGTCGTTCCGGCTCGTGCCGACCTGTCGGGTGCTCACGCGGCCAACCGCCCGTCGTCCAGACGCACGATCCGGTCCGCGGCCGCGGCGACCGCGGGACTGTGGCTGGCCACGACCACGGCGACCCCCGCGCGTGCGGCGGCGACGAGCAGCTCCAGCACGCCGGCCTCGGTGGTGCTGTCGAGTTCGCCGGTCGGCTCGTCGGCCAGCACCACCACCGGGTTTCCGGCGAGCGCCACCGCGAGGCCGGCGCGCGCGGACTCACCGCCGGACAACTCGCTGGGGTAGGCCTCGGCCCGCCCCGACAGCCCGACCTGCTCCAGGAGCTCCAGCGGCGAGGAGCCCGCCGCGCCCGGTGCCGCCGCGTCCACGAACGCGAGGTTCGCCCGGACGGTGAGGTGCTCGAACAGGTTGGCCGACTGGGACATGATCCCGATCCGCCGCGCCCGCATCCCTGCGCGCACCGGTTCCGGTTGATGGCTCAGCCGCTGCCCCGACACCCACACGGTGCCCCCGTCGGGCTCGTCCAGGCCCGCCAGGCACGCCAGCAACGTCGACTTCCCGGACCCCGACGGGCCGACGACGACGACCAGCTCGCCACCGGCAACGGCCAGTGAGACGCCCGCCAAGGCGAGGGTCTCCTCCTCGCCGGCCCTGAAGAACCGGTACAGCGACCGGGCCTCCACCGCGACGCTGCTCATCGCTGCCACCGGAACGAGTCGGTGATCCTGCGCCAGGGGTCGACGTTGTCGGAGCCCTGCGGCCCCGACAGCGTCAGGACCGCCTCCTGGCCGCCCCGCCAGAACACGTAGCGCTCCACCGCCTCGGTCACCGATTTCCCGGTGACCGCGTTGACCGGGGAGGTGGCCGTGTAGGTCATCAGCACCCCGGCCCCCGCCGCACGCTGCACGCCCGTTACATCACCCAGGACGAAGCCGGGCGAGCCCAGCAGCTGCGCAGCATCCTGCGCGCGGACCGTCGCGACGTCCGGCGCGGCGGACAGTGGCCTGGTCTCGATCCGGACGCTGTTGAACTTGTCGGTGAACACCGTCGCCGCGCCGTCGCCGGACTGCACCCAGCCCTGGGGCACCGACACGCTGAACGGGGCACCGGACGGTGTGACCGGCACGAACACCTGATTGTCCGGGATGTCACCCGCCGCG
>JBBQEF010000160.1:0-12981 GCA_038320445.1 Mycobacteriales bacterium
CCGGCTCGACGAGGCGGGCGCGCTCGTGGAGCGGACCGTCCCGCGGGTACCGGTGGAGCACGTGGTGGACACGACCGGAGCCGGTGACTCCTTCGCCGCAGGCATGGCGTTCGGGTATCTGCAGAACGCGGACATCGTCCGGGCCGCGCAGTACGGCAACGCGATGGGGGCGCAGCGCTGCTCCGGCCCGGGGCTCGACGTCTACCTGCCCCTGGCGGAGACCGACAAGCAGCTGGCCGACACCTACGGCACCGGCGTCGAGTCGTGACGTCCGACGCCTGGCTGGTCGAGGAGTCGGGGTTCGACCCCGCGCGCGCCAACTTCCACGAGACAGTGTTCACGGTGGGGAACGGCCGGATCGGCACCCGGGGGAGCCTGGAGGAGGGCCACTCGGGGGAGCTGTCGGCCACGTTCCTGAACGGCGTCTACGACGGCCACGGCGTCACCGTGATCGACCTGGTCAACGCCCCGGACTGGCTGGACACGGCCGTCTTCGTCGACGGGGTCCGGCTCGACGTCGACACCTGCACCGTCGTCGCCCACCACCGGGCCCTGCACCTGCGCGACGGACTGCTGACGCGGACCACCGTCTTCGAGGACGCGCGAGGGCGTCGCACCCGGCTGGAGACGGTGCGGTGCGCGAGCATGGCCGACCGCCGGATCTGCGCGCTGCGGGTGGAGGTCACGCCGGAGAACCACGCGGCGGAGGTCTGGATCGAGACCGGCATCAACGGTGACCGGCGCAACCTCGAACGGCTGCCGGTCTACCCGGAGGGCACGGTGCACCCGCCCGGGACGCGGTGGGAGAAGTGGGCGCGGGCGAAGCACCTGGAGGAATCGGCCCGCGTGGCCGACGGTGACGGCCTGTATCTCGAGATGGTGACGATCGATACCGGCGTGGAGGTGGGGTCCGCGGCCGCGACGACCTGCGAGCCGCCCCCGCAGCACCGCAGCGTGCGGCAGCGCAGTGCGCGGATCACCGAGCAGACCGTGCACACGGTCCCGTCCGGAACGACCGTGCGGATGGACAAGCTGGTCGCCGTCTGCACCTCCCGCGACCCGGAACGCTCCGCCGCCACCACGCAGGACCGGTGCCGGGCCGCTCTGCACGAGCACCGCACCTCCGGGTTCGACGCGGTCGTGGCCGCGAGCCGGGCGGTGTGGCAGCGCCTGTGGGACGAGTGCGACGCCGAGGTCGTCGGCGACGTCCGTTACACCCGAGCGCTGCGGTTCTGCGTCTACCACCTGCTGATCGCCGCCAACCCGGAGGACCCGACGGTCAACATCGGCGCGAACGCGCTGACGGGGGAGCGCTACCGGGGCCACGTGTTCTGGGACACCGAGATCTTCCTGCTCCCGTTCTACATCCTCACCCAGCCCGACGCCGCCCGGGCGCTGGTGCGGTACCGCCACCACACCCTGGACGGCGCGCGCGAGAACTCCCGCGAGAACGGCACCGGCGGCGCGCGGTACCCGTGGGAGTCCGCCGACACCGGCCGCGAGGAGTGCCCGCAGTTCACCCACGACGGCGCCGACCGGTTCTGGACGCGGGAGGAGGAGATCCACGTCTCCGCCGACGTCGCGTACGGGATCGTCCGGTACGTCGAGGCCACCGGCGACACGGCGTTGCTGCACGACGTCGGCGCCGAGGTGCTGTTCGAGACGAGCCGGTTCTGGGTCGACCGCGTCGAACCCGCGGCCGGCGGCACGGGATACGAGCTGCGGCAGGTCATGGGCCCGGACGAGTTCCACTCCCACGTCGACAACAACGCCTTCACCAACCGGCTCGCGCAGTGGCACCTGACGCAGAGCGTCGACCTGTACGACGAGCTCCGGGACCGGCATCCCGACGCGCTCGCCTCGGTCGCAGCGAAGATCGGCCTGCAGCCCGGCGAGCGGGACCGCTGGCAGGAGGTCGCCGCCGGCATCGTCGACGCCCGCCGGGAGCAGGGCGTCATCGAGCAGTTCACCGGATACTTCGAGCGCGACGACGTACCCATCACCGAGTGGGACGAGAACGCCATGCCGCGCTACCCGAAGGGCTACCACCACTTCAACTGCGAGACGACCAGGCTGAGCAAGCAGCCGGACGTCGTCATGCTGATGTACCTGCTGCCGGACGAGGCCGACGCCGCGACGAAGAAGGCGAACTTCGACTACTACGAGGCCCGGACGATGCACAAGTCGTCGCTGAGCCCGTCGGTCCACGCGATCATCGGCATCGAGGTCGGCGACACCAGCCGTGCGGTGCAGTACTTCGAGCGCTCGGCGCTGGTCGACCTCGCCGACAACCAGGGCAACACCAGCGACGGGATGCACATCGCCTCGGCCGGCGGGACCTGGCAGATCCTCGTCAACGGCTTCGGCGGCCTGCGCATCATCGGTGGCCGCGTCACGCTCACCCCGTGGCTGCCCGCGGACTGGGAGGGCATCCGGTTCCGCATCCGCTGGCGGGGCCGTCCGATCCGGGTCGCGATCGACCACCAGCACGTCGAACTGCTGCTCGGCGGGCCCGAGGGCGGCACGGAGGAGGTCGAGGTGTGCGGCCGGACGGTGCAGCTGGAGGCCGGCACGGCCGTCGCGGTGGCGCGCTGAACCCGTCCCGGCGGCGCCGTCGCGCGCCCGGGGTCCGCATGCCTACGCTGGGGCCGTGTCACAGCACGCAGCGCAGAACCCCCTTCCGCAGCCGACGTACAAGGGGGTGCTCGCCGGGCTCGTCGGCAGCGGTGGTGGCGCGCGGCGGGCGTTCGTCGACGCGGCGGGCACGCCGGTGGTGGTACCGGCGAGGATCCGCCGCCTCGTCGCCACCGATGATCAGGTCGGAGCGCTGCTCCTCGGGCTCGGTGCGCCGATGACCGGATGTGCCGGGCACCTCGACGGCATCGCGGTGGTCGGAGCGCCGCGGGCGCCCGACCCGCAGGTCGTCGCGGCGCTGCGCCCCGACCTGATCGTGACCGGTGCGGTCGACGGGGTGCACGATCTCGCGGATCCGGGGCTGGTCGAGGCCCTGCTGCGGGTGGCGCCCGTCGTGGCGGTGGACGCCGCACGCCCGGCCGTGGCCGCGGCGGATCTGCGGGCGCTGCTGGGTCCGGTCGTCGGCGGCGGCGGACCGGCGGCCGAGCCCGTGTCCGACCGCCGGGTCGGTGCCCCGTGACGGAGCACGGACGGGCGCCGATCGGCATCGTCGACCCCCGGACCTATGTGGACGGGGTGCCGTACGAGGAGCTCGCACGGCTGCGGCGGGAGAGCCCCGTCCGCTGGTGCGACGAGCCCGCCGATCCGCGGCGCCCCCGTGGCCCCGGGTTCTGGGCCGTGTTCACCCACGCCGGGGTCAAGGCCGTGCTGCGGGACGCGGGAACGTTCTCCTCGCAGGCCGGCGCCACGCAGATCCGCGACTACGCGCCCGAGGACCTGGCCTACGTCCAGCAGCAGATGCTGAACATGGACGCGCCCGGCCACAGCAGGCTCCGCCGGATACTCGCGCGTGCGTTCACCCCGAAGGCGATCTCCCGGATCGAGGGCCGCGTCCGGCAGCGCGCGACCGAGCTCGTGGACGCCGTCGTCGGCAGGCGGTCCTTCGACTTCGTCGGCGACCTGGCCGGAGACCTGCCGCTGTTCACCCTCGCCGAGCTGCTGGGGATGCCCGCCACCGACCGCGACCTGCTCTACGACTGGAGCAACCGCGTGATCGGGTTCCAGGACGCGGAGTACGCCACGAGCGACCGTTTCGATCCGGCGGGCGGGTCCGCGATGGCCCGCCGGGCGCTGACCCACCGGGTCGGCCCGGACGCCGAGGGCAACCTCCCGGATCCGCGCAGCCGCCACGGCCTGCCCGATCTCTACGCCTACGCCCACGAGCTCGCCGAGCACCGGCGTCGCCATCCCGGCGAGGACGTGATGTCGCTGATCCTGCAGGCGGGCGACGGGGACGACGGGGTGACCACCGCCGAGTTCGAGAACCTGTTCTGGCTGTTCGCGGTGGCCGGCAACGAGACGCTGCGCAACGGGATGCCGGGCGGCATGAGCGCGTTGCTGCAGCATCCCGAGCAGCACGCCCGGCTGCGCGCCGACCCGACGCTGATGCCGAGCGCCGTCGAGGAGATGCTGCGCTGGTGGCCGCCGGTCCTCCACTTCCGGCGGACCGCCACGCGGGCCACCCGGCTCGCCGGCGTGGACATCGCGCCGGGCGAGAAGGTGGTGGTGTTCCACGCCGCGGCCAACCGGGACGAGCAGGTCTTCGCCGAGCCCGACGCGTTCCTCGTCGACCGCACGCCCAACGACCACGTGTCGTTCGGGTTCGGCCCGCACTTCTGCCTCGGCGCCCGCCTGGCCCGGGTGCAGATGCGGGCGCTGTTCACCGAGGTGCTGGGCCGCGTCGGCGAGCTGCGTCCGGCCGGTGACCCGGTCCGTCTCGCATCGGGCTTCCAGAACGGGGTCAAACAGCTGCCGGTGGAGGTCGCCCGCACGCGGTCGTGATCGGTCCGAGATCGAGCCGAGCGCCCCGGCGGGGGCGGGAACCTCGATCTCGGACCGATCATGGGCGTCAGCACGGGAGGAAGCGCACCTATCCGACCAGCGTCCGCGCGTAGTCCTCCACCGTGGTGGCCGCCTCGCGTGGCGAACGCTCGTAACCCCGCCCCTTCGGTCGCTTGGGCAGCGTCAGCTCCTTCGGAGCGGTGCGTTCCCAGGGGACGCTGCCCAGCAGGTGGTGGATCATGTTGAGCCGGGCGCGGCGCTTGTCCTCGGCCTCCACCACGAACCACGGCGACACGTCGGTGTCGGTGTGCACGAGCATCTCGTCCTTGGCCCGCGAGTAGTCCTCCCAACGGGTGATCGACTCCATGTCCATCGGGGACAGCTTCCACTGCTTGAGCGGGTTGCCCATCCGCTCACGGAAGCGCCGTTCCTGCTCGGCGTCGCTCACGGAGAACCAGTACTTGCGCAGCAGGATACCGTCCTCGACGAGCAGGTTCTCGAAGATCGGGCACTGGCGCATGAACCGGCTGTACTCCGCGGACGTGCAGAAACCCATGACCCGTTCGACGCCGGCCCGGTTGTACCAGCTGCGGTCGAGCAGCACGATCTCCCCGCCCGCGGGCAGGTGCTCGATGTAGCGCTGGAAGTACCACTGCGTCTTCTCCCGTACCGACGGTGCGGGGAGCGCGACGATGCGGCAGATCCGGGGATTCAGGTAGGCCGCGACGCGCTGGATCGCGCCGCCCTTGCCTGCGGCGTCGCGGCCCTCGAACACGACGACCAGCCGGGCGCCGGTGGAGCGCACCCATTCCTGCAGCTGCACCAGCTCACCCTGCAGCCTCAGGAGCTCCTCCTCGTACACACCCTTGGGGATGCGGGTCACCTTGCGGGCCTTGGTTCGCGTGCTCGCCATCGGGGCAGCCTGCCAGCCGCATGGTCCGTCCGGAAGGCGGTGGACGTCCTCGCGCGACACCGCGACCACGTCTACGGGGTCCGCCGCCGGTCCCACTCCGCGGTGGCCCGACCGAGCTCGACCGCATGGGTCATGCGCAGCGTGGTGGCGAGCCACAGCAGGATGTCGTGCAGCCGGAGCCGCGTGGGCCGGGCGTCGCCGAGCAGGTCGGCCGTCGCGGCTTCGAGCGCGGCGAACACGGTGGAGTTGGCCCGCAGCTCGCGCCGGATCACCGCGTCCACTCCGCTGTCGCCCTCCTCGACGTGCGGCAACAGGGCCCGCCGGGTGCTCCGCGTGACGTGCGGCACGAACGCGGGATGGCGGTGGTGCAGCGCTGCGAGGACGTGCCCGGGATGGCCGCCCGCGGCCCGCCCGATCTCGCGCAGTGCGGCGCCGACGGTGCCCGGCTCGCCGAGCACGGACAGCTCGTCGTCGGGCAGCTCCCAGAAGGCCCGGCCGCCCGCCCTGTCGACGGCGGCGTCGACGAGCGGGCCGACGCGGGCGAGCGCGTCGCGTACGTCACCCCAGCCGGCCCGGTCGAGCCTGCCGTGCAGCGCCTCCCCGACGAGGACGTCCGTGTCGCCGGGCGGGACGCGCTCCCGGACGTCGAACCGCGACCAGCCGAAGGCCGGCAGCGCCACCCACCGCCCCTGCGGCGCGTCGGGGGAGCGGAACCGGTACGGGCGCCGCCCGCGCGCGTAGCCCAGTACGGCGGCCAGCGCGGTGTCGAAGGGCAGCGCGTCGGGTCCGGCGCTGGGCAGATCCACGTCGACCACGCCGATCATCCTGCCCGACGCCCGAGCACCGACGTCGGCCCGGCCGTGTCGACGCCGCGGTCAGCCCAGGTGGCGGCCGAGCAGGCTCAGGTCGGCCGGGCTCAGCCGGTCGCGTGCGGTCTTGGCCTGGTGCCAGTACGGGTAGCGCAGCGGCTCGGCGCTGACGTCGTCGAGGGTCCCGATCTCCTCGTCGGTGAGGGTCAGCTCGGCGGCGGCGAGGTTGTCGGCCAGCTGCTCCTCGGTGCGCGCGCCGACGATCAGGGACGTGACGGCGGGCTTGGCCAGGAGGTAGGCGAGCGCGACCCGCGCGGCCGAGACGTCGTGGGCGGCGCCGATCCCGATGAGCGCCTCGATGGTGGCGTAGAGCTTGTCCTCGTCGTGCACGGGTGGCTCGTCCCACTCGCCGAGGTGGCGGCTGCCTGCGGGGGCGTCGGCGCCGCGGCGGTACTTGCCCGAGAGCAGCCCGCCCGCGATCGGGCTCCACACGAGGATGCCCAGCCCCTGGTCGATCGACACCGGCACGAGCTCGGTCTCGGCGTCACGGGCCTGCAGCGAGTAGTAGATCTGCTGGCTGACGAAGCGCGACAGCCCGTCGCGCTCGGAGATGCCGAGGGCCTTCATCAGGTGCCAGGCCGCGTAGTTGGAGGCGCCGACGTAGCGGACCTTGCCCGACCGGACGAGGGAGTCGAGCGCCGCGAGGGTCTCCTCCAGCGGGGTCTGCCCGTCCCACTCGTGCACCTGGTATAGGTCGATCCAGTCGGTGCCCAGGCGGCGCAGGCTGGCCTCGGCGCCACGGATGATGTGGTGGCGCGAGAGGCCGGCGTCGTTGGGGCCCGATCCCATCGGCATCCGCACCTTGGTGGCGAGCAGCACGTCGTCGCGGTCGCTGCCCAGCGCCTTGCCGACGATCTCCTCGGACAAGCCGTCCGAGTACACGTCGGCGGTGTCGATCAGGTTGACCCCGGCGTCGCGGGCCATGCCGATCTGCCGGCGGGCGCCCTCGACGTCGAGCGAGCCGACCGCGCTCGCCCAACCCGTGCCCCCGAAACCCATGGTTCCCAGGGTGATCGACGAGACGCGCAGGCCCGACCGTCCCAGCTGTCGATAGTCCATCGGGAGACCATACGGCGGCGACCCCACGACGGCGCGCGGCCGAAACACGAGGATGCTTGACTCGCCTCCGGACGGAGGGCGGTGAGCATGGATCTGCACACGGTGCGCGAGTGGACCGACGTGCGCGACGCCGGTGCGTGGCGGCCGGGCGACGCCTGGGTCGCGGGCGGCACGTCGCTGTTCTCGGCACCGGCCCCGCACCTGCGGCGCCTGGTGGACCTGGGCCGGACCGGGTGGGAACCGCTGGTCGAGCACGGGGACGGCCGGCTGGAGATCGCCGCCACCTGCACCGTCGCCCGGATCGCCGCGTACCCCGTGGCGCTGTTCGGGCAATGCTGCCGCGCGTTCCTGGCTTCGTTCAAGATCTGGAACATGGCGACGGTCGGCGGCAACCTCTGCGCCGCGCTGCCCGCCGGGCCGATGATCGCGCTCACCGCCGCTCTCGACGGCGAGTGCCTGCTCCTGGGCACCGACGGCACGACGCGGACGCTGCCGGTGACCGCGTTCGTGGTGGGCGCGGGGCGGACCGCGTTGCGGGAGGGGGAGCTGTTGCGATCGGTCACGCTGGCCGCTGTGCCGTCCCGCACGGCGTTCCGGCAGGCCTCGCTGTCCACCCTCGGCCGCTCCGCCGCGCTGCTCGTCGGCACCCGTGACGACACCGGCGCGACCGCCCTGACCGTCACGGCGGCGACGCCCCGGCCGCTCCACGTGCGGTTCTCCGCTCCGCCGACCGCAGCGGACGTCCGGGAGGCGCTCGGCGACGCCGTCTGGTTCGACGACCTCCACGGCGACCCGGCTGGAGGCGGCATCTCGCCTTCCGGTTCGCCGAGGAGATCCGACAGGAGCTCGCGCCGTGAGCGGCTCCGCCGAAGGGGGCCCGTCCATGAGCTTCTCCGTGCAGATCAACGGCGTGGCCCGGGCCGCCGAGCCGCGCCCGGGGCAGTGCCTGCGGACCTACCTGCGCGAGCGCGGCTGCTTCGGGGTCAAGAAGGGCTGCGACGCCGGTGACTGCGGAGCGTGCACGGTGCACGTCGACGGCGTGCCGGTGCACAGATGCCTCTACCCGGCGGTGCGCGCCGACGGCCGCGCCGTCACCACGGTCGAGGGGCTGGCGGGCGACGGCGGCCTGCACCCCGTCCAGCAGCGGTTCCTCGATGCACAGGGCTTCCAGTGCGGCTTCTGCACGGCCGGATTCGTCATGACCACCGCCGCGCTCGACGCGGAGCAGCACGCCGACCTCCCCCAGGCGCTCAAGGGCAACCTGTGCCGCTGTACCGGTTACCGCGCCGTCGAGGACGCGGTCCGGGGCATGACGACCGTCGAGCCGTCGGTGCCGGGCCGCGCGGTCGGCGCGAGCCTGCCCGCCCCGGCCGGCCCGCGGATCGTCACGGGCACGGAGCGCTACACGTTCGACATCGACGTTCCGGGCGTGCTGCACCTGAAGCTGGTGCGCTCGCCGCACGCGCACGCGCGGATCGTCGCGATCGACCCCTCGGACGCGCTGGCGGTGCCGGGCGTGCAGGCCGTCTTCACCCACCACGACGCGCCGGAGCGTCGCTACTCGAGCGGCCGGCACGAGAATCCCGACGACGATCCGGCCGACACCCGCCTGCTCGACGACGTCGTCCGGTAGGCGGGGCAGCGCGTCGCGGCCGTGGTGGCCGACACCGAGGGGGCCGCGGAGGAGGGGTGCCGGCGCGTGCAGGTGACCTACGAGGTCCTGCCCGCCGTCGTCGATCCGGAGGCGGCGATGCTCCCGGGTGCGCCGCTCGTGCACCCGGCCGGCAACGTCGTCGGGGAGGTGCACGGCGAGGTCGGCGACGTCGAGCGCGGCTTCGCCGAGTCCGCCGCCGTCTACGAGGGGACGTTCCACACACCGCGTGTCCAGCACGCCAGCCTGGAGACGCACGGCGCGGTCGCGTGGCTCGAGGCCGATCAGCTCGTGGTGCGCAGCAGCACCCGGACGCCGTTCCTCACCCGCCGGGCGCTGTGCGACCTCTTCGACCTGCCTCCCGAGTCGGTGCGGGTGGTCGCGGGCCGGGTCGGGGGCGGGTTCGGCGGCAAGCAGGAGATGCTCGTCGAGGACGTCGTCGCGCTCGCGGTGCTGCGGCTGCGCCGCCCGGTCCGGCTGGAGTACACCCGTGCCGAGCAGTTCGTGGGCTCCACGACGCGGCACCCGTTCGGGATGCGGATCAAGCTGGGGGCCCGGGCCGACGGCACGCTCACCGCGATGCAGGTGCGCGCCGTCTCCGACACCGGCGCCTACGGCAACCACGGCCCGGCCGTGCTGCACCACGCCGTCACCGAGTCGCTCGCGATCTACCGCTGCGCCAACAAGCTCGCGATCTACCGCTGCGCCAACAAGAAGGCCGACGGGTACGCCGTCTACACCCACACCGTGCCGGCGGGCGCCTTCCGGGGCTACGGTCTCGGCCAGGTCACCTTCGCCGTCGAGTCGGCGATCGACGAGCTGGCGCGCCGCCTCGGGCTCGACCCGTACGCGGTCCGCGCGTGCAACGTCCTGCGGGCCGGCGACCCGCTGATCGCCCCGACCGGGCAGGACGACGAGCTGCACATCGCCAGCTACGGCCTCGACCAGTGCCTCGACGTCGTCCGGGCCGCGGCCGCCGAGCCCGCAGAGCCCGCGCCGAGCGGATGGCTCGTCGGGTCCGACGGCCACCCTGCGCGCCGCGGCGGCGCTGGCCGCAGAGCTGCGCAAGCTGGCCGCCGATCACCTGGGGGTGGACGAGGACGCGTGCGAGCTCGGGGTCGACGCCGTGCTGGGTGACGGCCGCCTGCTCCCGCTCGCGGAGCTGAACCGGCTGGTCGGGCACGACATCGTCGCCCACGGCACGTTCGGCGGCACCCCGCGCTCGGTCGCGTTCAACGCCCAGTGGTTCCGCGTGGCCGTCGACCCGGGCACCGGCGAGATCCGGATCCTGCGCAGCGTGCACGCCGCCGACGCGGGCCGGGTGATCAACCCGGCGCAGTGCCGGGGCCAGGTCGAGGGCGGCGTCGCGCAGGCGCTGGGCGCGGCACAGTTCGAGCAGGTCCGCCTCGACCCCGGCGGGCACGTCACGACGACCGCGTTCCGCGAGTACCGCATCCCGGCCTTCGCGGACGTGCCGCGTACCGAGGTGCACTTCGCCGACACCACCGACGCGATCGGCCCGCAGGGCGCGAAGTCGATGAGCGAGAGCCCCTTCAACCCGGTGGCGCCCGCGCCGGCCAACGCGGTGCGTGACGCCACCGGCATCCGCTTCACGACGCTGCCGCTGGCGCGCGACACGGTCTGGCGCGCGCTGGACGAGCGGGCCCAGCTGTACTGACACCTGGCCACGCACCGGCCCGCCTGCGGCATCATGGTCTCCCCGCCGCGCGGACCGGAGGTGCGCCGTGCCCGATGCATGGACCAGCGACCAGGCCTACGAGCCCTACATCGGGCGGTGGAGCCGGCCCGTCGCGGCGCAGTTCCTGCGTTGGCTGCCGGGCGGCCCGGCCGCGGCCTGGTGCGACCTCGGGTGCGGCACCGGCGCGCTGGCCCACGCGATCCTGGCGACGGAGGCGCCGGCCCGCGTGCTCGGGATCGACCCGTCGCGGGAGTACCTCGCCGCGGCCCGTCGGGGCGGTGTGACCGATGTCGCGGTGGGCAGTGCCACCGCCATCCCGGCCGCAACCGGCGCGTTCGACCGCGTGGTGTCGGCGCTGATGCTGAACTTCGTGCCCCGTCCCGCCGAGGCGCTCGCGGAGATGCGGCGCGTGGCCCGGCGGGGTGGCTGGGTGGCCGCCTACGTCTGGGACTACGCCGGGGGAATGGAGCTGATCCGGACGTTCTGGGACGCGGCGATCGCGCTGAATCCCGTCGCGGCCGATCTCGACGAGGGGCACCGCTTTCCGCTGTGCCGGCCCGAGCCGCTCCGCACGTTGTTCGAGGAGACCGGGCTGAGCGAGGTGGAGGTCACCGCGATCGAGGTCCCGACGGTCTTCACCGGCTTCGACGACCTGTGGCGCCCGTTCCTCGGTGGCCAGGGCCCCGCGCCGGGCTACGTGGCGTCCCTGGCCCCGGCGCAGCGCGACGCGCTGCGTGACCACCTGCGGGGTGCGCTCCCCGGGGGCGCCATCACGTTGCAGGCTCGGGCGTGGGCCGTCCGGGGGCGCGTGGGATGACAGGCAGGGTTGGTTGTCCTCGCGGGATCCGGCAGGCTCGAGCGTCCTCTCATGCCGCGCCGGTGTGCCGTTGCACCGCCTCCCGCGCCTGCGCCGTGTCCCGGTACGGGCCTCGCACCTGCTGTACCGCGTCCGGCTGGTCCTCGAACGGTCCGCCGTCGTCGCCGCAGTCGGGGCAGATCACCTCGAAGCGGATCACCCATTCGTCCGTGTCGCCGGATCGGTAGACCTTGCCCGCCTTGCGGCGGATGCTCGTCAGGCCGGAGCCGTGGCCCGCTGCGCCGGGGGGTGCTGGCGTTTCCATGCGCGCAGTCTGCACGCTTGGGGAAGACTTCCGGCATGACCCGCTTCTCCGCCACCAACGAGTCCGAGGCCGTCGTCGCCGCGGACCGGTCCGCGATCTGGGCCGTGCTGACCGACCCGGTGCTGCTGCCGAAGCTGACGCCGCTGCTCTCCCGGATCGAGACCGACGGCGACCTGTGGCGTTGGCACATGGTCCGGCTCTCGGTGCTCGGCGTGGGCGTCAACCCCGTCTTCACCGAGCGCATGACGTTCGACGTGGAGAAACGCATCGACTACACGCACGAGCCGCCGCGCGGCACGTCCGAGCGCGCCGGCGCCGAGGGCAGCTACGTGCTCTCCGAGGCCGAGGGCGGGACGCACCTGGCCATCGGCCTCACGCTCGACGTCGACCTGCCGCTGTCCCGGCTCGCCTCGCCCGCTGTGAGCCTCGTCATGAAGGAGACCCTGCTGCGCATGGGTCAGCGGTTCTCCGTCAACCTGCTGCGCCACCTGGGGGTGGAGAACAGCCAACGATGACGGCAACCTCCGGCCGTGCGCTCACCCCCGGCGCAGGTCGGCGGCGGGGAAGGGCGGGCGGTCGTCCAGCCGGAGGGACAGGCGGCCGGCTGCTCGCCAGGCGCGCGCGGTCAGGTCGCGGTCCTCGTCGGTCACCAGGTTGCCCATCAGGCGCAGCGCCACCGTCATCAGCGCGGTGGAGCGCATCCCGACCGGCCCGGCCAGCGGCAGCAGGCGGGGGAGCGTGAGCAGCCCGGCGAGCCGCCGGGCGATGGAGAACGCCTGGCCGTAGTGCCGGCGCAGGGTGGCGGGCCAGGCGATGCCCAGGTGCTTGTCCTGTGCCATCATCTCGGCCACGAGCCGGCCGGTCTCCAGGCCGTAGTCGATCCCCTCGCCGTTGAGCGGGTTGACGCACCCCGCGGCGTCGCCGATCAGCGCCCAGTTCGCCCCGGCCACGTTCGACACCGCTCCACCCATCGGCAGCAGCGCCGAGGACGGCGCACAGACGGGCCCGTCGAGCTGCCAGTCCTCGCGGCGGGCGTCCGCGTAGTGCTCGATAAGGCTGCGCAGGCGGATCTGCGCGGGCCGCTTGGCCGTCGCCAGCGTGCCGACGCCGATGTTGACCCTTCCGTCGGAGAGGGGGAACACCCAGCCGTAGCCCGCCAGCACCTCGTTCTGCTCGCCGCGGAGCTCCAGGTG
>JBBQEF010000161.1:0-12924 GCA_038320445.1 Mycobacteriales bacterium
GTCGAGGCCATCGAGACGCAGAAGTGCTTCGACGAGGGCGTGCTCACGTCCGTCCCGGACGCCAACATCGGCTCGATCTTCGGCATCGGCTTCCCGGCCTGGACCGGCGGCGTCGTGCAGTACGTCGAGGGCTACCCGGGCGGCGTCGCCGGCTTCGTGGCGAAGGCCGACGAGTACGCGGCGAAGTACGGCTCGCGCTTCGAGGTGCCGGAGAGCCTGCGGGTGAAGGCGAAGGGGCTGGTCCCGGCGTAGGAGCGGCCCGACCCGCGCCCGTGTGCTGTGCAGATGCGCACGTGACCCGCTCGGCTATCCGGCGCTGATCTTCGGACTCTCCCTGCTGCGGTGGCCTTGCCCCGACCCGGTCGGAGCAAGGCCACCGTGCTGCGGAGAGGTCAGCTCACCGTGAGCTCCGACGCCACCGTGGTGGGGAAGGCGGGCGGGGCGCCGATCGGGCTCACCAGCAGGTAGCGGCCCTTCTCCAGCTTCGCGGTGCCGTAGGCGAGGCCCTGCGTGGGTTGCACGGCGGCGACCACGTCGGCCACCGACTCGAAGTCCGCCGAACCGTTGCGGATGCCGTCGAGGCTGTAGGTCGCCCCCTCCTTGACCTTCGCCAGGAGCAGCACGAAGCCGGCCCTCGTCGGGTTCCCTCCGTTGTCGAAGGAGATGCTGAGCGGGCCGGCCGGGAGGGTGGCCGGGACACCGGGCAGGTCGGTGCCGTTGCCGGTGACGTCGAGGCGGGTGAAGCCGCAACCCTCGTGGCCCCACTTGTCCAGCGCGGTGGTGGCGGACGTGAGGGCCGGGTCATCGGAGTTCAGCGGTGTGCCCCCGATGGCGCCGTCGAGAGCGGTGCGCAGGGTGGCGACCACGGGGTCGAGCTCGGCCGGGACGTTGGCGGCGACGACGCCGAACGGTGGCGCCATGGTGGCGGCCCACTGCTTCACCGCTGCGGCCGAGGGCGGCGGCGAGCTGGGGTCGGCGCCGGGGTACGTGACGGCGGCGGCGTCGAGCGTGACGAGCTGGGTGCAGGCGGCGGCGGTGTCGCGGGCCGGTGCGGCGGGGGCTGCGGCGGGCGTCGACGAGCAGGCGGTGAGGGCGGCCAGCGCGACGGCGGCTCCGGCCAGGGCGAGCGAGGTGCGGGACATGGTGGCTCCTGGGTCGAGGGATCAGTGTTCGGCGAGGTCGGCGGAGTGGTCGCGGCGACGGCGCCGCGTACCGAGGTGGTGGCCGAGGGCGACGAGCCCGCAGCCGATCGCGAGGATCGCGAGGGTCACGGCCAGGTAGCCCAGGCCGACGTCGGGCTGCTGCGGGAAGGCGGAGTCGTCGCCCCGCACCCAGGCGCGGGTGAGGTAGCCGGTCTGGATCGTGAGCGCGTACAGGTAGACCGCCAGGTAGGCGACGAACGCAGCCGGCCGGTGGCGCAGCAGGAAGCCGAGCGGGAACGCGACCAGCAGGGTGACGAGGGCGATCATGGGTTGCCTCCGGACGGGGCGATGGGTGCCCGTAGAACGGTGCGCCGATCACGACCGCCGCACATCGCGGCAGGCGCTGGACCCCGTCCGGCGCCACCGCGCACGTACTGGCACTGATGTGCATCGGCCCGCGGAGGGCCATCATCACGACATGAGCCGGCGCACCGCCCTGACCTGGTGGTCGTGGTCCGCGCCCGCGGTCTTCGTCATCGGCCGCACGGTGTCGGGGCTCGTGGGCCTCGCGTCGTTGCCGGCGTCGGCGGTGGGCGAGTTCGTCGGGATGACCGCGCTCCTGCTCCCGGCGGTGGTCACCGGCGTGCTGGTGGTGGTCCGGGCACCCGGTAGCGTCGTCGGTGGCGCGCTGGCCTGGGTGGGTGCCGCTCCCGCTGCCGTGTTCGCGGTGGAGGACTGGGGCCGCACGGTGGCCGCCGCCCGTCCGTGGCCGGGCGCCGGGGCAGCCGCGGCGCTCGGCGACGCCACCTGGCCGTGGCTGTTCCTGGGGTTCGTCGCGCTCGTCCTCGTCTTCCCGGACGGGCTGCTGCCCGGCCGCCGCTGGCGGGTGATCGCCGCGCTCGCCCCGCTGTCTGCGGCGCTGCTCACGGCGGGTATCACGCTGTTGGGCGCGCAGCGCCTCGTGCTCCCGGCCCCGCTTCGGCTCGCCGTGCTCGTGCTGGTGTTCGGGTTCTTCCTCGTCGTGCTGCTGGCCGCCGCAGCGTGCCTGGTCGTGCGGTTCCGGCAGGGCAACGAGCTGACCCGGCTGCGCGTGCGGTGGCTGATGCTCGCCGCGGCTGCAGTGCCCGTCACACTGGCCGCGAGCTGGCTCGTCCTCGTGTTCGGCGGGGAGCCCGACGCCGCCTTCAGCGGGTTCCTCGTCGCCCTGCTGGTGCTCGTGCCCGCCGCGGTGGCGATCGCGATCCTGCGCCACGACCTGTTCGACGTCGACCGGCTGCTCGGCGAGGGCGTGGCCTGGTTCCTCACCACCGTGATCTCGGCCGGGATCTTCGCCGCCGTCGTGGCCACGCTGGGCGAGCTGTTCGGCCGGGACACCACGGTCGGGATCACCGGCGCCGCGTTCGTCACGGCGCTGTGCCTGCTGCCCCTGCACCGCGTGCTCGTCGGGCTGGTCGGCCGGTTCGTCGACTGCGACCGGCACGTCGTGCTCGCGCGGGTGCGTCAGTTCGTGGCCGCGGTTCGCGACGGCTCGGCCGAGCCGGAGGCCGTGGAGCAGCTGTTGCGCGAGGTGCTCGACGACCCGGGGGTGCAGGTGCTGCTGCAGCGTCCCGGCGCGGCCGCGTTCGTGGACATGGACGGGGCACGCGCGACCGTCGACGCGGCCGCGCCGCAGGTCGCGCTCCGGACGGGCGACGCCCCGGTGGGCGTCCTGGTGCTCCGCGCCGGGTCGGCCCGGCGGCTGCGCCGTGCCCGCGAGGTGGCGGTCGAGGCCCGGCTGCCGATCGAGGTCAGCCGGCTGCGCCTGGAGCTGCGCGGGGCACTCGACGACGTGCGCGCCAGCCGGGCCCGGATCGCCGAGGCGGCCGAGCAGGAGCGCCGCAGGCTGGAGCGCGACCTGCACGACGGCGCCCAGCAGCAGATCCTCGCCATCGGGATGCAGCTGCGGTCGGTGCAGCGACGCCTCGGCCCGTCCGACGCCGTGCACGAGGAGCTCGACCGGGCCGTCGAGGCGTTGGAGGCCACCGTCGGCGAGCTCCGCAGGCTCGCGCACGGGGTGCGCCCGGCCCGGCTCGACAACGGCCTCGCCCCGGCGCTGCGGGATCTGGTGCGCCACAGCGCGGTGCCGGTCGATCTGGACGTCGCCGACGTCGAGGTGCCCGACCTGGTCGCCACCACCGTCTACTTCGTGGTGGCCGAGGCGCTGGCCAACGTCCACAAGCACGGCGACGCCCGGCGCGTCCGCCTGACGCTGGCCGACAGCGACGGGACGGTGCGGGCCTGCGTTCGCGACGACGGCGTCGGCGGGGCCACCGACGGCTTCGGGCTCACGTCGCTGCGGGACCGGGTGGCGTCCGCGGGCGGCGAGCTGTGGGTCAGCAGCCCCGCGGGAGCGGGCACCGAGGTGCGCGTGGAGGTGCCGTGCGGATCGTGATCGCGGAGGACTCGGTGCTGTTCCGGGAGGGACTGGCCCGGCTGCTGAGTGAGGGCGGGCACGAGATCGTCGCCGCGGTGGGGGACGCCGACGCGCTGGTCGACGCCGTCCGCGACCATGAGCCCGACCTGGCGGTGATCGACGTCCGGATGCCGCCGACCCTGACCGACGACGGCGCCCGCGCGGCCGTGCTGCTGCGCGAGGAACGGCCCGGGCTGCCGATGATGCTGCTGAGCCAGCACGTCGAGACCCGTCACTCGCTGCCGCTCGTGGCGTCCGGCGGGTTCGGCTACCTGCTCAAGGACCGGGTGTTGCGGGTCGACGACTTCCTCGACGCGGTGCGTCGCGTCGCCGGCGGCGGCTCGGCGCTCGACCCCGACGTGGTCGGCGCGCTGCTCGCCCCCACCCGCGGCGACGACGAGCTGGCCGGGCTCAGCGCGCGTGAGCGGGAGGTGCTGGCGCTGGTGGCGGAGGGCCGCACGAACGCCGGGATCGCCCGGCGCCTGGTGCTGGCCGAACGCACGGTGGAGACGCACATGCGCGCGATCTTCCAGAAGCTCCGCATCGCCGACGGCGGCGACGACCACCGCCGCGTGCTGGCGGTGCTGGCTCACCTGGGTCAGCGCACCCCCTGACGGGCCGGCGGCGACAGCGCCGCTCATCAGCCGTCACACCCGTCGGCGTATCGCCTCCTCGAAGATGTCCGCCATGCCCGCGTAGCCGCGCTCGTTGGGGTGGAAGTGGTCCGCGGCGAGCTTGCCCATCCAGTGTCGCGTTCTCGGGTCCCTCAGCTCGGCCACCATCAGGCCGCGGTCGCGGACCGCGTCGTCGATCTGCTGGTTGAACTCCAGCGCGGCCGCGTACGTGCCCGGCTGGTTGCCGACGACGGTGCCGGGTGGCAGCCGGTCCAGCAGCTCCGCGTGGTCGGCCACGAGCAGCCGGCGGTAGCGCGGGTTCATCAGGTCGTTGCTGCCGATGAGCAGCGTGACGAGGTCGGGTGTGACGCCCAGTTGCTCCAGGGCCGGGAGCTGGCGGTCGGTCACGTCGCGCATCCGGCCGCCGCTGATCCCCAGGTTCACCACGCGCCAACCGGGCATGCGGGAGGCGAGCTGCCCGACCCAGCCACGGTCGTACGCGCCGGCCCCGATCCCGACGGTCATCGAGTCGCCCAGCGCCACCCACAGCGGCCCGTCCGCGTCGAGTGCGGCGGCGTTGTGGCGCTGCCACGCTGCGGCGTAGGGCTCGATCTGCTGCTGCACCTCGCGGACCCCGGGCACCAGGCGCGAGGCGACGGCCACGAACCGGCCGGGCGGGCGTCCGCTGAGGTTGGAGAACTCGAAACCCGTGGTCACCTGATCCATTGAAGCACCGCGCGGGACCGGCGAAGCGGTCGAGCGGCCCGCGCCCGGCGCGCCGGTGCTGCTACTGGCTCGGCCGCGTCGCCGGCTTGCCGTGCTCGTCGTCCCTCGGATCCGCGGCCGGCATACGGTCCAGTTCGCTTGCTCTCGTGACCCCTTCTGCGCCAAGCTTCCGCGCCGGTCGACGGGATGAGGTGAGCGTGGCGGATCAGGACGTGTCCGAGGAGGAATGGGCTCAGGAGCGGACCCGGTTCGCCATCCTCCGCGCCGGCGGTGATCCCGACGACATGCCGGACGCCGTCGTCGGCCCGCTGGCCAGGGAGTTCGTCCGGCTCGCCGAGCACCTCTCGGCCGCCGAGACGGTGCACGGCGTGCTCGAGCGGGTGGTGTGGGCTGCGATCCGGGTGGTGCCCGGCGCCGATCTCGCCAGCGTCACGATGCGTGCGGCCGACGGCCTGCACACGCCGGTCCGGACCGATTCGCTCGCCTCGCGCCTGGACGAGGAGCAGTACCGCCTCGACGAGGGACCGTGCATCGACTCGACGCGCAACCCCGGCCTCGGCGTGACCTTCTCCGGCGACCTGGGGTCCGGCCGGGAGTTCCCCGCGTTCGGGCCGCTCGCGGCCGGGCTGGGTGTGCACAGCGTGCTGGCGGCGGGCCTGTTCCCCCACGGCGGCGCAGCCCCGCGCCTGGGCTCGCTCAACGTCTACTCACGGACCGCGGGCGGCCTCGACGAGCTCGACCGCGACCTCGCCCTGGTGCTCGCCGCCCACGCCTCCACCGCGCTGGGCGCCACGATGGCGTCCACGGCGGTCGAGCTGGAGCTGGCGCAGATGAAGCAGGCGCTCAGCAGCCGCGACGTGATCGGGCAGGCCAAGGGCATCCTCATGGAGCGGCGCGGGATCTCCGCCGACGAGGCGTTCGACACGCTGCGCAAGGCGTCGCAGGCACTCAACGTCAAGCTGGCACAGATCGCCGAGACGCTCGTGGAGCGCCGGGCGGACATCTGAGCGGACTTCCACAGCGTCCGGCCAGGCTCCTCTCAGGTCCGGGGGGCACCGTGGGTCTCGTCGCCCACCCGGAGGAGCCCGCCATGCTCGACCGTCCCGACCCCGACCGCCGCCGCGTGCTGCTCGTGGAGGACACCGCCGCGGTGCGCCGCGCCGTCACACGGGGCCTCACGGCGGCCGGGTTCGACGTGACGGCGGTGGCGGGCGGGGCGCAGGCGCTGGCCGTGTTCGACGCGGTGCGCCCGGCGGTAGTGGTCACCGACCTGACGATGCCCGGCATGGACGGGTTCGAGCTGGTGCGCACGCTGCGCGTCCGGCAGGTCGGCGTGCCGGTGCTGGTGATCAGCGCCCGGGATTCGGCACAGGACAGGGCAGCTGCGCTCGCGGCGGGCTGCGACAGCTACCTCGTCAAGCCGTTCGGGCTGGCCGAGCTGCGCGACCGGGTCACCGCCCTCGCGGACGCGAGGTATGACAGCCTCACCGCCTGATCCGCACCGTGGTGGTCGGCCGGCGGGGTGGAATGGTCATGCACCGGGCTGATCCCGGCGGTGGCGCGGCCCGCCGTGGCATTGCCGTTCGTCCGGTCCGGAGGGGCGGACGGTGGCGCTGCCGCCGGTGATCGGCTTGGGTGGGCCTGTGCCGCCGTTCGTCTACTCCGCGTTGCCCGCCCGGGTGGTGTTCGGCGCGGGTGCGGCCCGCTCCCGGCTCGCCGGCGAGGTCGCACGGTTCGACGCCGCGCGGTTCCTGCTGATCGCCTCCGCGCGCGACGCCGAGCTCGTGCGAGCGCTCGTCGCGCCGTTCGCCGCTCGGGTGGCCGCCACGTTCACCGACGTGAAGGAGCACGTGCCCGTGGAGACCGCGGCGGCGGTGCGTGCGCTGGCCGTCGACGTGGTCGCGGACGCCGTGCTCTGCATCGGCGGCGGCTCCACCATCGGGGCGGCCAAAGCGGTGGCGCTGACCTCGCAGATCCCGATCCTGGCCGTGCCCACCACGTACTCGGGCTCCGAGATGACCCCGATCTGGGGCACCAGCGACGGCGGGCGCAAGACCACCGGCGTCGACCTCGCCGTGTTGCCCCGCACCGTCGTCTACGACCCGGAGCTGAGCGCGTCGTTGCCGCGCGAGCTGGCCGTGGCGAGCGGGTTCAACGCGATGGCACACGGCGTCGAGGCGCTGTGGGCGCCGGGCCGCAACCCGATCAGCACGGTGATCGCGGCGGAGGGCGTCGGCGCGCTCGCCGCAGGTCTGCGCGAGGAGGACCCCTCCGAGCTGCTCCGCGGGGCCTGGCTCACCGCCTCCGCATTCGCGGTCACCGGATCGGGCCTGCACCACAAGCTCTGCCACACCCTCGGCGGGATGGGCCTGCCGCACGCCCGCACCCACGCCGTGGTGCTGCCCCACGTGCTCGCGTTCAACGCGCCGGGCGCGCCCGAGGCGGTGGCGCGGGTGGCGCGGGCCCTCGGTGTCGACGACGCCGTGGCCGGGCTCCGCGCGCTGGCCGACTCACTCGGGGTGCCCCGCAGCCTGCGCGAACTCGGGCTGGACGAGAGCAGGATCGACGAGGTCGCCGCGCTCACCGAGCCGATGGTGCCCGACGACAACCCCGTGCCGGTCGGCCACGGGGCCATGGCCCGGCTGGTGCGGACCGCGTGGGAGGGATCGTCATGATGGATCGGGAGCAGGCCCTCACCGACGAGGTGATCGCGAGCTTCGCCGCCACCGAGGACGAGCGGACCAAGGAGATCGTCGAGAGCCTCACGCGGCATCTGCACTCCTTCGCCCGCGAGGTGCGGCTGACGCAGGAGGAGTGGGACGCCGGCATCGGCTTCCTGACCCGCGTCGGGCACATCACCACCGACCGGCGCCAGGAGTTCATCCTGCTCTCCGACGTGCTGGGCCTGTCGATGCTGACCGTCGGCATCAACGCGCCCGCGTCCGGCGCCGCCACCCGGAGCACGGTGTTCGGGCCGTTCTTCGTCGAGGGCGCACCCGAGGTGCCGCTCGGCGGCGACATCGCGTTCGGCGCGAAGGGCAACCCGTGCTGGGTCACCGGCCACGTCCGGGCCGTCGACGGCACTCCCGTCGCGGGTGCCCACATCGCGGTGTGGGAGGCCGACGAGGACGGCTTATACGACGTCCAGTACGACGGGAACGTGACGGCGGCCCGCGGCTGGCTCACCGCCGACGACGAGGGCGGCTACCGCTTCTGGTCGGTGCTGCCCTCGGCGTACGGCATCCCCGACGACGGCCCGGTCGGCGAGCTGCTCGCGGCCACCTCGCGCGGCCCCATGCGCCCCGCACACGTGCACTTCAAGGTGGACGCACCGGGGTACCGCACGCTGATCACCCACATCTTCGTGGCGGGCGACGAGCACCTCGGCAGCGACGCCGTGTTCGGCGTCAAGGAGAGCCTGATCGCGGAGTTCCCCGAGCATCCGGCCGGCACGGCTCCGGACGGGCGGGTGCTGGACGGCCCGTGGAACAGTGTGGAGTTCGAGATCGTGCTGGAGAAGGCCTGACAGCCGTGCGTGGAGAACGTCGTTCTGGCGACGTTTTCCACGCACGGGCGGCGTCAGCCGCACTTCTTGTCGACGGCGACCTGCTGGCCCTTCGGCGTGAAGCCCTGGGTCGTGTTGCGCTCGATCGTGTTTGCCGCAGTCGGAGGTGGCCGGTTCGGTGATCACGTGGGTCTCGATGATGTTCTTCAGCGCGGCCGACTCGCCGGTGGTGACGTTGTCGGTGACCGTGGTGTCGTACCCCTTCACGTCCACGATCGAGTCGGCGTAGTTCTCGCCGCTCGTGGCCGAGCCGTCGAAGCGGTTGCCGGTGATCAGCGTGCCGGCCGTCTCCTCCTTGACGTCCACGTCCTCCGCGGTGATCACCCGGAAGGTGTTGCCGACGACGCGGTTGCGCAGGGAGAGGTCGGGTCCGCCGCCGCTGACCTTCTTCCAGTTGCTCTTGGCACTGCCCACGTAGACGCCCTCGCCGTACTGCGGTTGCACGAGGCCGGTGTCGTGGATCGTGGAGCGCTGGATGGTGTTGTCGCTCGAGGCGACGCGGAAGTGCACCGCCTCGCCGCCGGTGCGGCCGATGTCCAGACCGTCGAGCAGCGTGTGCTGCGTGTCGTCCAGCATGACGCCCTTGCCCCCGCCGGAGACGCCGAACCCGACGAGCTGCCAGTGGCTCGCGCCGTCGAGGTGCACCGTGTAGTCCTTGCCACGGCCGGTGATCACGGCGTCGGCCGGTCCGGTGAGGGTGATCGAGGCCCCGGCGGTGCCGGAGCCCGAGATCACGATCGGGGCGTAGGTGCCCGGGACCATCCGGATCGTGTCGCCGGGCTTCGCCGCCACCAGCGCGCGGGACAGCTCGCCGCTGGTGCTGACGGTGGTGGAGGTGCCGCTGCCGAGCACGACCTTCAGCAGGCCGGCGACGAGCGGGCCCGGCGCCGGACCCGGTGTCACGGGCGCGACATCACGGGACCGCCCGCGCTGCGCGGAACCGGGAAGGGCGGGCGGCGCGGCGTGATGATCATCGAACCGAGCGTGAACCTACCCGTCGACATCGTCACGACGGGGTGAGCGCCCACCCTCCGACCGGGCGAACCCGTCACGGGTCGGAGCGGGTCCACCACGTCCTTCTCGGGCCGGTGGCCGGCTGCGGGTTCAGGCGGCGAAGACGATGGCGCGCCGGTGCAGGTACTCCGACAGCGCCGCGAGGCGGGCCAGGCGGCGCCGCTGACCGAACGCCGACAGCGGCCCCACCACCTGCTGCACGACCGGGCCGACGGGGCCGGTGACCGCCGCCGTCATGGTCACGGCACACCCGTCGGAGCCCTCCGGCGTGATCAGGTCGGCGTAGTCGAGCCGGTGCCCGGCCGCGGTGGACGTCCAGCGGATGCCGCGTGCGGGCTCGCACCACGTCACGTCCATCCGGGTGGCGGGGCCGAACCAGGGCTTCACCAGGCCGCTCCAGCCGACGGCCTCGATGACCTCGTGATCGGTGTCGACCCGCGAGATGTGCGGCGACCACAGCCGCCAGGCGGTGGTGTCGGTGAGGACGGCATGCACGACGGAGGCGGGAGCTGCGATGCTCAGTTCGGATCGGATCACGGCTTCACGGTAGGCGCTCGGGCGCTACCGCGGCGTGCCGAAGACCTGGGTCCAGTAGACGCCGTAGGAGCCGCCGACGGCGTGGCCCACGCCGATCTGGGTGAGCTCGGCGTCGAGGATGTTGGCGCGGTGGCCCGGGCTCTCCATCCAGCCGAGCACCACCTCGGCGGCGGTCGGCTGGCCGGCCGCGATGTTCTCCGCCACCTTCCGGTAGGTGTAGCCGGCGGCGACGGCGCGGTCCCAGACCTGGGCGCCGTCGGGGTTCTCGTGGGCGAAGAACGTGCGCCGGACCATGTCCTCGCTGTGGCCCTGCGCCGCCGCGGCCAGCCGCGGGTCCACCGTGAGGAGGCCGAGGCGGTGACGGGCACGTTCGGCGTTGGTGGCGCTGACCACGTCGGCGAGGGCGGCCGCGATCGGCCCGCCGGCCTCCGCTGCGTCGCCGGGCGCGTCGTCGGTCACGTCGACGCCGAAATCGCGTGCCAGCCCCGCCAGCCCGTCGGAGTAGCCCTGCCCGACGGCCCGGACGCGCCACCGGCCGTCCCGCCGGTAGACCTCGGCGAGCAGCACCACGGTCTCGGTGGCGAGCCGGGGCGGGACGAGCCGCGCGAACGGGCGTCCACCCGGCTCCGCCAGCACGGCGGCAGGAGCGGGCAGCGTGCCGAACGCGGCACCCTCCCGCTCGGGTGAGGCGACCACCACCACACGCGCGGCGCCGCGCCGCAGCCGCTCCGGGGTGACCGTCAGGCCGGCCCCGTCGAGGTGGACACCGGGCGCGTCGGGGGCGTTCCAGAAGACCATGTCGCCGTCGCCGCCCACCTGGCCCGCGGTGCCCACCACCAGCGCGGACAGGTCGAACGGGCCGCGCAGCCCGACGGTGACGGCGCTTCCGGGGAGCGCGACGTTCGCGCCCGGCAGGAGGTCGACCACCACGACCGTCCAACTCCCGGCCCGTCGCCCGGGTTCCCGCCGCGTAGCGTCCCGTCCCGTGATCGACGCCCGGGGAATCGACGGTTCGGCCGACGTGCTGGCCGAGGTGGTGCGGGGCGGCGTCGTCGAGTCGGTGCACCGCGGGCACCTCGTCGCGCTGGACGCCGCCGGTGTCGTGCGGCTGAGCAGGGGCGACCCGGCCGTCACGTTCTTCGCGCGCTCGTCGCTGAAGCCGGTGCAGGCCGTCGCGATGCTGCGCGCCGGGCTCGACCTCGACGGCGAGCTGCTCGCGCTGGCCTGCGCCAGCCACTCGGGCGAGCAGGGCCACGTCGACGCGGTGCGGCGGATCCTGGCCGGTGCCGGGCTCACCGAGGACGACCTGCAGAACACCCCCGCCTGGCCCTGGGACGCCGAAGCGGCGTACGCCTGGCGCCTGGCCGGCAACAGCCCCGCCGCGGTGGCGCAGAACTGCTCGGGCAAGCACGCCGCGATGCTCGCCACCTGCGTCGCCGCCGGCTGGGATCCGGCCGGCTACCGGGAGCCGGAGCACCCACTGCAACGCGCGGTGCGGGCCACCGTCGCCGACCTCACCGGTGACGGCGATCCCGCCCACGTCACGGTGGACGGCTGCGGGGCCCCGCTGTTCTCCTGCACGGTCGTGGGCCTGGCGCGGGCGTTCGCGCGGATCGCCACAGCCGCCGCCGGCAGCCCGGAGCATCGGGTGGCCACGGCGATCCGCACCCGTCCCTGGTTCCTCGGCGGCACCGGACGCGAGGTCACCCGTCTCATCGAGGGGGTGCCCGGGCTCGTGGCGAAGGACGGGGCCGAGGGGGTCTACGCCGCGGCGCTGTCCGACGGCCGGGCGTTGGCGCTCAAGGTGCTCGACGGCGCGCCGCGCCCCGTGCCGGTGCTGGTGTCCGACGCGCTGCGGGCGTTGGGCGTCGAGGCGGCGGTGGTCGGGGAGCTGGGCCGCGTCGAGATTCTCGGCCACGGGATCCCGGTCGGGTCGGTCCGTGCGGTGCGGAGCGTTCCCGTTCCCTGACCGCCGCTGCTCGCACCCCCCCCAGCGCCTCCCCGCCCCTCGTCGACGGGGGGTGTGCGTGCACTCAGGGGGTGTGGGCGGCGCGAACGCCCTCCGCCGGCGTGCGCAGCCGGGTCGACCAGCGCTGCTCCACCCGCCCCAGCCGCCACACCGCCAGCGCCACGAGCCAGGCCAGCACGAACAGGGCAACGATGCCGTAGCCCGCGTAGTCCAGCGGGATCGCGGCGATGGCGGCCAGCGGACCGTCGGTGATGCCCAGCTGGTCGACGAGCACGCTCACCAGCTCGATGGTGCCGATGATCAGCGCGACCGCCACCGAGATCGCGGTGATGGTGATGTTGTAGAAGACCTTGCGCACGGGTTTCGCGAACGCCCAGCCGTAGGCGAAGTTCATGAACACACCGTCGACCGTGTCGGCCAGGCACATGCCGCCCGCGAACAGGATCGGCAGCACCAGGATCGCGTAGAACGGCAGGCTGAACGCCGCTGCCCCACCCGCGAGCACCAGCAGCCCGACCTCCGTTGCGGTGTCGAACCCGAGCCCGAACAGGACCCCGACGGGATAGATCTGCCACGGCTTGCGGATCGACCGCGTCAGCCTGCCCAGGAAGCGGTTCATGAACCCGCGCGCGTTGAGGTGCTTCTCCAGCTCGGCCTCGTCGAACTCGCCGCGCCGCATCCGGCGGAACACCGCGATGATGCCGATCAGGACCACGAGGTTCATCAGTCCGATGATCCAGAGGAACACCCCGGACACCGACGCCCCGATCACGCCGGTGACCGCGTGCAGCACCGACCCGTCGTCCTCCACCTCGCCGGCCAGCGCCTTGACGCCCAGCGCCAGCAGGACCGTCAGCAGGAAGACGATCGTGGAGTGGCCCAGCGAGAACCAGAAGCCGACCGAC
>JBBQEF010000162.1:0-12730 GCA_038320445.1 Mycobacteriales bacterium
CCATGCTCGACTCGAGGCTCGACGCGGCCGCCGCGGCGCTCCGGGCCGCACCGCGCGGCGACGGGGCCACCGCCGACCAGGCGGTCGCGTCAGCACGGTCCGCGCTGCGATCCTTCGACCGTGACGCACTGGACGCCGCGATGAAGCCCGAGGTGACGATCCGCAACGCACTGGGATACGCACCCGCCTGCGCTCGGGCCTGAGGCCGGACGCTGCACTGGATCGTCGGACTGCGGCGGGTTTCCCCCGAGGGGTGAGACTGTGCACCCCCCAAATTGCGGCCGCGTGCCGCCGAGCAACGACGGGTGAACATGGGACTGGCACTGCTTCTCGGACACCGGACGGTTCGCGGGCTGGACGCGGCGGCGGCGCTCACCGTCGCGGTGTTCGGGGGGATCGGCGCCGTGGCAGGAGCCGAGGTGAGCACCTTGGCGGGGATCGGTCGGAGCCTGATCGACGCCGCGTCGGCCATGGACCAGATCGGACGTACTCTCGCAGACCTCGAGACGGTGCCGCTGGTGGGATCGAGCGTGGGCCCCCTGGCCGACCAGGTCTCTCGCGCCGCGTCGGAGGCACGGATCCAGGCCGCCTCGACGGTGAGCGCAGTGCACGCCGTCGCCGTCGCCGTCGGAGCGGCGATCGTCATCCTGCCGCTCCCGCTCGTCGCCTGTTACCTGGCCTTCCGCGTCAGCCGGGCGCGCTCTGTCCGTACGCTGCAGAGCCTGCTCGCCGGCCCGGCACCGGCCGACCCGGTGCTCGTCGCCCAGCTGGCGTGGAACGCGACCGCACGGCTTCCGTACGCCCGGCTGCGCGAGGTGAGCGCGAATCCGTGGCACGACCTGTCGACGGGCCGCCACCACCTGCTCGCCGCGGCCGAGCTGCAGCGGCTGGGCGTCGCGGCACCCCCGGACTGGCCAGGTCCGCCGCCGGCCGGGCGGCCGCGGTGAGCCGCCGGGTCGGGCCGGTCAACTGGTACGCCAATGCTGCTCGGCGCCGCCGGTCCCGGCCTCAACCGGGGGTGACACACCACGGGCCGAACCTGTCGACAACGAAAGCCAGGCGCAAGCTGGCTGCCGCTGCCGTCCCGCCGAAGCGGGTAACCGCTGTGCATGGATGCGCAGAGGAACACCGAGATCCGCCAACCGATGCAGGACGACCGATGGCTCCGCCGTCCGGCCCTGATCGCGGGTGTCGTCGTGGAGCTGCTCCTGATCGGCCTGTTCGTCACCACACTGTTCCGGGACCCGAACCCGGCATGGTCGGGCTGGACCGCGGCGTTCGTCGTCGCCCTGCCGATCGCCATGTATGTCGGCCGCAGGCACCGTTCCCGACGGCCCGAGGACTCCTGACCACGCCCGGGGCGTCGAGGTCGCGATCGGCCTCACCGTCCTCGCCGTCGCCACCGCTGTCATGAAGCCCGAGGACCGTCGCTACCTGATGGTCGGCGCGGCCGTGCTGACCGGGCTGCGCGTCGTCGAGACCTACCTCGGCGGTCTGGTCGGCGACGATGGGCAGGGCGCCCTGACGGCCGTCCACGTGCCTCTGGCGGTGGCCATCCTCGGTCTGGCCGGGTGGCTCCTGGCACGCGGCCGGCAGAGACGATCAGTCACCTCAGGCCTTTTGGCATGATCGCCACCGTGTCGCTGCGGACGCTGTAGCCGGTCGTCGAGCAGGTCCTGAGAGTGTTCCTGCTATCCGGGGCAGTTGCCGCCGCGCTGGTAGGGGCACAGCTGTTGGTAGAGGCCCGCGGCTGCCGTGCGCACGAGCGGCTCGAGGTCGTTGCCGGCGGCGAAGGATCCGGTGGCCGTTTCGAGCGCGACCGCCGTACCGCGGCGCAGCACCGCTGCGACCTGGCCACCATCGACGATCGGTACCCGGAGCAACACCGCGTCGGCACCGATTCCGAGGTCCTGGACCTGGGGAGCCTCGAACCCCGCCGGGCTCGTGGTCCCGTCGCACCCGCGGGCCACCCGGCCCAGCCGCTGGGCCTCGGCCACCGCGTCGTCGATGCCGGCGAAGACCGCCACCTGGCGAGTCACCGTCGCGTTGCCGCTGCGAAAGTCCATCTCGGCGCCGCCCATGGCGGTCACCGCACCAAGAGGTCGACCCGCGTCGCAGCCCAACAGCCGCCACGCCTGGGTTCCCCGGATGGGCTCCGGATAGCCGGTGAACACGGCGCGATCCAGCGTGGTCGACACCGGCGCCGGACTCGGGGAGCAGATGTCGGGGAAGCCTGCGCGGGCCGTACCGGGGTGCGCCGGGAAAGTCCAGGTGAGACTGCGGTAGGCCAGCACTCCGTCCGGGCATCGGCCCAGATCCGACGCGGTGAGATCGGCGGGCTCGGGCCGGCCGGCCGCATTGCGCTCGCCGGTCGGGACATAGATCGCCTGCCCGGTCCCCGTCGCCTCCGCGGCCCCCCAGGAGCCCCAGGCCACTCCGGTGAGCACCGCGGTCGCGCCCCCGGCCGCGTCGATCACCGAGGGCCGCACCTGCCCGTAGCCACGGGCTCCTCGGCGGAACACCTCGCCCAGGGTCGGCTCCCCCGTCCCGCCCGCCGTGGGGCTCGCCGACACCGGACCCGCAGTCGGTGGGCCCGCCGACACCGGGCCCGCAGTCGGCGGGCTCGTGGCCGGCCCGGATGACGCCGGCCCGCCCGCGCCCACCGCCGCGCCGGGATCGGTCGAACACGCCACCGCGGCCGCGAACACGACAGCCAGGACGGGACGGACGGGCCGGCCGTGCAGTGCGAGCCTCATGACCGGAACGTAGGGCCCCACGATCAGGCGCGCGATCCGACGCACCGAGGTCGCGACGGCCCCGGGGAAGTCCGCACCGGGAGGTGGAAGCGAGGAGCCGCGTCCGGGTGATGCCCGCGGCGGTGAACACGTTGACGAGGTCACCTCCGCCCCGTCGACGGGAAGAGCGATCGTCGTCATCGGGTCGGTCATCGTTCGCCTCCTTCGATGTCAGGTTTCCGACGGGGGCCCAGATCGTCACCGTCGATCTTCCATGTGGCGCCCGCATGGGATGGTCGTCCAGTGACCAGGTTCGAGCACCATGACGCGGTAGAGGCCGTCCTGGACGGGATGCGCACGCGGTTGTCCACGCACGGATTCGAGCGCCACGCCGCGCTCCTCGACGCTCTCGCCCGGGACAGCCTGACCCCTGCTCACCCGGCACCGGCGACGCTGCCGGTCCTGCGGCACTTCGACGCCGCGATCACTCTGTCTGATCGCGAGCCGACCGCCGACCTCTCCACCGCAATCGCCGGCCTGGGGCGAACCGCGGACTGGACCCGAACCGCGGCCTACGTCAGCAACCCGCCCAGCCCGAACTTCCTCGACGACTACGCGCACGCGACCCTCGCCGGCCTGCCGGACGGAGTGCAGGAGGGAGAGGGCCCGGCTTCAGGTGCATCTGTCGGCCTGCTCCTTCTCGGACCCGACGTGCACTACCCGCCGCACCAGCATCCGGCGGACGAGGTGTACCTCCCGCTCACCGAGGCCAGGTGGGTTCACGGCCGAGACCAGCAGTACCGGCCCGAGCCGGCCGGGACGTTGCTGCATCACCGGCCGTGGCAGGCGCACGGGATGCTCACCACCGGCGCGCCGCTGCTGGCGATCTACCTGTGGACCGGTGACGTTCGGACGCCATCGCGATTCTGCTGAGAACCCATCATCGCCGACGTGCGGGCCGAGCAGCGCGACCGTCCCTCCTCGGCCAGCGCGTCGATCACCTTCCCGATCAGGCCACCCATCGCGATCAACAGACGCCATTCGTCACGGTTGTGGCCCACCAACAGCGTTGACGTCACGGGCGACCCCGTCCGCCAGTGCAGTGGAGGGATCAGCGGGCAGGACGGCATCGTCGACGACCGGGAAGAACGGGGTTACGGTCGAGCTGACCAGGCCGGCCTCCTGGTTGCCCGGCCGTCCCCCCGTGATCCGTTACTGCTTGAACGCGGCGGCGTTGCCGGCCGTCACGCCGTCGAGCGTGACGTTCGTCAACGTCTGGTCGCCCTTGATGCCGAGGATCAGGGGGTTGCTGATCCCGTCGACCGTGGAGTCGATGATCTTCGTGGTGTTGCCGCCCATCCCGTCGGACAACGAGATGCCCTGCTCGGCACACACGGAGTTCTCCTGGCTGTCCGGGCACCCGGGGTCGTAGCCCTTGGCGTTCAGGACATGGACGTCCTTCAGGTCGAAGCCTCCGCTGTATCCCGCGTTCACCCCGGACGCCACGTTCCAGAACGTGAGGCCCGACAACGTGCTCACCCGGCGTGTGACGCCGGAGGAGGGACCCTGGATCGCGTTCGCGATCCCGGCGTCGAGCTGGGTCGCACCTCGGGTCAGCAGGAAGCCCCCGCTGTCGTTGCTCCACCGGATCCGTAGACCCTGGAAGACGCCGTACGCGGTGTTCCCGCGGAACTCGGAGACCGGCATGTCGTTGACCAGGCCCATCCGCACCCCGTTGAACTGGTTGGGTTCCGCCCAGGTCCGCGGGTTGGTACCCGCAGGGAACCTGTCCAGCGGGATACCGGTCATGTGGCCGTTCTCGATCTCGCCCATGCCGAAGATCAGGTATGCGGTGCCACGGCTGTCCGCCACGACGTTGTCGGTCACGGCGACGTTGGGGCCGGCGAGCCAGAATCCGTTGGCGAACTTGCCCATGTCGCCGGCGACCATGCGGGCCCGCTGCGGCCCGGAGATCGCCTCGCGGGCCACGACCTTACCGCCGCTCGGTGCGTTGGTTCCTCCGGACGCGATGTTCCTGCGGAAGGCTCCGAGCTCGTCGCCCGCCTCCGTCACGTAGGCAGAGCCGACGAAGTCGTGGACCACGTTGTCGGTCGCGACGACGTTGCTGCTGTGGTTGACGAGGCCCCAGCCCGGGGTCCCCCAGATCGCGACGTTGTTGACGTGCTGCTCCACGTCGTAGCCGGCGCGGTGGAAGTGCAGCGGGTACACGGCGATCACGTTCTGGGCGGAGAGGTCGAGCGCCTTCTGGGTTCGTCCGAGCTGGTCGAAGGCGGTCGCGTCGATGTTCGCCCGGCCGCCCGACATGACCATGACGTGGCCGCGCTCGTCGTTGACGCCCGGATTCGCGGACGTGATGGTGATCGGGCGGGTCAGGTCGCTCACGTAGACGGAGAGACCGGCCCGCGCCCGTTGGTGGTCGTGCTGCAGCGGCTTGTCCACGGTGACGCGCGCCCCGTTGACCGCCGTCACGTGGCGCACCTCGCTCTCGAGGTCGGGCGGGCTCGAGCCCGCGACGGGAGCACGATAGAAGGTGCCGGTGACCACGACGGAGTCGCCCACGGCCCAGTTCGGCTTGGACGCCAGGACGAGCTGGTTCGCCCCCGCCGACACGTCCTCGGCGAGTGCGACCTTGCTGGTGCGCTCGGGGGCGTGCGTCTCGATCGTGCCGGAGACGAGAACGCCGCGGGTCCTCACATCCCGGTCCAGCGGCGCCTGCGCACTCGCCGCAATCACGATCTCGGCGGTTCGTCCCGAAGCCAGTGGCTTCGCGGCCGTCCCGATGCTGAGGTGTCCCGTCGATCCCACGAGCAGGGTGTCCACGGTGAGCGAGGTGTCGCGGTCGGTGGCGAAATCGAGCGATCCCTCCGCGAAGATCCTGGCCACGGCGGCCTTCTCGGCGTTGCGGACCGTCATGGTCATACCGGACGGGATCCGCACGTCCGAACCTGCCGCGGGCGGCGCACCGGTGTTCCACACCTGCGGGTCGTCCCAGTTGCCGCTGCGGGTGGCGACGGTGTTCCATCGAATGGTGGAGGCGAATTCGGACACGTGGTCCATGTCGGCCATGGATCCGGCCCCGCCGCCCCCCGTCTTCGCCGCCGCAGGCGCGGGCGCGGGCGAGAGGGCTCCGGCGGGTGCCGCAGCGTGCTGATGTCCGCCGCCCGGGGAGGAGGCGGGGGAGCCGGCCGCAGGGGCGCGTTCGGCGGCGCTGGCCGGGGCCGCAGTCAACTCGGCCGCTCCGGCGAATTCGTTCGCGGCCAGCAGGAGCGCAGAAGCGGCGAGTACAGCAGTGGTCGAGAGCACCACGCGGGTGCCTCTCGTACGGGGGAAGCGGGGCATGACGAGACGTCTCCTGACTCAGGTGCGTCGTGGGTAACGCCGGAAAGCTAGGAGCCTGAGCGGTTTTGTGCGGGGCAGGCCTGCCCCTCTCTAAGGGATTCCCACCCCCCACTTACGGAAGAGGTAGTTGTCGACGGCGGTCAGCTCCGCTGCATCCAGGATCCGGTCGAAAACGATGATCTCCGCGACGGACCCCTGCCAGAACAGGCCGTCGGGACCGGGGCCGCGGCCCACGTACGCGGAGTTGACGCCGGTGTCGACGGCGATGTCGACGGTCGTCGCCGCCGAGCCGTTCAGGCGGGCCGACACCTGTGTGGCGGTGTGCTGCCCCACCACCACCGTCGGCACCTCGTCGTCCCATCTCCCCGGCTTGGCACCACCCTCGATCCCGCCGCCGACCGAAGCGCCGCGGGTCCGCTCCACCTTGGCGAACGTCCGGGCCGCACCGGGATCGGTGTCCGATCCCCAGGAGAGGGCCACCCGCGGCGGCCCGACGACGGGGCGGCCGACGCGTGCGGTCACGAAGACCGTCGACGGGGTGGTACCCACCGGCAGATCCGCGGGACGGGCGATGGCGAGGCTGCTGCCGGGTGGGAAGGAGAGCTGGCGACGGCCGCTCGACGACGCGATCTTCGGTCGGTAGGCGAGGGCGTCCTGGGCCGCGTTGTTCGTCCGGTCGGACTTGTCCACCCAGCATCCGACCGCTGCATCCGCGGGCGGACCGGTGCAGCCGGACGACGCCAGCAGTGTCGTCGGGTCGCTCCCGTCGAGCCAGAGCGCGAGGTCCGGTCCGGACATGAGCGATTCCGGGTAGGGCACCGTCGACTGCGGCGGCGCCTGCGGTCCGGTGCCGGCCTCGGTCCGCAGCGATACGGTCACGGCGTAGGTGACCCCGTTCGTCAGTCCGGTGATTCGACAGGTGGTCGCCCCCGTCGGTGCGACGCACCCCGGGCTCGCCGAGCCGTCCGCCGCAACCGCGGCCACGACCGCCTCAGCGTCGCCGCCCACGTCCGGTGCCGCCCAGGTGACATCGGCGGCCCCGTCCCCGGGGTCGACCACGACCCCGGAGGGCGCAGCCGCCGGGACCCCCGGTGGCAGGCCCGAGCCGGGGGCGGTGGGCGCGGAAAGGGTCTTTGCCGTGGTTCCGGTGATTCCCGCAGTGGCGCCCGGATCCAGCCAACGCCACGTCCCGGCGGCCAGCACCACCACGGCGATCACCGCCAGGCCGGTACGCCGCACGATCCGCCGGCGCCCGGTGGGGGCGGCGTGGGCGCGGCGGGCCCGGCGGGGTCCGGCGGCGGGTCCGGCGACCTGTGTCGTCGCGGTATCCGCCTGGCGCGCCGGCGGGTTCAGCGCCGCCCGGAGCAACCCGAGCAGCGCCGACGCGTCCGCCGGGCGGTCAGCCGCGTGGTACGAGGACGCCCTGGTCAGCACCGCGTCGAGGCGTGGCGGCGGGTCCGCGAACAGGCGGCCGACCGTCACGGCGGCGGAGTACACGTCGGACCTGGTGGACGGTGGCTCGTCCGCGAAGAGCTCCGGGGCGACGAACAACTCGGTGCCGGCAGCCGTGTCCATGGTGGCGACCCCGACCGGGGTCGCGATCCCGAAGTCCCCGAGTGCCGCCCGCCCGTCGCGGAGCATCACGTTCGCGGGCTTGACGTCGCGATGCAGCACCCCACCCTCGTGGAGCGCGGCGAGTCCGCTCACGAGGTCGTCGGCGATCTGGGCCGCCTCGACCTCGCTCAGCGGTTCGCCTCGGGTCAGGCGGTTGGCCAGGGACTGCGGGAAGAGCTCCATGGCCAGCCAGGGCGGGCCGTCGTCGGGGGCGCCCGCCCAGTACAGCCGGACGATGCGGGGATGGTCGGACAACTGCCACTGCAGCCGGCACTCCTGCAGGAAGTGCCCGCGCTGGGCCGCGGCGAGGTCGCGGCGCCAGACCTTGAGAGCCACCTCGATCCCCATCGACCGGTGGACCGCGCGGTGCACGACGGCTGCTGAGCCCTCACCGATCCGCTCGTGCACGGTGAAGTCCCCGGCGGACCCGTCGAGACCGACGCGGCCGTCGTGTGCCGGCGGGGTCGCCGGCGCTGCGTCAGGGGTCATCTGGCCTGCTCGCCCACGTTCTGGACGTCCCGCGACGTCACCAACCGACGGCGGACCAGGAGGTGCGCCACCTCGTAGTAGTCCGGGAGATTCAGTGAACGGCGTCGCTCCCCGTCCGGTGTCCCCGGTTCGGCCTCGGGCGTCGGGGCGAAGGTCCAGACCCCCGCCCGCAGGCGGGGGGGCTGCGCGGGATCATCGGAAGCGGACGCGGCGCGCCTCCGCTCGTGACCCCGAGGCCCGAGGGCGGGCACCTCGGCCGTGTAGAGGGCGCACAGCCTGGCCACCAGATTGCGGGTGCGCTTCAGTGATCCCGTCCCAGCGCGCCGCGTCACCTCGCTGTAGGCCGCCGGGAGATGGGCCCCCCGGAGGATTGGTTCGCAGAGGGCGATGGCGACGGGCCGCAGGTCAGGTGGCACGGGGGGCAGGTTGAACGTCGATTCCGCGATCCCCGTCAGGAAGACCGGGAATTCCGGACGGGCCAATTGCGAAACGAGCAGCTCGCATCCGCCGGGCGCCGTGACCAGAGCGGTCGGCCCGGGGATCGATCGCGCCGGACCGGGGTCGGGGACGTCATCGCGTCGGGGCGGGAGCGGGGGTCCGGGAGGCGAGTCCGCCGCCACCACCTGCAGCTCATGCGTGGTGGACAGATTGCGGATCCACAGTTCCCCGTCCATCCGCCATATCCGCCCGGCGATTCGCGAGAGATCGATACTGTTGATCGCCGACCAGATGACGATGTCGCAGATGCCGTCGTCCCTACCGAAGAGCCTGCCCTGCCCCTCGGCGCTGAACTCGAAGACCTCGTCGGGCTCACCGGTGTAGACGACAGTCGCCAGGAGTTCGTCCGCCATGAGGCCTCCCTCCCGGTCCGCGGGGTCCGATATGGCCGGCTGCCGGAGGTCCGCCCGGAGCCATTATCAACCGGACGCGGGCGGTGCTGGCCGATCACCCGGACCCGGCCGGCGATCACACGGATAGCTGCCGGGCGAGGAGGGAGTTCCGCCACTCGCACCGGCACCGAGAAGCTAACACCGTCACCCGGTAGTCGGTAATCGGGTCGACAGGGTCTGCCGAAGTGGACGACGCGGGCCGAGCCGGCATCGAGACGGTCTGCCTGCGACGCCTTCGCGCGGGTCTTCGGCGGCAGCGTCGTCAACACCCGGTCCGCCGCGGCAATCCGGGCCGAACAGTGCCACAGATACCCGCGCTTGCCGTCACCGCTGTCGGACTCGGGCCACCCGGCACCGACGGCCGGCGCCCGCAGCGCCCGGATCGGCGGCCCCAACTCCAGATCCCACTCCCGCGGGCCCGACCGCCTCGGCTGCGACCTGCGTCCCGCCCGTCCCACGACGCGATCACCCGCGGAGTGCGACGCACACGCCGACAGACGTCGACGAGCTCAACCTCCGAGAACCGAACGACCAACTGCCGCGTCCGCGGCAGCCCATCCAGCCGCCGACGCCGCTGTACCCTCCCCTGATCCACGCCCGCGACGATCAGCGCGACGGTGGCCCGCGACGTGGTCGCGCAACGCATTCAGCAGTCGGAACGCCCCCGTTCCGACCACCACACGACCACACCGTCGGAAGCATCGCTTCCGACTTATCTCGCTCCAAGCGGCGCGTATTCGATGCGGCCGCATCGCCAACTAGGGATGGAACGCAAGCATGATCAGCCGATAAGCACATCCTTGTGGAGATGCTCCTTGATCAACCAGATCAGGCGGTTCCCGTCGATCAGCTGCATCCGGCCGTGGTCCCGGGCCTTCTGCTCACACCCGGCGGTGAACCGGGATGTCGTGACCAGCACGCCCCAACCCGCCTTCTTCTCCTCCATCGTCCCGGCCAGCTCCCGATAGTGGTTGGGCCCGAGCACGTTGTCGGGCCGGTAGCGCTTGGCCTGAACAACAGCGAGGCCGCCTATGAGGTTGCTTCGATTCACGATCACCGCGTCTACGCCGTCATCGTTGCTCTGCGTCGTGGTCCAGCCCTCCGCCCCCTGGGCCTCGAACAGCTGCCGAACTAGGTGCTCGAAGTTGGTCGGGCTCATGTCCAACAGGTTCGGCCGGGAATCGAGGGTCGCCACGGCATCCAGTCCTTCCACGAAGGCAAACTTGGTGAGGTCGAAGACCAGCACCGGTTCGATCGGCTCCAACGCGTACGGGTGGTGGGAGACGATGGCCTTAAGCCGGTGCAGACACTGCGCCGCATCGACGTTCCGCAACGCTTCCTCGCGGGGAAAGTCCTCACTTGCCACGTCGATACTCACCAGGCAGGGGAACTCCCACTCCCCCGTCGCCGGATCGATCGCGTGGACGTGGGCGTTCACCCCCACCCGCAGCAGTGCCTTGTCCGAGCCGAGGACGTGTCGCAGGACCAAGACCACGACCTGGGCGACCACGCTGCGATACGCGTCGGCGACCTCCCGCTGGGGCCGCGCAACCACCCGTTCCGAGTCCGACCGCTCGACGTAGGTGTGCGTCTTCTGCGTGGGCACCACATCGCGGGGCGGAAGCGTCAGCTGCACCAGAGCCTGCTCCGCGGCCGGGCTGAACACGACTTCCACCTCATGTGGGAATCCTTCGGGCAACGACAAGCCGAGGAGGACGCGCCGCAGGAAAATCTCGACCGCAGCCTTGTCCCGTGCGGGCAACCCGTCGCGCATGCGGTCCACCTCGGCGTTATGCCGAGCCACCTCATCGAGGGTGACGCGGGTCCGCTCGTCGTGCTCGCGCTGCAGACGAGCGACCTGCTCGAGGCGGGCACCCTCTCGACGCCGGACATCGGCGACGTAGGCCTCGTAGCGCTTACTCGCCGCATCCCGCTGCACATGCCACTGGCGCATACCCCCGAACGCCCGCGACAACGGACCGGGACGGGGTGGCTCGGCGAGTTCCCATGCGGTCGCCACGATTGGCTCCGCGAGATCACCCAGCTCCAGCGACATCGTCTCCGGCTGCCGGCGCATCCCGTCGAGGTCAATCGCCGCGGGAACCTCCAGACCGTTCGCCAGGACATTGCGCAACGTGGTCATCCGCGCTTCGAGCTCGTCGGTCCGATGCTGTGCGCGGGCCTTCTTCTCGACTACCTCCGCCTGCCGGGCAGCCTTCTCCTCGGCCAGTCGCTCCCGCTCGGCGGCACGGTGCTGACGCTCCAATTCGGTCGCAGTTCGTCGCTGCTGCCGCTCCCAGTCCCGCGAGCCCGCCACACGCGCCCCCTCGGCCGGTCGAGCCGATGCCACATCGCATCAGCGCGACGATGGGACCACGTCTGGCGACCGGCTGACCATCGACCGACAACGACTCCCACCGAGTGGACCAGCGCTCGCTCCCACCTTCCGCAGCGGAGGCTGGACATCACCCACTCCGCCCAACCGACAGCGACTACTCGAGGGCGAGGAGCCGGGGGCAGCCAACCCGATGGCCGCCAACGGTGCGACGGTCGCAAGCCACTGGCTTCCCGGCGAGTGCACGCCGCGGATTCGTGAACGCCCATTTGTCCCGTGCTCGCAACCGTTCACCGGTACACGATGGAAGCGTTCACCCTCGACGAGGTGTTGCAGCCAGAGGCGGAGTGGCCAGCAGGCAGCCAGAATCTCGTTGCCTGGCGAGGAGGTGTCTTCGCCGCCGTCCGCTTGCACGGCAGCCGCACCCCGCCCGCGTCAGTCGACGTCGACTCCATAGTCGTGGGCAAGCCCGGCTAGGCCGTCGTCGTAGCCCTGCCCGATTGCGCGCACCTTCCACGCCTGCTCGCGACGGTAGAACTCGAACAGCACCACCGCCCGCTCGGTCGTCAGCCGCCGGACGTCGAACAGCAGCTTCGCGCCACCCTCCAGGCGCACGTGCAAACCCGCGACCTCGACGAATGTCCCCTCGTGCACGCTGGCACAAACCACGACCCTCGACACCCGATCCGGTATGGAGCGCAGGTCGATCTGGATCTCCTCGAACAGTTCCGCGCTGCCCAGCGTCTGCTCCCCGCCGTGGCGCACCGACCCGTCGGGGCTGACGATCTGGTTGTAGAACACGAAGTCGGTGTTGGCGCCGACGCGACCCTCGGCGTTCAGCAGCAGCGCGCACGCATCGACGTCGACCGTGTTACCCGGGTCGTGCCAGCCGACTTGCGCCCGCCACGACACCTCGTCCACACCCGCGTTCTCCCCCGGCCGCAGGTTCTGCACTTGCGGCGACGCCGGCTCGGCGACGAAGTCCACATCCCGCTCGACGGTGTCCTCCACCGCAGGAGCGGCGGCCGGAGCGCCGCTGCACCGGGCCAAGCGCTTGGTCATCTTGACCCGGAGGCTGTCCGACGCGATCGGCCGCTCCAGCGCGTCATGCAGGATGACCGCAGCCTCCGCCTTCTCGCCCAGCTTGACCAGGTCGATCGTCAGCCGGTCCACGCACGCCGCACTCGGATACTTCGTCGCCACGGCTCGCTGCATCAGATCGTGAGCGTGGTCGTGCGAGCCGTCTCGGTGCTCCCGCAGTGCGCTATCACTCAACAATGCTCCGAGCGACGCGTGGTCGCCGAGGC
>JBBQEF010000163.1:0-12630 GCA_038320445.1 Mycobacteriales bacterium
CGAGCTGCACGACGAACCGGACCTGGACGACGACGGCGGGGACGAGGGCCCACCTCCGCAGCGTTCGCGCGCCGCCATGTCGGCGCTGCAGAAGGGATCGCGGGCCGCCCGTGACGGGAAGCCGCCGGGCCGCAACGGTGACCGGCCATGACGTCCGTTCCGACACCAGGGGCGGGGCAGGGCGACAGCCTCGACCTGCGCTGGCTCCTCGACCGGCTGCTCGTCCAGGTCGCCGGCGTCGACATGGCGGTCCTGTTGTCCGCCGACGGCCTGCTGCTCACCGGATCGGCCGGGATGCCGGTGGCGACCGCGGAGCACCTCGCCGCCACCGGCTCGGCGCTGATCGGCCTGGCCCGCAGCACCGGACGGCAGTTCGGCCGGGGCAAGGTGCACCAGGCTGCCATCGAGATGGACGGCGGCTACCTGCTCGTCGCCGCGGCGGGGAAGGGCACCGGGCTCGCCGTGATCACGGCGCCCGACGCCGACGTCGGCATGATCATCTACGAGATGCATCTCCTGGTCCGTCGCGTCGGCAGCCACATGCGGGTCGGCAGCAGGCCGCGCGGGCCGTCGGCGGCGAGCGCGTGAACGACGTCGGCGAGCCCTGGTACGACAGCGAGGCGGGCCCGCTGGTGCGGGCGTACGCCGTGACCCGCGGTCGCACGAAGGCATCCCAGTTCCTCGAGATGGTCACGCTCGTCGTCACGGTGTCGGCGATGGAGGTGGCGGGGCCCGAGCACCGCGAGATCCTGCGCCGGTGCCGGCAGCCGCTCTCGGTCGCCGAGGTGGCCGCCGCCATCGACCTTCCGCTGGGTGCGGCGAAGGTGCTCATCAGCGACCTGATCGAACAGGGCGCACTGCTCGCCCGCTCCCCCGACCGGGAGAGCGTCAGCCTGGACCGACAGCTCATACGGACGGTGATCGATGGCATCCGCCGGCTCTGAGAGGGGCGGCAGGCGCCGGTACACGGCGTTGAAGCTGCTGGTGGCCGGCGGTTTCGGGGTCGGGAAGACCACGCTCGTCGGCGCGGTCAGCGAGATCACGCCGCTGCGCACGGAGGAACTGCTCAGCGAGCTCGGGACCGGCGTCGACGACCTGACGCACGTCGAGAGCAAGACCTCGACCACGGTGACGATGGACTTCGGCCGGATCACGATCAACGACGAGGTGATCGTCTACCTGTTCGGCACGCCCGGGCAGGAGCGCTTCTGGTTCATGTGGGACGAGCTCGCGACCGGGGCGCTCGCCGGCGTGGTACTCGCCGACACCCGCAGGCTCGACCGGTGCTTCGCGGCGATCGACTTCTTCGAGCGCAGGGACATCCCGTTCGTGGTCGCGGTGAACGCGTTCGACGGCGTGCAGCGCTATGACGTGGAGCAGATCAGGGCGGCGCTGTACGTCGATCCCGGCATCCCGTTGATGACGTGCGACGCCCGGGACCGGGAGTCGTGCAAGGGCGTGCTGATCGCACTGCTCGAGCACGTGCTGGCGCTGACCCCCACGGCGGTCTGACCCTCGCATTCTGTCGGTGGCAGGTGCGAACATACGTTCGTGTCCCGAGACGCCACCATCCTGCACGCCGATCTCGATGCGTTCTACGCATCGGTCGAGCAACGCGATCATCCACGGCTGCGTGGGCGTCCGGTGATCGTCGGCGGCGGTGTCGTGCTCGCCGCGAGCTACGAGGCCAAGGCGCGGGGGGTCCGCACGGCGATGCCCGGCCGGCAGGCGCGGGCACTGTGCCCGTCGGCGATCGTGATGCCGCCGCGGATGGCGGCCTACTCCGCCGCGAGCAAGGCGGTGTTCGAGGTCTTCGCGCAGACCACGCCGCTGGTGGAGGGCATCTCCATCGACGAGGCGTTCCTGGAGGTCGGCGGGCTCCGGCGCATCGCGGGCCCACCGATCGACATCGCGTCGAAGCTGCGCAGGGAGGTGCTGGAGCAGGTGGGCCTGCCCATCACGGTCGGCATCGCGCGCACCAAGTTCCTGGCCAAGGTCGCCAGCGGGGTCGCCAAGCCCGATGGGTTGCTGCTCGTGCCGCCCGACGGCGAGCTCGCGTTCCTGCACCCGCTGCCGGTGGAGCGGCTGTGGGGGGTCGGCCGGGTGAGCACGGCCAAGCTCCACGCACTGGGCATCCGCACGGTGGCCGATGTCGCCGGGCTGGGCGAAGCCGGGCTGGTGTCGGTGCTCGGCACGGCGGCGGGCCGCCATCTGCACGCGCTCGCCCACAACCACGACCCACGCCCGGTCCAGCACCACGCACGCCGCCGCTCCATCGGTTCGCAGCAGGCCCTCGGGCGGGGTCTCCGCTCCCCCGCCGAGCTGGATGCGATCCTCGCCGGCACCCTCGACCGGCTCGGCCGCCGGCTGCGGGCGGGCCACCGCAGCTGTCGCACGGTGATGCTCCGGCTGCGATTCGGCGATTTCACCCGCGCCACCCGTTCCCACTCACTGCCCGAGGCCACCGCCCACACCGCCACCCTGCTCGATGCCGCCCGCGGGCTGCTGGTCGGCGCCCTGCCGATGATCAGGGATCAGGGCATCTCACTGCTCGGGGTGTCGCTGGCCAACCTGGAGGACGACAGCGCCGTGCAGCTCGCCCTGCCGTTCGACGCCACGGCCGGGCCTGCCATCGACGCCACGGCCGGGCCCGCGCTGGATGTCACGCTCGACGCGGTGCACCGCCGGTTCGGCAGCCGGGCCGTCACCCGCGCCACGCAGGTGGGCCGCGGTCCGGCGCTGGAGATGCCGATGCTCCCCGACGAGGTGCACGGGTGACGGGTGGGGTCAGACCATCGACGGCGTGGCGATGCCCCTCTCCAGGAGGCCTGAGCGCAGTGTGCACAGCACGCGCTGGCGGGTCGGGCCGATGCTGCCGGTCGGCATCACGAGCGCTCGCGAGATCTCGGAGTAGGAGGGTTCGGGCTGGTAGAACAGCGCATGCACGAACGCCCGGCGCCGCGGCGACAGTGCGGCCACCACACCGGCCACGGCGCGCCGGGTCTCTCCCGCCAGCACGGCGCTCTCCGGGCCGGGCTCGCGGGCCGGCAGCTCCGTCGGGTCGATCACCCCCGGCAGCTCGCGCCCCGAACGCCGCAGCGTCGCCAGCGATTCACGGCGGGCGATCGCCGCGAGCCACCCGCCGAGCCGTTCCGGGTCGCGCAGCGTGTCGATGCGCTCGAGGGCCCTCAGCCAGGTGTTCTGCACGGTGTCGGCCCGGTCCGCGTCGCGCAGCCGGAACGGGCGCACCACGCTGTGCACCATGCTCTGGTACCGGGACACCAGCTCGCCCCACGCGAGCGGGTCGCGCCGACGCGCGGCGCGCACGAGCTCGTCGGTGGTGAGGCCGCGGACGTGGGCGGTGGCGGAGGTGGAGGTGGAGTGGTGGGCGGAGGCCGGAGTGATCACGCTGACTCCCTGGGGCGGCACGCGGAGCTTCGGGGGCGACCACCATCGCGGGAGCGGCTTGCAGTGACCTTGCAGCAGCGATCGTGCAGGTGACCGTGCACCCAGGTGCGATGTCAGCCCCCGTGCGATGTCAGCCTCCGTGCGATGTCAGCCTCCGTGCGATGTCAGCCCACGTGCGATGTCAGGTGGTGGCGTGGTGGCCGGTCAGCGCGACGACCGCGGCCGCATCAGCGGCGATCCGTGCCTTCTCCGCCGCGTTGCCGTCGAGCCGGCCCGCCGTGATGTCGAGCACCTCGCCCATCACCGACCGGGCCATGGCCGCGTGCCCGCTCTCCGCGAGGGCGAGCGCCAGCCGTCGGCCCGCCAGGATCGTGCTGCCGTGGGCCGCGCCGAGCTCCACCCGCAGCACGGCCCGGGCCCGGGACTGCGCCTCGACGGCCAACCCCGGATGGCCGTCGTCGGAGTAGGCGAGACCCAGGTTGGTCAGCGCCATCGCCACGCGCGAGTCGTCGGCCCCGAGCACGCGCTCCAGCAGCCGCACGGCCCGCCGGTGCGCGTCCACGGCCTCCCGGGCGCGGCCCTGCAGGCGCAGGGCGTAGCCGAGCTTGTCGAGCGCCTGGGCAGTGTCGGGGTGATCCGGCCCGCAGACCCGCGTGAACGCGGCGATCGCGGTGCGTTGCAGGTCCACGGCCACAGCCACCCGGCCCGCGTCCTGCTCGACGAGGCCCAACCCGGCGGTGGCGTGGGCCCAGTCCCGGTGCTCCCGGAACCCGTGGCGCTCCAGCTCGGCGCGCCCGCGGTGGAACGCCTCCGCGGCCTCGTCGAGCCGCCCGGTGCCCCAGAGGGTGTAGCCGAGGTCCACCAGCACGGGCGCGGCCAGGTCGTCGCGGTCCGCGTCGCCCAGCGTCGCGAGCGCCCGCCGGTGCGCGTCGATGGCCGCGGGGGCGTCGTCGGCACAGTTGAGCACGTGCCCGAGGCGGTTGTAGGCGTGCGCGAGCACCAGCACGTCGGGCGCCACGACGGCCGAGAGGATGCCGACGGCCCTGCGGTGCAGCTCCAGGGCGGGCCCCAGGCGGCCCGCGGCGTCGAGCACCTCGCCCAGCCGACAGGTCAGCTCGCCCCGGACCACGGGGTCCCGGTCGCCGTCCTGCAGCCGCAGTGCCACCCGCAGCACGTGCTCGGCCGCCGGGTAGAGCGCGCGGTCGGTGTACCGGCGGGCCAGCGCACCGAGCGCGTCGACCAGACCGGCCGGCACGGTGCCGAGCGACTCGGCGTGAGCGGCCACCGAGAGCAGGTGCGCATCGGCACCTTCCCGCGCGACACAGATCCGCGCGGCCGCGGCCAGCCGGGCGTGGCGCACCTGGCCGGTCATCCGGGCCCGCACGACGTCCTGCACGAGGCGGTGGATGCGCAGCACACCCGAGTCCCGGTCCACCAGCGAGAGGCGCAGCAGCTCCGCGAGCACGTCCTGCAGGTCGAGCTCGTCCCCGGCGAGGGGGGCGAGCATCCCGACCGCGATCGCATCCGGGGAGAGAAAGGCGATCGTCTCCAGCAGGGCGGCCGCACCGGCCGAGCGCTCCCGCAGCCGGTCGAACGCGAGGCCCCAGGTGGTGGCGACGGTGGGACCGGACGAGAAGGCGTCCCGCAGCAGCAGGGCCGCGTGCCGCTCACGGAACAGCCGCACGTAGTCGGGCACGGACATCCCGGTCTGCTCGATGTAGGCCGACGCCTGCTCCAACGCCAGCGGCAGGTCACCGAGCAGCTCGGCGAGCTCGGCCGCATCGTCCTCGGTATCGCCCTGCCCGGCGCCTGCAGTGCGTGCGGTCACGTAGGCGACCGACTCCGTGCGGGCCAACGGGGTCACCGGCAGCGGCCGGGCGAGTCGCCGCCAAGCCGGGTTGCGCGAGGTGATGACGACGTCGCCGTGGCGGGCCGCGGGCAGGAAGGGCTCGAGCACGGCGGGCTCGTCGGCGTTGTCGAACACGAGGATCCAGCCCGGTGAGCGGTCCAGCTCGGTCCACAGCGCGGCTCGTGTGTCCTCGCCCCGCTCGAACGGCGCGATGCCCAGCGCGGCAGCCAAGGCCCCCAGCCCGGCGGCCGTGCCCGCGGGGTCCTCGGCGGCGATCCACCACGCCACGCGCGAGTCGCGCAGCCTCCGGTGGGCCAGCTCCAGCGCCAGCTCGGTCTTGCCGATGCCCGCCAGCCCGGTGAGCGCGACAGCCCCCGGGCGCCGCGTGTCGTCGTCCAGGGCCGCCTCGATCTCGTCCAGCAGGCGGTCGCGCCCCACGAACGAGCGGTTGCGCGGCGGCAGGTGCGTCGGCAGCACCGACGACGCGGCGATCATCACCGGTTCCTGCGCCAGCACAGCGGCGTGCACCCTGCGCAACGGGGGTGCAGGGTCCACACCGAGCTGCTCGGCGAGCTCGCGGCGGCACCGCTCGTACGCGGCCAGCGCATCGGCCTGCCGGCCTGCGGCGTAGAGCGCACGCACGAGCCGGATCGCGGTCGACTCGCGCAGCGGGTCGCGGGCGGCGAGCTCCTCGAGCAGCACGACGTCGTCCGCGGACCGGCCGCGACGGGCCCGCGCATCGGCCAGCGCCTCCCCGGCCACCACGCGCAGCTCCTCCAGCCGGGCGGCCGCAGGCACGAGGAAGTGGGCGTCGCGCATGTCCCCGAACGCCGACGGACCGCTCCACCGGTTCAACCCGGCCTCGAGCGCGGCCTCCGCGGCGGCGTCGTCCCCGCGGGCCAGCGCGCGGCGACCGTTCGTGACGTCGGCGACGAACAGGTCCGCGTCCACCGTGATCACCTGCCTGTCCAGGACGTAGCCGCCCGCCCGGCGCGGCATCGCCGCGGAGCCCAGCAACCGCCGCAGACGTGAGACGTAGGCGTGCACGGACGCCACAGTGGAGTCGATCGACCGCTCGCCCCACACGTCCTCGACCACCTGCTCGGCGGACACGACATCACCGTCGCCGGCCAGTACGCGCGCGAGCACGGCCTTCTGGCGCGGGCCCCCCAGGGACACCTCGTGGTCCTGGACCGTCGCCCCGAACCCGCCGCAGACGCGCACCGTGAGCGCCCGCTGCCCGCTCACCCGGAGCGCCGGATAGGGGGTACCGGGTTCTTCGTGGCCTCGGTCCACCCTCATCCTTCGATCGTGCCTCATCCACCGGCCGGGGCAACCGCCGCGGCCGCCTGTCTTCCCCGTGCCGTGCACCGCAAGCCTGTCGTGCCGGTCCGCAGATCGTCAATGCAGGAGGTATCAGGGCCGGGTTGTCGGACTCTTCAGGCGTGACGGGCGGCCGACGAGCCGACGTTCACCTACTCGCACTGCATCCTCGGAGGAGCACACATGGGCGTTCGCGTGATCCACGGCACGTTCGACACGCAGCCACGGGTCATCGCGGGCTCCGGGCCCGCCCCGTCGACCGTCGATCTCCTGGTGCCGTTCCGGATCGAGGCCGACGCCGCGCTCCGGATCGTCTCGTGGCAGCTCGAGGCCACCGCGGACGGCGAGCTCCGCATCGACACGCCGACCCGGAGGATCACCACCGAGCTCGTCGAGGAGCTCGGTGGGCGAACGGGCGGCCCCGGGCAGTTCGCGTTCGACCAGGTGCCGCCGTACCTGGACATGGCCGCCCGGATGGGGGCCGGCGTCGCGTATCTCGAGGGGTGCGTCGCCGGTCTCCCGGACGGTGCGGAGGTCACCTACCGCCTGACGGTCACGCTCCGGCACGACCAGGACGATCCCGTGACGGTGCGCTCCACCGCGTGCACCACCTACGCGGTGCGCCCGGAGTTCGGCCGCGGCGACATCGTCGCGGCCCACATCCCCGGGCCGTTCCACGCGATGGAGGCGTGGGTGCTCTACCACTGCCGAACCGCAGCGCTGGACCTGTTCCGGGTGGACGTGGCGGCGTTGGAGGACGATCCGTCGAGCGCCCGGCCGGAGCTGCTCGACCTCGTGGTCCGCATCGGCGACCGCACCGTCGACCTGCGCTCCCCCGACCCGACCCGGTTGCCGTCGGCCTGCACGGCCGCCGACTCGGTGACGATCGCCGTGCCGCACACCGGCGGTGCCGTGCCGCCGGTCGCCGTCACCTGCCGCGGGGCCGGACCGACCGTGGTGGACCCGGCAACTCCGGGCGCCGTCGGGACCTCGCGCGTCATGTTCGTGAACTTCGCGATCCAGGGCCTCAACGACTACTTCGCCACCGCCGACACCGACTACACGCCGCCCCGGACCTACGCCCAGGTCACGATGCGCGACGAGGACGCGAGCTTCAGCAGCCGCCCCGGCAGCCGGGAGGACCACACCGGCGACGGCTACGAGTTCACGCTCGCCGCCCACCGCCAGTACGGGATCCCGCAGCTGTGGGCGATGAACGGCGGACTGCTCGACCTGCTCGCGCACGACTGCCCGGAGGATCTCGAGCGGATGCGCAAGGACGTGCGATCACGGTTGATGGTGCCGGTGGTGGCAGGGTTCGGCGCGCACCGGCTGCCGTACTACCGCACCGCCACCAACCTCGACGCCATCACGTGGGGCACCGCCACGATGGACGCGGTGCTCGGCGGCCACGGCCCCGTCTACTACCCGGATTCCCGTATCGTCACCGACCGGGCCAATGTCGCCGACGCGCTGGTCGGTGCCGGCGTCGGGTACCTCGTGGTGGACGCGGGCGAGGAGGTCGACGACCTGGGCCGGCCGACCACCCGGGTGGAGAACGCCGCGCCGGGGATGAACGCCGAGACGGACGGGCGCTGGATCAACCGGCAGTACCTGTGGCGCGACCGCACCACCGGCATCAAGATCCTTTTCATCGACCCGGAGATGAAGGACGGGCTGTTCGGCGCGTCCGAGGCGGAGGCCGCGCGGGGCAAGGTCTCGCTGTCCCTGCGGTGCAAGTTCATCGAGCTGGCCACGCAGCCGGTGCTGCGGCGCGCCAACCTCCTCGTGTACAGCGACGACGCGGACAAGGCCAGCGGCAACGGCTGGTTCGACGGTGTGTACGGCGGCGACGCCGTGCAGTACAACCGGCGCTACCAGGCGGCGCTGTCGTGGATCCGGGCGCACCCGTGGGTGCAGGCCGTCACCACCGACCACCTCGACGACGCCGACGTCGTCGGCGAGCTGGATCTCGTCTCGGCCACCGACCCCTACGTCAACCTGCACTGGCGGCTGCCGGACGTGCCCTGCGATCCCGACTTCGGGCTGGCCTTCGACACCTGGTTCACCGCCTGGAGCCGGCTGCCCGCGGCGTGGCTCGGCGAGACCCTCGGCGCGATCTCCGACCGTGCCGAGGAGGCGATCGCGGCCCGGCCGGCGTCCAACCAGCTCGACGAGCTGGCCCGGATGTACCTGACGATGTGCCTGCACGAGTCGCAGTGGTCCAAGCGCGCCCGCCAGGGCGACCACGACGACCCCGCGGCGTTCACCGGCCCCGAGGACTTCGTGGTCGCCGAGTCGCTGCAGCTGCGCAACACCCACGTCTACCTCAACGCGGCGGCCTGGGCGGACTGGGTGGCCACCGAGCCCCCGGAGCACACCTACCGGGACCGCGGCCCGGTGGTGGACCAGCTGGCCGCGCTCGCAGGCCCGGCGCCGTGGCGGGTGCCCGGCAAGGAGGGCGTGCAGTGGGATCACGACCCGCTGCCCAACGTGATCCTCTACAACACCCGCGCGCTGGTGGTGATCGACCTCAACGGCGGCCGCATCACGCACCTGTTCGCGATGGTCGACGGCAGGCCCTGCTCGCTGTCGGGCACGTTCAAGGCCTACCAGTTCCTGGACCTCGACTGGGCGTCCGGAGCCGGCGTGAAGTGCGACGGGATCGTCGCGCAGAACACGGTCTGCACCCCCAACCACGCCTACACCGCCTGCGACGTGGCGGCAGCGCGCGGCACCGTCGGCGCCGGTGCCCCCGACGACCGCATCTTCGACTGGTACTACCCGGACAACTTCAACGCCTACCGCGTGGTGGGCGGCGACGACACGTCCGTGACGCTGGCCTACGAGAACGGCGCTCCGCTCGACCGGACCCCCACCACGCTGCAGGAGCTGGACCGCAGGCTGACCGAGGACCGGGAGTCGCGCACCGCGGGCGGCCCGGGCTTCGTGCTGCACGACGAGGCCCGGTTCGGCCGCTTCCGCAAGACGATCCGGCTCGACGGTCACGCGGTGCGGGTGTCCTATGCGGACACGCGGGTCGGCCACGTGGTGGCCAACGAGTTCTGTGTGGACCTCTGGGCGGCCGCGGTCCGCGGGCAGCGACAGGGACCGGACGTGCAGGGCCGCACCGCCCGCGTGACCAACGACGCGGGGCTGGCCGTCACCGTGGAGCTCGGGTCGGGCTGCGATTTCAGCGCCGCGAGCCTGCTCCCGTCCGATCCGCCGACGGTCGAGTCGCTGCGGCTGCACCGCGTGATGACCGACAACATCGAGATCGTGGGACGCGACCGCGATTTCGACTACGCGATCCTGCTGCCGTGACGACCCGCCGGTCCGGTTCCGGACACCGGGAACGTACCGGACATCCGCGGGTTTGAGGCCCCGCTCGGAAGGGCAGACCGTCGCCATCGGGCGCCCGCCGGCGTCCGCGGACGCGGGGAGTTGCCATGACGACAGCAGCGAACGCCCCGGCTCCCGGGGTAGTGCGCAGCCTCATACCGGCTCGCATCGACCGGCTGCCGTGGTCGCCGTTCCACACCAGGATGGTCATCGCCCTCGGGGTGGCCTGGATCCTCGACGGGCTGGAGATCACGGTCGCGAGCTCGGTGACCGAGGTTCTGACCAAGCCCGAGACGCTGGGGCTCTCGTCCGCGGCCGCTGGGGCGGTGGCGTCGGTGTACCTGGCGGGCGAGGTGGTCGGCGCACTGTGGTTCGGACGTCTGTCGGACAAGCTCGGCAGGCGCAACCTGTTCATGATCACCCTCGGCGTCTACCTCGCCGGCAGCGCGCTCACGGCACTCACGCTGGGCAGCAGCGGGTTCTGGATCGGTTTCCTCTACCTCACCCGGTTCATCGCCGGCATGGGTATCGGCGGCGAGTACGCAGCGATCAACTCGGCGATCGACGAGCTGATCCCGTCCCGCTACCGCGGACGCGTCGACATCATGGTGAACGGCACCTACTGGGCCGGGGCGATCCTCGGCACCCTCGGCAGCCTGATCTTCCTCAACGTCGTGGACCTGTCGCTGGGCTGGCGTCTCGCCTTCCTCATCGGGCCGGTGCTCGGCGTGGTGATCCTGTTCGTGCGCCGGCACCTGCCGGAGAGCCCGCGCTGGCAGGTGATGAACGGTCGCGAGGCCGCGGCCGAGGAGTCGATCACGTTCATCGAGCGCGAGGTCGAGGGGTCCGGCGTCACGCTGCCGAAGGTCGACGAGAGCAAGGCCATCGACCTGCAGCCCACCACCGACATCGGGTACCTGGCGCTGACCCGCGTGCTGTTCCGCGAGTACCCGAAGCGGGCGGTGCTCGGCGCGTCACTGATGATCACCCAGTCGTTCCTCTACAACGCGATCTTCTTCACCTACACCCTCGTGCTCGGCAAGTTCTACGGCGTCGACGCCAAGTCCGCGCCCTGGTTCCTCATCGCCTTCGCGGTCGGCAACCTCTGCGGGCCGCTGACGATCGGCCACCTGTTCGACACGATCGGCCGCCGGAAGATGATCGCCGGCACCTACGTGGTCTCCGGCGTCCTGCTGGCGATCACGGCGGTGCTGTTCAACGCGGGTGTGCTCAACGCGGTCACACAGACCATCGCGTGGGTCGTGATCTTCTACTTCGCCTCGGCCGGTGCGAGCGCGGCGTACCTCACGGTGAGCGAGATCTTCCCGTTGGAGGTGCGGTCGAAGGCCATCGCGGTGTTCTTCGCCATCGCGCAGTGCTTCGGCGCGATCGCCCCGGCGATCTACGGGGCGCTGATCGGTGACGGCACGCGGCCGGAGCTGCTGTTCGTCGGCTACCTCATGGGCGCCGTGATCATGGTCGCCGGCGGGGTCGTGGCCTTCTTCCTGGCCGTGGACGCCGAGGGCCGGTCGCTGGAGGACATCGCGGCACCGCTGTCGGCGAGCAGCCGCGGGTTCACCCGTGCGGAGGGCTCGGCGCGGCCGCGCTGAGCGTCGGAGCACCTCCGGGACCGCCGGGTGCGACACTGCCCTCGTGGGGTGGCGGATCGGGATCGCGGAGGCCCGCACGTCGCTGACCGGGGTCGATCCGGGGCTCGTGCGGCTGCGGTTGGGCGGCATCGCGGTCGCGTCGATGCTGGTCGCGGTCACCGCCATGTCCGGGGTGCGGGCGGTCACCGGCGAGCCGGTGACCGTGGTCCTGATGGCCGCGGTGATGTCGATGATCAGCAACCTCGCCGTCACCGAGCCGGCCATCGGTCGCCTGCGCGTCACGACGGCGTTGATGACGCTGCCGGCGCTGGTGGCCGTCACCGCCGGCACCCTGCTCGCGCCCTACCGGATCGTCGCCGACGTCGTGTTCGTCGCCGTGATGATCGCGGCCGTGTGGGTCCGGCGCTACGGTCCGCGGGGCAATGCCCTGGGCATGGCCGCGATGATGGGGTACTTCTTCACCCAGTTCCTGCAGGCCTCGGCCGCGCAGATCCCGTCACTCCTGCTGGCCGTCGTGGTGGGTGTCGGCGTCACGCTGCTGCTGCGCGGCTGGGTGTTCCGGGAGGATCCGGAGCGCACGCTCGGGCGGATGACGCGGGCGTTCCGCGCCCACGTGCACGGTCTCGTCGAGGCCGTCGCCGACGTGCTCGACGCCGGGGCGGGCGAGCGGGACGCCGCCCTGCGCGCCGCCGCGCGCCGGCGCGCCCGGCTCAACGAGACCGCGTTGCTGGTCGCCGACCGGCTGGAGCAACAGCAGGACAGTCCGGCCGGCGCCACCGGCGACGACACGTTCGAGCTCGACCTGCTCGACGCCGAGCTCGCGGCCGAGCGGCTGTCGGTCGCCACCCGGCGCCTGGTGACCGACGAGCATCCACCCGCCGACGAGATCCGCCGGCCCCTGCTGGCGGGGCTGCGCGCGCTCGGAGCCGCGACCGCCACCGGCACGGCCGCCGGCACGGTGCCCGCGCTGCTCGACGGAGCCCAGCGCAGCGTCGCCGTGCTGGTCGCCGGCACCGAAGGTCTCGGTGACCGCGCCCAGCGGGTCGCGTTCGCCGTCTCACGGCTGGCCGACGCACTCGGCGCGGCCCGGCTCAGCAG
>JBBQEF010000164.1:0-12616 GCA_038320445.1 Mycobacteriales bacterium
GTGGCATCGGTCACCGATGTTGTGGGGAGGGGTCGCGCCGTCATAACGTCATGGGCCGAGCGGATGGGGGTGGCTCCGATGGCGGAGCAGCAGCTGGCCGGGATGCGGGTCGACTACCGCACCGGCGGCTTCGACGTCGTCGACCTCGCCCCGACCTGGCACGAGCAGCTCGCCCGGTGGCTCGCGGAGGCCGGGGCGGCCGGGGTCGCCGAGGCCAACGCGATGGTGCTGGCCACCGCCGGTGAGGACGGTCGGCCGTCCTCCCGCACCGTGCTGTGCAAGGGCCTCGACGAGCGCGGCGTGGTGTTCTACACGAACTACACCTCGGCCAAGAGCCGTGACCTGCGCCAGACGCGCTACGCCTCGGCCACCTTCCCCTGGTACCTGCAGCACCGTCAGGTGCACGTGCGGGGCCATGTCGAGCTCGTCTCGGTGGCCGAGACGCAGGCCTACTGGTCGTCGCGGCCCCGTGGCTCACAACTGGGGGCATGGGCGTCGGCGCAGTCGGTGACCGTGCGCAACCGCCGCGTCCTCGACGACGCACTGGCCGGCGTCACCCAGCGCTTCGCCGACGACGACACCGTGCCCGTGCCGCAGCACTGGGGCGGGTGGCGGATCGTGCCCGACGAGGTCGAGTTCTGGCAGGGCTGCACCAACCGCATGCACGACCGCCTCCGGTTCGTGGTCGACGACCACGACCGCAGCTGGTCGGTCCGCCGCCTGGCCCCCTGAGCCACTGCCGCGCCGCGCTCCGAGTGGTACTTCTGAACCGTGACGTCCTCCGGCCCCGAGCCGCCCACCCGCCCGAACCGGGCACGACCCACCTCCGCGATCGCCGCCGGGCCGGACGCGCCCACGAGCCGCCTGCGCCGGATGTCGGGGAGCGTGCGCGGCGCGCTGGCCGACACCCGTCCGTTGCAGACCCCTGCCTACCGACGGCTGTGGCTGGCCGGGGTGGTCACGGTGATCGGCGCTCAGCTGTCGGTGGTGGCCGTGCCGACGCAGATCTACCAGCTCACCGGTTCCTCGGCCTACGTCGGGCTGACCGGCCTGTTCGGGCTGGTGCCGCTCGTGGTGTTCGGGCTGTGGGGCGGTGCGGTCGCCGACGCCGTCGACCGGCGGGTGCTGCTGCTCGTCTCCGGCGCGGCCATCGCGGCGAGCTCGCTGGCGCTGTGGGTGACGGCAGCGAGTGGGGTCGGCGGGGTGTGGCTGGTGCTGATCCTGTTCGCCGTCCAGACCTCGTTCCTGGCGGTCAACCAGCCCACACGCAGCGCGGTGATCCCGCGGCTGATCCCGGCCGAGCAGCTCCCCGCGGCCAACGCCCTCAACATGACCGTCGCCCAGGTCGGAGCGATCGCGGGACCCCTGCTGGCCGGTGTCCTCATCCCGGTCGTCGGGCTGCCCACGCTCTACCTGCTGGACGCGATCTTCCTGCTCGCGACGCTGTGGGCCACCTGGAGGTTGCCGACGATGCCGCCGGAGCCGGGCGCGTCGCGCAAGGCGGGGATCCGCGAGATCCGGGACGGCTTCCGGTACGCCGCGATGCACAAGGTGCTGCTGGTGTCGTTCCTCATCGACGTCGTCGCGATGGGCTTCGGGATGCCGCGGGTGCTGTTCCCGGAGATGTCGGTGACCGTGTTCGGCGACCCGCCCGGCGGCGGCCTCGCGCTCGGGCTGCTGTTCGCCGCGATCCCGATCGGCATGGTCGCCGCGGGCCTGCTCTCGGGCTGGTTGTCGCGGGTGCGCAGGCAGGGCGTGGCCGTGGCCTGCGCGATCGTCGTGTGGGGACTGGGCGTCGCGCTGTTCGGGCTGACGAACTCGCTCTGGCTCGCGGTGCTCGCGCTGGCCGCCGCGGGGGCGGGCGACCTGGTCAGCTCCGTCTACCGCTCGTCCATGCTGCAGACCGTCGCCACCGACGAGATGCGCGGCCGCATGCAGGGCGTGTTCATGGTCGTCGTGGCCGGCGGGCCGCGCGTGGCCGACCTCTGGCACGGCGGCGCGGCCGTCTGGATCGGGCCCGGCGCCGCAGCCTCCCTCGGCGGGGTGCTCGTGATCGTCGTCGCGGCGCTGGTGGTGCTCCGCTTCCCCGACTTCTGGCGGTACCGGGGCCCGGAGTCGCACTAGGTCACAGACCCGGGGGAAGCGCACCGTGCGTGCCGAGCACTAGCGTTGCGCCCAACCACGGAACAGATCTCAGTGCGAGGGAACCTCCACATGGCAGACGAGAAGACCACCGCCGTCCTGCAGTACCCGGGCGGCGACCACGAGATGGCGATCCAGCCCGCTACCGAGGGTTCGTCCGCCTTCGACATCGGCAAGCTCCTGCCCGCCACCGGGCTGGTGACGCTCGACTCCGGTTTCGGCAACACCGCCTCGTGTACGTCCGAGATCACCTACATCGACGGTGACGCGGGCATCCTGCGCTACCGCGGGTACCCGATCGACCAGCTCGCGGGCGGGTCGTCGTTCCTCGAGGTCAGCTACCTGCTGATCTACGGGGAACTGCCCACCCGGGCCGAGCTCGACGAGTTCACGAACAAGATCAGCCGCCACACGCTGCTGCACGAGGACCTCAAGCGCTTCTTCGACGGCTTCCCCCGCGATGCGCACCCGATGCCGGTGCTCTCGTCAGCGGTGAGCGCGCTCTCGACCTTCTACCAGGACAGCCTCGACCCCTTCAACGCCGACGACGTGGAGCTCTCCACCGTCCGGCTGCTGGCCAAGCTGCCGACGATCGCGGCGTACGCCTACAAGAAGTCGATCGGGCAGCCGTTCCTCTACCCCGACAACTCCCTCGGGCTCGTCGAGAACTTCCTGCGCATGACGTTCGGCTTCCCTGCCGAGCCCTACGAGGTCGATCCGGCGTTCGTCAAGGCGCTCGACACGCTGCTGATCCTCCACGCCGACCACGAGCAGAACTGCTCGACGTCCACCGTGCGGATGGTCGGCTCGTCGCACGCCAACCTCTTCGCGTCGATCTCCGCCGGGATCAACGCCCTGTTCGGCCCGCTGCACGGCGGCGCCAACCAGGCCGTGCTGGAGATGCTGCAGAAGATCCAGAACGAGGAGAACGGCGACGTCGACGCCTACGTCAACCGGATCAAGAGCAAGGACGACAAGGGCGCGCGGCTGATGGGCTTCGGGCACCGCGTCTACAAGAACTACGACCCGCGCGCGAAGATCGTCAAGCAGAACGCCGACGAGATCCTCAAGGGCCTCGGCGTCACCGACCCGCTGCTGGACATCGCCATGGCGTTGGAGGAGAAGGCGCTGGCCGACGACTACTTCATCGAGCGCAAGCTCTACCCGAACGTCGACTTCTACACCGGCGTGATCTACCGGGCCATGGGCTTCCCGACGAAGATGTTCACGGTCCTGTTCGCACTGGGCCGGCTCCCCGGTTGGATCGCACACTGGCGCGAGATGATCAACGACCCGACCACCAAGATCGGCCGCCCGCGCCAGCTCTACGTCGGCCCGACCGAGCGCGCGTTCGTGCCGATGGGCGATCGCTGACCGATCCGGCGGTCGCAGGTCCGGGGTATCAGATCGTCCGGTTCGGCGTCCTCTGTGCAGAGCCACACGAAGGAGGATCACCGTGTCACCTGCCCGGGCCCGAACCGCGACGCCGATCGTCCGCCGATGCGGAACCATGCCGGTCCACGAGCGACTGCTCCGGACCGACGCCGGGTACCTGGCCGCCCGCACGGCCAGCGAGAGCCGCGCCTGGAACGTCCGCAACGGCGACGTCGAGGCCCGGCGCAGCGGCATCACCGAGATCCCGGTCGTCGTGCACGTGCTCCACCACACGACGGCGCAGAACATCTCCGACGAGCAGGTCGCCAGCCAGATCGACGTCCTCAACGAGGACTACCGCACGTCCAACCCCGACCTGTCCCTCATCCCGACGGTGTTCGCACCGCTGGCCACCGACACCCGCATCACGTTCCGGCTCGCGACGACCGATCCCGTCGGAGCGGCCACGAACGGCATCACCCGCACCGAGACCACCGCTACCGCGTTCCACGACGACGACGACGCCAAGGCGGCCGCCTCCGGGGGCCACGACCCGTGGCCCGCCGACACCTACCTGAACCTCTGGGTGGTTCCGGAGTTGAGGAACGGTCAGGGTGCGGCCGGCCTGCTCGGCTACGCCCAGTTCCCGGGTGGGCCTGCGGCCACCGACGGCGTCGTCATCCTGCACTCCGCGTTCGGCCGCACCGGCACGGCAACGGCGCCTTTCGACAGGGGCCGCACCACGACGCACGAGGTCGGCCACTGGCTCAACCTGCGACACATCTGGGGCGACGACGGCAACGGTTGCAACGGTGACGACTTCGTCGACGACACCCCCAACGCCGCGGGCCCGAACTTCGGCTCACCGAGCTTCCCGCACGTGACCTGCAGCAACGGACCCGACGGCGACCTGTTCATGAACTACATGGACTACTCCGACGACGCTGCGATGTTCATGTTCACCGCAGGACAGGTCGAGCGGATGCAGGCCTGCCTCGACGGCGACCGCGCGAGCATCGGTCACGCGGTGGCGGCCTCGGTCACGTCATCGGCGCCAGCTCGATGACCACCTGACGGTTCCGGGCGGCGAGGACCGGATCGAGCCGTCCGGCGCTGTCGCGGTCGGGCACGAAACCGGGGAAGTCACTGCCGCGCCCGTGCACCTCGATCCGCTCGGCCGCAACCCCGGCCTGCCGGAGCAGCCCGGCCACCACCGCGGCTCGGTCGACGCTCAGGGCCAGCCGCCCCGCGGGATCGCCCGCCGACGACGTCGTCCCGGTGAGCACCGCGCGCAGGCGTTCGCCCAGCAGGCGTTTCGCGAACGGGGCCAGCGCCGCGGCCGCCTGGCCGGGATCGCGCAACACGGCCTGGTCGGCCACGAACCCGACGGCGGCGTCCGGGAGCGCGACGGGTCCGTCCACCGGCTCGGGGCTCGCCACCGGCACCGGCGCGACGGGAGGCGCCCCCGGGGCCGGTCGAGCCTCGACCGGGGCAGGGAGGACGCGGACGCTCGCCCCGGCCCGCGCCAGCACGGCCGCCCACAGCGCGATCAACGCGGTGCGGCGAGGTGGTGGCAGTGGGTCCTGGGGCGCCACGGTGTCGCCGGCTCCGATCAGCACAACCTCGATCCCGGCCAGGCCGGGCAGGCCACCCCGCGCGGCCAGCTCATCGGCCACCGCCGCCGGATCGGCGCTGAGCAGCGCCCCGTCCTGGTCCTGGAACCGCAGCGCGCCCGCGGTCTGCAGCAGGCTGTCCAGGACCACGACCGTCCGCGGACCGGGCCGGCCGTCGAGCGACCGCCCGGCGAGGTCCAGTGCGGCGAGCAGGTCGGCCTCCGGCTCCTCGGCCCGCAGCGAGCCGAGCAGCCGCTGGGCCTCGTCGTGCAGCGCGTTCTCCGCATCGGCCCGCACGAGGTCGTTGTCGCCACTCGCGGCCAGGTCCAGCCGGCCCGCCACCGACGGGCGGCCGTCGACGGTGACGAACGTCCAGCCTGCGCCGCGGGCCAGATCGGCGGCGAAGAGACGCTCCAGCTCGTCGTTCCACGTCGGGGCGGGGGAGCCGGTGCGAGCTGCCCCCACCACGACGGTGCCGGTGGGCGCCGTCGTGGCCGCGCCGGGACCGCCGCACGCCGCGAGCACCACGCCCGCCGCGAGGACACCCGCCACGACCCCCCGGCCGTTCACGCCGCCGTCCCGTCCGCAGGCGTCCCGAGAGCGGGACGAACAGGGTCCGGCAGCCCGCGTTCCTCGACCGACGCCCGCCGCCGCCCGAGCGCGTGGACGTAGCGGTCCTTCAGCTCGGCGGCCAGCGCGCAGCACTCCGCGGAGAGCGGGGCGAACCGCGCCGCCGTCGAGCGCAGGACGTCGCGTTCCCGAGCGGCGTTCTCGGCCGCCTGTTCGGCCTCGTCCCGCCGCCTGCTGCGTTCGACGCCCAGCTGCCGCGTCTCCCCGACGGCGCGGTGCCAGGCCGACACGTACGGGTTGTGGCGGTGCGCGCTGCGCAGCAGCACGGCCAGGCCGACGGCGAGCGCGACCGCGGTCCACCCGAGCGTCAGCACGACCGGCCCGACCCCGGCGACCGCCAGCAGCGCGGGACGTCCCAGCTGGGGGAGCAGGAGGTACGCGGTGCGGATGATCGCGACGAAGACGACGGCCCCGGCCCACAGCACCGTCCCGGCGAGCAGGAGGGCCAGCGGCCATCCCTTCCAGCGGCGCGTGCGTCGGACCACGGTCACCATCACGCCGAGCTGCTTGGGCAGCAGGACCGTCACGAGCACCACAGCTGCCGCGAGCAGAGCCGTCTCGACCGGCGTCGTGCCCATCAGGCGGAACGCCAGATAGTTGAGCCCGATCTCGGCCACCGCCGCCGCGCCGTAGATCAGCGCGTCGACGGTCGTGCGGCGGCGCCGGTTCTCGCCCATCCGGTCGCGGTCCGACCAGTCGCCGCCGTCGTCGCCGGGCTGCTCGCCGCGCAGCACCGCGCCGAGGTCGGCGTGGCGCCGCTCGGCCGCGGACGCGTCGTCGTCGGCGCGGGCCCGGCGCTCGTCGGACGCGGCCTCCGCCGCGTCGGCCTCGCGGATCCGGGCCCGCGCCGCGTTCTCGGCCTCGGTGCGGGCCGCGTCGATGCGGGCCAGCCGCTGCTCGGCCCAGCGGTCGATCTCGCGGTGCACCGGCCACGGTGGGACGTCGTCGGGAGCGACCTGCGACCAGTCGGCCTGGCTGTCGCGCAACGCCTGCAGCTCGATCTCGCGGAGCAGCTGGCGGCGGTCGAGCTCGGGAAGCTCAGAGGCCGGCATCGTCGCCCACCTCCCCGAAGTCGGGCACGGGCGGGCAGCGCCAGCCGATGTGGGCGAACGAGCGGTCGCGGTGCCTCCGCTGCCAGTGCTCGCCGTAGACCGCACAGAGCTCCTCGTACCGGGCGCGGCGCGCCTGGGCCAGTTCGCGAGCCCGTGCGACGAGCGCGGTCCGGGCGGCACGCAGGGTGCGGGCCGTTGCGTCGGCGTCGCGGGCCATCGCCTCCTGCTCGGCCAGCAGTTCGGCGAGGGACCGGGCGATGTCGGCCCGCTCCTCGGCCAGCCGGCCACGGAGGCCGACGAGGTAGGCGGTGTCGGCGGCCTCGTCGACGCTGAGGCCGGCCGTCCCGGCTCTGCGCCCCTGCCGCGCGGCGGCCCGGTGGTCCAGAGTTCGACCGATCGTCTCGCTGATGGTGGTCCTCATCGCGGATCGTCCCCTCGTCGTTGTTCGCTCGTAGCGAAGCTCCAGTAGTACCTGTTACGACAGGCAGTACTGTAGGCCTTGTCACACGTGCTGGTGAAGTCGTTTGTGTAACGACTGACGCAGCTGTGACGACGAGCGAGTACGTTCTCGATTCAGCTACGCCACCGAGTAGGAGAGGTCGTGTCGAGCCCGAAGCACTCCCAGCTCACCGATGCGCTGCGGCAGCGCATCTCCGATGGCGCCTACCCGGACGGGCGGATGCCCAGCGAACAGCAGCTGACCACGCAGTTCGCGGTGTCACGCACCACCGTGCGCGCCGCGCTCCTCGCTCTCCAGAACGAGGGCCTGCTGCGCGCCGAGTCCGGCGTCGGCTACTTCGTCCGTCAGCTCACACACTTCGCCTACCGCCCGCAGGACGACTTCCGGCGTGCCGCGCTCATCGCCGAGGCGGACTCCTTCACGCTCGCGGCCGAGGGGCGCAACCCGAGCCAGCGCATCGAGGTCACGATCGTGCCGGCCCCCGAGGACGTGAGGCGGCACCTGGGTGTCGAGGACGGTGAGTTCGTCGTCCTCCGGCGGCGGCTGCGGTTCGTCGACGGCGAGCCGTTCCAGTTGAACGACAGCTACTACCCGCGCGACGTCGCCGAGGGCACCGAGGTCATGCAGAAGGCCGACATCCCTCGCGGCGCGAACCAGGTGCTGGCCGAGCACGGCCACGAACAGGTGCGTGCGCTCGACGAGATCTGGGTGCGCATGCCGAATCCCGACGAGATCGACCGGCTGAGCATCCTGCCCGGCACGCCGGTGGCCGAGCACATCGTCACCGGTTTCACCGCCCAGGGCCGAGCCGTGCGGATGGTGCGGGTCATCCTGCCCGGTGACCGCAACGTCATCACCTTCGACCGCACCCATCCCGACCACGACATCGTCGGTCCGTCGTGACGCATGGTCAGCCGGCCTACCGCATCCGTCCGGCCGGTCCCGCGGACACCAGCTCGGTCATGGGCCTGCTCGATGAGGCCACGCTGTGGCTGAAGGAGAAGGGCCTCGACCAGTGGCAGGCCAACTCCGACCGGCGCCTGACCCACGTCGCGACGGACATCGGCGAGGGCACGTTGCACGTGGTCGAACATGTCCGCTCCGTCGTCGCGACGATCACCGTCGACGACATCGCAGACACCTACTTCTGGCGGGTCGAGGACGACGTCAGCCGCGGCCTCTACGTCCATCGGATGGCGGTCTCCCGGTGCGAGGCGGGAAAGCAGCTGGGATCGGCCATGCTCGACTGGGCCGGGCAGCAGGTGCTTGAACGGGGACGGAAGATGCTCCGCCTCGACGCGTGGGTGACCAACGGCTCGCTACACGCCTACTACACGAACCTCGGCTTCCACCACATCCGCACCGAACTGGTGGACGGCCGCGGGAGCGGCGCGCTGTTCGAGCGCCCGGCCGCGACCAGGCTCGGGCTGGGGCCCGCGCTGGTCGACGCGCAGCCCTGAAGCGTCCCCGCTAGCGTCGCCCCCATGTCCCGGCCGACCTCCACCACGACGCCCGTTCGAGCCGCCTGCCAGCTCGAGGGGAACGGGTCGTGACCGCCGACGTTCGTGTTCCCGCGCATGCGCCGTCATGACCGAGACCGCCGTCGTCTGGTTCCGCCGCGATCTTCGCGTGGCCGACCAGCCGACGTTCCTCGCCGCCGCGGAGGCCGCGCCCCGCTCATTGGCCCTGTTCGTCCTCGACCCCGCGCTCGTGACGCCGTCCGGCGCGGCGCGGCTGACGTTCCTCTACCGCTCGCTGCGTTCCCTCGACGCCGCGCTGGGCGGGAGGCTGCTGGTGGTGCGCGGCGACCCGGGCGAGCTGGTGCCGCGCGTCGCGGCCGAGGTCGGCGCCGGCTCCGTGCACGTCGCCGCCGACTACGGGCCCTACGGCCGCTCCCGCGACGAGGCCGTCGAGAAGGCCCTCGTCGACGACGGGCGCGCGCTCGTGCGCACCGGCTCCCCGTACGCGGTGGCGCCCGGCCGCGTGCGCAAGGCCGACGGCGACCCGTTCAAGGTGTTCACCCCGTTCCGGCGGGCGTGGGCTGAGCACGGCTGGCGGCGGCCTGCCGACACCGGTGCGTCCACGGTGGACTGGGTCGATCCGCCGCGGCCGGGCGGCGAGATCCCGTCCGATGTGGACATCGAAGCCGAGTTGCCGGACGCGACCGAGGCGGCGGCCCTGCGGCGGTGGCAGGCGTTCCTCGACGGCGACGTCGGCGACTACATGGAGGCGCGCAACCGTCCGGACAAGCCCGGGACGTCGCGGATGTCGCCCTACCTGAAGTACGGGCTGATCCACCCGCGCACGATGCTGGCCGATCTGGCGTCGCGACGGTCCGAGTCGGCCGAGACGTTCCGCACCGAGATCGCCTGGCGCGAGTTCTACGCCGACATCCTCCACCAGCGGCCCGATTCGGCGCGGGGCAACTACGACCGCTCCTTCGACGCGCTGCCCGTCGACGAGCGGCGGGACCTGTTCGACCGGTGGGCCGAGGGCCGGACCGGCTTCCCGATCGTCGACGCCGGGATGCGCCAGCTGCGGGAGCAGGCGTGGATGCACAACCGCGTACGGATGATCGTCGCGAGCTTCCTGGTGAAGGACCTGCACCTGCCGTGGTGGTGGGGGGCACGGCACTTCATGCGCCTGCTCGTGGACGGTGACCTGGCCTCCAACCAGCACGGGTGGCAGTGGACGGCCGGCAGCGGCACCGACGCGTCGCCGTACTTCCGGGTGTTCAACCCGATCACGCAGGGGGAGCGGTTCGACCCCGACGGCGACTACGTGCGGCGCTTCGTCCCCGAGCTGCGCGGCGTGGCCGGGAAGGCGGTGCACCAGCCGTGGGCCCTGCCCGGCGGGGTGCCCGAGGGCTACCCGGAGCCGATGGTCGACCACAAGGCCGAGCGGCTCGACGCGCTCGCCCGCTACGAGCGGGTGAAGGCGGCGCGGGGCTGATCTCCCGCTACGCTTCGGGACCTCACCGAGTGAGGGGTGGTCCGATGGCTGGACGATCACGAAGCGGCCGGCGCCGGGCGCTGGTCGTGGTGCTGCTGCTGGGTGGCGCAGCCTGGTACCTGTGGTCCCGGCTGACGGAGGTCCGGGAGCCGTGGTCGTCGGTCCCGATGCCGGGCGATCCGGGCGCCTCCGAGTACCCGTCCCCGGCCTCCGCCGCGTGGGCCGAACCCGATCGGCAGGTGTGAGTCAGGCCCGGCTCCGCAGCGCTTCCCTCAGCCCGACGCGCGCACCGGTCCGCAAGATCGAGTTCCGGTAGACGCGGCCGGCGACCCGCACGACGACGACGATGGCGGCGAGCTCGATCAGCGCCGCGATCCCGACCTCCCACAGCGGGGCGACGCCCAGCGCGTACCGGGCCGGCATCACGGTCTGGGAGAAGAACGGGATGAAGGACAGGACTGCGGCCAGCTCGCTGCGCGGGTCGTTGGGCAGCAGGTTCACGGTGAGGATGAACGGGATGATCAGGATGAAGATCATCGGGGCGACGACCGTACTGAGCTCCTCCTGTCGCGACACCGTCGATCCGACGGCGGCGTACAGCGACGCGAACAGGAAGAAGCCCAGGAGGTACCAGACGATCACGATCACGAACATCCCGGCGGCCGCGCCGGGCACCGTCAGCAGGCCGGCCGCGCTCGCGCCGACCACCCCGATCACGCCGAGGATCACGAGCTGCAGCAACCCCACCGCGCCCAGGCCGGCGATCTTGCCGGCGAGCAGCTGCCAGGGCTTCATCGTGGCGAGCAGCAACTCCACCACGCGGCTCTGCTTCTCCTCCACCACGCCGGTGGCCACCAGCTGCCCGTAGCCGCTGATCGAGAAGAACAGCAGGAACGTGCCCACCAGCGCGAGTGCGAGCTGCTGCCCCCGGTTGGGGTCGGCGGGCTCCAGCGTGCTGGTGGTGACCTGCGGCTGCAGCTGCGCGGGATCGACACCCGCCGCGATGAGCGCCGTGGTCAGCGCCTGCTGCGCAACGGTGCCCGAGACGACCGATTCCAGCGTGGAGTCGACCGTGTCGCGGCCCACGAGCTGGTAGTCGCCGGGCGCGCCGGTCAGCAGGGCGCCGAGATCGTTGGAGCCGACCCTCGCGCGGCCCGTGGCGTCGTCGACGTCGCGCAGTTGCAACTCGACGCCCTGGGCGCGGGCCGCCTGCTCCAGCGCGCCGCGCAGCGGCGCCGTCCGGGTGGTGAGACCGAGCGACTTCGTCGACGCCTGGCCCGCGATGAAGCCCGTCAGTGCCGCGATACCGCCGAAGAGCACGAGCGTGATGACGAGGCCGACCACGAAGTTGCGGGACCGGACCTGGGCCCTGAACTCCCGCCGGGCCACCAGCAGCACGGCCTGGACCGGGGTGAGTGCAGCGGCCGTGCGCGCAGAACGTCGCTCCGGCGACGCTTTCCGCGCACGAGCGGCGGAGTCGCTGCTCACGCGGCCGCGTCCTGCACGACGTCCCGGTACAGCTCGGTGAGTGGCGTGCGCACCCGCCGGAACTCGTGCACCGGCCCCGCCGCGACGGCCGCCCGCAGCACGTCCTGGTCGTCGACGCCGTCCGCGAGCCGCAGCCGCGTGCGCGTGCCGTCTCCCGCCACGACCTCGACGCCGGGCAGCCCGGCCGCCCAGCCGCCGGGTGGCCCGTCGACGTCGAGGACGACGCCGGTGTCGCGGGTGCGCAGCTCGTCGACCGTGCCGACGGCCACCATCCGGCCCGCGGCGATGATGCCGATCCGGTCGCACAGGCGTTCCACCAGCTCCAGCTGGTGGCTGGAGAAGATCACCGGGACACCCGCGGCGGCCTTGCCGCGCAGCACGCCGCTCATCACCTCGACGGCGGTGGGGTCGAGCCCGGAGAAGGGCTCGTCGAGCACGAGCACCTCGGGATCGTGGCCGAGCGCGGCGCACAGCTGCACCCGCTGCTGGTTGCCCAGCGAGAGTTTCTGCACCTCGTCGCCCACCCGGGACGCGATCCCCAGCCGCTCGGTCCACTGTTCGACGGCCGCCGCAGCCTCGGTGCGGCTCAGTCCGTGCAACCGGGCGAGGTAGCGCAGCTGCTCGCCCACCTTCATCTTGGGATAGAGCCCGCGCTCCTCGGGCATGTAGCCGATGCGCCGTCGCAGGTCGGCGTCGACCGGCCGGCCCTGCCAGCGCACCTCGCCCGCGTCGGTGTTCAGAACGCCGAGCACGATGCGCATCGTCGTGGTCTTGCCGGCCCCGTTGCTGCCGACGAAGCCGAACACCTCACCGCTCCCGACCGTGAACGTCACCCCGTCGAGCGCCTGCGTGGTGCCGAACCGCTTGGAGATCCCCCGAACTTCCAGCATGTCGATGACCCTAGT
>JBBQEF010000165.1:0-12614 GCA_038320445.1 Mycobacteriales bacterium
AGTGCGGCAGCGAGGCACGCCTCAACCCGCTGGCGACGTAGTAGCCGCGCTTGCTGGGCGGGGGGGGCGAGCCTGGTGAGGAGCAGGTCGCCGCGTGGTGGGTCCGCGAACTCTGCCGTAACTGCCGATGCTACCATACTAAGGGTACAGGGTACAGGATACAGGGTACAGGCCGACCGGAGCTGATGGCGTCCTGCTGCGACCGATAATCTGCGTCATCTGCGTCATCTGCGGATGATCTGCCTGGGGAGGCGCGACGATGAGTGACGATGAGGCGCGGCGGGCGCTGCTGCGCTCGGTGCGGGCATGGAACGAGCTGCTGGCGGCCAGCACCGACATGGCCTTCGACGCAGTGCTGAGGAACTGGGACTACAGCCGCAGCCTGCGCGGCTCGACAGAGCAGGCCATCGCGGACACCGTGCGGCTCCAGCAGCGCCTGAGCAGCGAGATGCTGCAGGCCTGGAAGGGCTACGTGGGCGCGCCAAAGGACGACGGCAAGTAGTATCACATATAGACGCCGCCGTTCACATTGATCTGCTGGCCGGTGACATAATCGCCGTCGGCGGCGAGGAAGAGCACCGCCTTGGCGATCTCCTCGGGCATGCCGAAGCGGCCCATGGGGATCTTGGCCTTGATCTGATCCTGCACACTCTCGGGCACCTTGGCGAGCATATCGGTGAGCGTGAAGCCAGGGGCGAGCGCGTTTACCGTGATGTTGTAGCGGGCCAGCTCGAGCGCCGCCGTCTTGGTGAAGGCGATGATACCGCCCTTGCTGGCGCCGTAGTTGGCCTGGCCGAAGTTGCCGGCCTGGCCCACGTACGAGCTGATATTGATGATCCGGCCGAACTGCTGGTTGATCATCACGGGCATGGCGGCGGTGGTGCAATAGTAGACGCTGTTGAGGTTGTTGTTGATCACCGAGGTCCAGTCCTCGTCGGTGAGCTTGCGCAGCGTGCGGTCGCGGGTAATGCCGGCATTGTTCACGAGCACATCGAGGCGGCCCCACTGCTCGGCCACGCGTGTGACCATGCCGCGCGCCTGCTCGGCAACGCTCACATCGCCCTGGAGCGCGAGGTACTGATTGCCATCGTCGACGCTCAGGCCGTGCTCGCCACGGGCGGCGACCATAGCGTCGATCACCTCGTGGGCGGCGGCCTCGTTGCTGAAGTAGTTGATCGCCACCCGCGCACCCTCGGCGGCCAGGGCGAGCGCAATCGCGCGCCCGATCCCGCGCGAGCCGCCGCTCACAAAGGCCACCCGCCCATCAAGCTTGCCCATTGATCGCCTCTTTCATTGGAGCACTGAGTGCTGAGTGCTGAGTGCTGAGTCCTGGCGGGGGCAGTACATGCCATTAGCCACGCGACGCTCGCGCCCTCTGCCCTCTGCCCTCTGCCCTCTGCCCTAGAGTCGCTCGAAGATCGCGGCGATACCCTGGCCGCCGCCGATGCACATGGTAACCAGGGCGTAGCGAGCGCCGCTGCGCTGGAGCTCGTGGACGGCCTTGACGGTGAGGATGCAGCCGGTGGCGCCGACCGGGTGGCCGAGGGAGATACCGCTGCCGTTCGGGTTGGTGCGCTCGGGCGGCAGGCCCAGCTCCCTGACCACGGCCAGCGCCTGCGCGGCGAAGGCCTCGTTCACCTCGAACACGTCGATCTCATCGACCTTGATGCCGGTCCGGTCCAGCACCTTGCGCGTCGCGGGTACCGGGCCCATGCCCATGATCCGCGGCTCGACGCCGGCGTGAGCGTACCCGACCAGCTTGCCCAGAGGCGTCAGGCCGCTGCTGCTGACGAACGACTCGGACGCGAGCACGACGGCCGCGGCGGCGTCGTTGATGCCGGACGAGTTGCCCGCGGTGACCGTGCCGTCCTTGCTGAACGCGGGCCGCAGTTTCGCCATGTCATCGTGGCTGACGTTGGCCCGTACGTGCTCGTCGGTGTCGACGATCGTGGCTCCCTTCTTGCCCGGGATCTCGATCGGGAGGATTTGCTCCGTGAAGTAGCCGGCCGCGATCGCGGCAGTTGCCCGGCGGTGGCTTTCCACGGCCAGGGCGTCCTGGTCGGTCCGGGACACGTTGAAGTCGGTGGCGACATTCTCCGCCGTCACACCCATGTGGCAGTGGTCGAACGGGTCGCTGAGCGCGCCCACCATGGGGTCGAGCGCGACGCCGTCGAGCATGCGCTGGCCCCAGCGCATGTTCGGCAGCCAGTACGGGGCGCGGCTCATCGACTCGGCGCCGCCGGCCACCGCGACGTCGCAGTCGCCGAGCATGATCGCCTGAGAAGCGGAGATGATGGCCTGCATCCCGCTGCCGCACAGACGGTTCACGGTCAGCGCGGGCGTCCCTATCTCCAGGCCGCCGTTCACGGCCGCCACCCGGGACAGGTACATGTCCCTGACTTCCGTGTGGATCACGTGGCCGAACACGGCGTGGCCGACCTGGGCAGGCTCCACGCCGGCCCGCCTGACGGCCTCGCGCACCACCGTGGCGGCCAGGTCACAGGGCGGGACGGACGCAAGGCCGCCACCGTACTTGCCGATCGGGGTCCTGACCGCGGACAGGACGAATACGTCTTCCATAGCTGTTCTTTCCTCTCACATGTCCAGGCCGCCGTTGACGGCCCAGATCTGTCCGGTGATGTACGAAGATTCGTCGTCCGCGAGGAACGCGACCACACGGGCGATCTCTTCAGGGTTGCCGATGCGGCCGACCGGTATCTGGCTGCGAAACTTCTCCAGCACCTTCTCGGGGATGGTGGCGATCATGTCGGTGGCGATGTACCCCGGTGTGATGGAATTGACGGTCAGGCCCGGACCGTCGCCGACCGGGTGCCCGGAGCGCGCCAGCATGAAGACGGACTCCCTCGCCAGCGACTTGGTCAGCCCGAATATCCCGGACTTGGACGCCGCATAGTTCGCCTGTCCGATGCCGCCCATCTCCCCGGTGGCGGAGGAGATGTTGATGATCCTGCCGGTGCCGCGTTCCATCATGTGTTCGAGCGCAGTTTGGGACAGGAAAAACGCACCGGACAGGTTGACGGAGATCACTCTCAGCCAGTCCTCGTCGCTCATCTTGTGAACGGTCTTGTCGGCGGTGATCCCGGCGTTGTTGACGAGGATGTCCAGTCGGCCGTGGTGGTCGATGACCTCGCCGATCACGCGCCGGCAGTCCTCCGCGTCACCGATGTTTCCGTTGTGGACGGTGACCCGGCCCGGATACTGGGCGCTCATCTCGGCCATGAACTTCTCGGCCGGTTCGTGATGACGCCAGTAACCCGCGGCGACGTGCGCGCCGTCCGCCGCGAGGCGGTGGCTGATCGCGGCTCCGATGCCGCGGGTTCCGCCAGTGACCAGTGCCACCTTGTCGTGTAGCGGGCCCTTTGTGGCATGCGGTTTCTGTTCGGTCGCGGTGGTCATCACTTCGCCCCCTATTTGTTCATGCTGTCCTACCCGGCGACTTACCGCGATGGTGGAATCGGTACGGTGTCGCCGGACGCCACGGGACAAATCTGCTCGGCCGCAGCGATGTATGAGTTCCGGACACTAACAGTCTTTATCCTTGCGGACACCCGCCGTTGGTCCCAGGGTGACGGGTCCTAGGTCCCCCGGGGCTCAGCCGGTCGTAGAATTTGATCGAGACGGTTCGGTGGGACCGGATACCCGCCGGGCGCGTGATGTTGATGTTGGCTGATCGGGAGGAAATCTCCTGTGGTGCGGCCGAAGGCTGAGAATGTTCCTGTTGGGTTCTGAGCGCTTCCCGCGCCCGGTGGCTGAATCGCCGAAGGCATCAGGCAAGTCGAGCAAGAGGCCGCTACGTCGGCGAGGCGTCCTGACCGACTACACACGCGATGCGTCGAGTCAGGGTCGTCGCCGGCCGGTCGCGGCAGCATCGACAGCCACGACATCGCGCCGGCCCCGGCGTTCCTCCGAACAGCGCATCTGACCGCTCGTTTGCCAGGCGGGGCACCCTGATGCGCGTGCCGTCACCGGGGCTGTTGCACGATTCTGTCGATGGCGATGCGGACGAGCACGCGGCTGCCCTGGCTGCCGCCGTAGTTCTGGTAGGGACCGCCGGTGTAGCGCTGCGACAGTGTCTCGATGTGCTCGGCGGCACCGTCGTAGGTGGTGTCTACGACGTGGCCGCGCAGGACCCAGTAGCGGTGGAGCGCGGTGCGATCGCAGACGTTGATCGCGACCCGGGGGTCGCGTGCCATGTTCGCCGGTTTGCGGTGGCCGTCGACCGTGTTGAGCAGGACGTGGGTTCCGTCGGTGTCGATCCAGGTCTGCGTGAGCTGGGGAGCGCCGTCGGGCTCGATGGTGGCGATGAAGCACGGGCTGGGTTCGCGCAGCAGTGCGAGAAGTGGGTCGGGCAACGAGATGCTCATCGGTACGGGATGCCCTTCGGGTGGGAGTGACCGTGCAGGCCGCGGAGTGTCGGGGCGGCGGAGGTCAGCGCAGCCCGCGGAACGTCGTGCGGATCTCCTCGACCAGGGCAGCCGGTTGTTCGAGGGCGGCGAAGTGGCCGCCCGCGGGCATCTGACGGTAGTGGACGAGGTTGTCGTAGCGGGCTTCGAGCCACCGCCGGGAGGCGCGCACCGGCTCGTGCGGGAAGATGCTGACCCCGATCGGTGTGGGGTTGCGGCCGGTGGGTTGCGCGGCGCTGCGTGCGGCTTCCCAGTAGATGCGGGCCGAGGAGGCACCGGCGTTGGGTAGCCAGTAGAGCATGATGTCGTCGAGGATCGCGTCCATCCCGAGGACCGACTCGGGGGCGCCGCCCGAGTCGGAGACGTCCTGGAACAGCGCGTAGATCCAGGCTGCGAGGCCGACCGGGTTGTCCGCGAGCAGGTAGCCGACGGTCTGGGGCCGGGTGCTCTGCTGGAACGCATAGGCCGACAGCGCCTGCTGGTAGTGCTGCGCCGAGGCGATCATGGCCTGCTCGTCGGGGGTGGCATCGGCGACCTCGTCCGGAGTGGGGAAGACCGGAGCCATGTTCAGGTGGATCCCGGCCAGCCCGGCCGGGGATTTCCGGCCCAGGGTGTCGACCACGGCGGAGCCCCAGTCGCCGCCCTGCGCGCCCCACCGCTCGCCGTAGTCCAGGCGCTTCATCAGCTCGGTCCAGGCGTCGGCGATGCGGCCGATGTCCCAGCCCGTCCCGGTCGGCTTGTCGGAGAAGCCGAAGCCGGGCATGGAGGGGACGACCACGTGGAAGGCGTCCGCTGCCGATCCGCCGTGCGCGACGGGGTCGGTGAGCGGCCCGATCACGTCGCGGAACTCCAGCACCGACCCCGGCCAGCCGTGGCACAGCAGCAGCGGTAGCGCGTCCGGCTCGGGTGAGGGCGTGTGCAGGAAGTGGATGCCCAGCCCGTCGATCTCGGTGCGGTACTGGCCGAATCCGTCGAGCACGGCCTCGGCGCGGCGCCAGTCGTAGGCGGTGCGCCAGTGGTGCACGAGGTTCTTCATCGTGGCCAGCGGTGGGCCCTGACCGGCGTCGGTCTCGGCCTCGGGCCAGCGCGCGTGTTCCAGGCGGGTGCGCAGATCCTGCAGCGCGGTGTCAGGGACGTCGGGTCGGAACCGAGTGATGGTCACGTGGCCATCCTACGCATTAAGTGGAGCGAAACTTCAACTTGGAGGTCTCGCTCCACTTGCTATGCTGCTCGAGTGACCGCTGACCGCCCGCTGCGTCGCGACGCTCAACGCAACCGCCGCCGGATCCTCGACGCCGCGCGCGAGCTGATGGCCGAGCGTGGCGTCGGGGTGTCGCTCGAGCAGGTCGCCGAGGCCGCCGAGGTCGGGGTGGGCACGGTCTACCGCCGCTTCCCGGACAAGGAGTCGCTGGTGCGGGCCCTGTTCTCCGAGCACGTCGACGCCGTCGTCACTCTCGCGTCCCAGGCCAGCGAGAGCTGCGATCCGTGGCAGGGGATCCAGGACTTCCTGGGAACCGTACTCGCCATGCAGGCCGCCGACCGCGGACTGTCGCAGATCCTGCGCGGTGGCGAACTCGGTGCCGCCCTCGCCCATGAGGCGCGGATTCGCATCACCCCTGTGGTCGACCAACTCGTCACCCGAGCCCGGAACGCCGGACAGCTCCCCGCCGACGTCGGACCCGGTGACCTCGTCCTGGCCGAGCTCATGGTCGGTGCCGTCGCCGAACGAGCCGGACCCGACAACAGTGCCACCTGGCGGCGAGCGCTCTCGATCGTCCTCGCCGGCCTCCGCGCCGACGGGCTCGTCGGTACGACACCCGACGGTTCGACCATCGACCGCCTCCAAGGACGGTGAACGACACAACGGCGGGGACACCCACGGCAACCGGTCCCCGCCCGAGGGTGGAGCCCCCTTGGCGCAGCGCTCCGGAGGTCCCGACATGAAGATCACCGACATCCGGCTCGACCGGCTCCGGCTCCCGCTGGACCCGCCGTTCGCCGCCGCCTGGGACCCGGAGCCCCGCCGCTTCGCGGACGCGACGATCGTGCGGGTGGAAACCGACGACGGCGTCGTCGGCGTCGGCTCCGGGGACACCATGGGCGGCTTCGCCGGCCACGAGCACCTCTTCGTGGGCCGGGACCCGCTACAGGTGCAGCGCCACGTCCGGACGATCGAGTCGATCAACTTCCACGGCGGGCGTTGCTGGCCCCTCGAGGTGGCGCTCTGGGACATCGTCGGGCAGGTCACCGGCGTACCGGTGGCCACCCTGTTCGGCGGGGCGCTGGAGCGGATCCCGGCCTACGCCTCCTGCGGCTCCCTGCTGCCCCCCGGTCCCCGCGCGGAGTCGGCGCTCGCCCTGCGCGCCGAGGGTTTCCGAGCGCTGAAGATCCGCATCGACCGGCACCGGATCGACGAGGGCGTGGCCACGGTGGCGGCCGTGCGGGAGGCCGTCGGCTCCGACATGGAGATCATGGTCGATCTCAACCGGTCCTGGCGGATGGCCGGCGACATCGCGCCCTCCCCCGACGTGCCCGCGGTGCGTCGCGTGGTCGAGCGGCTCCGGGATCTCGACGTGTTCTGGGTCGAGGAGCCGCTGCCCTACGGCGACCGGGCCGGGCTCGCGGCGCTGCGGGCACGGACCGGCGTGCGGATCGCGGGCGGCGAGATGCTCGACTCCGTCGACGCCGTGCTCGCCCACCTCGAGCACGACCTGCTCGACGTCTACCAGATGGACGTGGTGCTGGCGCTGGGGATGTCGCGTGCCCGCACCCTCGGCGAGCTGGCCCTGCTGAAGAACCGGAGCTTCACGCCGCACACCTGGACCAACGGCATCGGCGTGCTCGCCAACCTCGCCGTCGTCGCCGGGATCGGCGGCGGGCCGTACCTGGAGTTCCCGTACGACCCTCCCGGCTGGACGCCGCAGCGCCGCGACTTCATGCTCGCCGAGCCCGTGCAGATCGACGCGGGCGGCTCGGTGGCGGTGCCGGCGCGTCCTGGCATCGGCGCGGTGCTCGACGCCGACGCCATCGCCCGCCGGCGGATCCCGTGACCACCCCGCCGACCGGGCGCACGCCCCCACCACCGCGGGTCGACCCGGGTCAGGGGAGGACCCTGAGCTTCCGCGCGGTGCGCACGGCATCGGCGCGGTTGTGGACGCCGAGGGTCTTGTAAGCACGTTCGGCGCGGTTCTTGGCGGCCGCGCGGGAGATGCCGAGCTTCTCGGCGATGAGCGCGAAGGTCAGCGGTGTCGGGAGATAGTGCAGCACGCGGAGTTCGGCGGGGGTGACGGCCGCGGCGCGGGCGGCGTCGGCTGCCTTCCGGCCGGCGGCGGCGACGGCTGCGGTGTCGTGGGCGACCACCTCGGCGGTGGCGGTGTCGGCCAGCGCGACGATGAGCGCGTCGGTGTCGAGTGCGCGGTCGGCGAGCTCGTGCGAGCTGGTGACGATCAGGTCGGCCGCGGCGAGGGCGTCCGCGGCCTCGTGAGCGGCGGCGAGTTCGACCAGACCGGCGTCGATGAGCGCGCGCACGGCCTGTGCTGCGGCCGTGGACCGGATCCAGGTCGAGGTGGCTTCGGCGTGGTCGGCGTCGGTCCGTGCCGCAGCGGCCCGCAGTCGGGCGTCGGCTTCGGCGGCGTGGGCCTCGGTGATGTGCCGCGCGGCGCCGTCCATGGCGGTGACCTCCGCGTCGATCAGCTGGTCGACCGCGGGTGCGAGGAGTCCTGCGCTGAACACGGCGCCGCCGACATCGTCGATGACCTCGAAGAGCGTGTGCGCCCACTGGTGGGCGACGACCACGAAGGCGACGGTCGTCCCGGCCGGCAGCGCCTGCACATCGGTCCACAGTAGATTCGCGTCGTCGCTGTCGACGGCCGTCCCCGCGGGTGGGAAGAAGCGCGAGACGAGCTGACCGAAGTCCTCGTTCTCGCCGAAGGATGTGGCTGTGAGGGTGCCGTCGTCGTTCGTCGATGCCAGCAGGACGTCGAGCACCTGCACACTGCCTCGGGACCGGATCCGATCGACTTCGGCGAGGACGCGGTCGCGGGCCCCGTCGCCGGAGGGCAGCCGCACCGCGATCATCTGCAGCGGCCCGAGCCGCCGGCCGCTGATCGCCTGGTCGCCACCGTCGACCCCAGGGGACCGCGACGCAGACGAGAGGTCACGGGGGAGGGACATCGGTGTCGTACTGTCAGCGGGGGCACTCATCGTCGCAACTCCGGGATGATTCGCTACTGCATGATGTCGTGGGTGGTCGATGTCGTGGCGGGCGGATCACCCCGAACGTTGGTCTGACGAGGTGCGCCGAGATAGAGCCGACGGTCCCGCGGCACGGGAGCCGGAAGGCTCCTCCGGGGTGACGACGGCAGCAGAAGCCGGCCATGGGCCTGTGCATCGGGGACCGACAACGCGTCGCCGGGTTGGCGCCGCCCGACGTCGGACGTCGGTAGACCTCGAGCGGCCGGAACACGCGGTTCAGCCTGATCGGCCGCGAGGTGGACCGACGGGGCAGTGCCCTCCAGCAGGCCGACAGCCGCCGCGCTCTGACGCCGCCGCGCTCGTCGGTCGCGGTCGGCTCAGCGGCGAGATCGCCGCTGAATCCTGACATCGACCGCCGCCCCAACGGTGAATCAGCTTCCCTCGAGTGAACAGTGGCTGAGCGGAACAGTGGCTGAGCGATGGTGGTCGGTCACTCCTCGGTGGTGACCCTGGTGCCGTGCGGGATGACGACGTCCGCGGCGGAGCGGGCGATGTCGGGGTAGAGGACCAGGACCAGGCCGGCGCCGAGCGCGGCGCCGACGAGCTGCGCGATCACGAAGCCGGGTACCGAGGTGGGCGTGATGCCGGCGAAGGTGTCGGAGAAGATCCGCCCGACGCTCACCGCCGGGTTGGCGAACGAGGTCGAGGACGTGAACCAGTACGCGGCGCCGATGTAGGCCCCGACCGCTGCGGCGGACAGGGCGGCGCGTCCGGTGCGGGCGAGCGTGAAGATGAGCGCGATCAGCCCGGCGGTCGCCACGATCTCGCCGATCCACAACCCGGGGGTGGCGCGGACCCTGCCGGAGATCTGCAGCGGGGCGAGGTCGAACATCGCGTTCGCCAGCACCGATCCCGGTATCGCGCCCACGGTCTGCGCGCCGGTGTAGGCGGCGACCTCCCGGCCGCTGAGCCCGGTGCCGGTGCGGCGCCCGAGCAGCCAGTCCGCCGCGGAGACCACCGGGTTGAAGTGCGCGCCCGAGACCGGCCCGAACAGCAGGATCAGGACCCCCAGCCCGAACACCGTGGTCAGCGAGTTCTCCAGCAGCTGCAGCCCGGTGTCGGTCGGCGACAGCCGCTGTGCCGCGATCCCGGAGCCGACCACGACCGCGACCAGCAGCCCCGTCCCGACACCCTCGGCCAGCAGCCGGCGGCTCAGCGGCGCGGTCATGCGCGTGCCTCGTCGAGTTCCAGCACGGCCGACGCGCGGCGCAGCGCCTCGGGCAGCACGCGGTAGTAGATCCAGGTCCCGCGTCGCTCCCCGCTGATCAGGCCGGCCTCGCGCAGCACCTTGAGGTGGTGGGAGATGGTCGGGCCGGTCAGGTCGAACACGCCGGTCAGGTCGCACACGCACGCCTCCCCGCCCTCGTGCGAGGCGATCAGCGACAGCAGCCGCAGCCGCACCGGATCGCCCATCGCCTTGAACACCCGCGACAGCTCCGCCGCCTGCGCGGTCGAGAGGGGCTCCCGCGTCAGCGGCGAGCAGCACGGCTCTTGTTTCGACATGTGTCTACCTTGACAGTTGTCGATCCATGGAGCAACCTCTGTATCGACAGTCATCGAATCAGTGAGGAGCAGTGGCCATGTCACGAGTGCAGCTGGCGTTGCGGGTGTCGGATCTGGAGAGGTCGGTCGCGTTCTACCGGTCGCTGTTCGGGGTCGAGCCGGCCAAGCTCCGCCCCGGCTACGCCAATTTCGCCCTCTCCGAGCCGCCGCTGAAGCTGGTCCTCATCGAGGGCGAGGCGGACCAGCCGACGGTGATGGATCATCTCGGGGTCGAGGTCGGGTCCACCGACGAGGTCGACGCGGCCACCGCCCGCCTGTCGGAGCTGGGCCTGTTCACCGCGGTGGAGAACGACACCACGTGCTGCTACGCGGTGCAGGACAAGGTGTGGGTGCACGGCCCGGGTGCGGAGCCGTGGGAGGTCTACACCGTGAAGGCCGACGCGCCGGACGCCTCGAGCATCCGCCCGCCCGACCTGCCGGACTCCCAAGCCTGCGTGTGCGGGTCGCCGACCGCGGCCGACGGTGAGCAGCTCGCGCCCTGTTGCTGACGGACCGCGAGCCGCCCCACGCCGACGAACCCGGCCACGGGCAGGCGCGCATGCAGTGCGGCGAGGATCACCGTGGCATCGGGGGACGCCGGTCGAGCGGGGCGGACTGCTGGTCGTCGATCCAGTTGCCGTGGAATCCGAACGGCACCCGGCGCGGCAGGTGCACCCGCGCGACCGGCGGCGCGCTGAGATCGGCGGCGTCGGTGACGACGAGCTCGCCCCGGTCGACGGTCGCGTCGTGCACCACCGACAGGATCCAGCCGTCGTCCTCACCGGTCGACCCCGGCCGGGGCACGAACGCGGGTTCCATCGTGACCCGGCCGGGGCCGAAGTCGTGCCGCGTGGTGGCGCCGGTGGTCAGGTCCACCTTGACCAGGGGGCCGGTCTCGAAGCCGTCGACGCGGTGCCGGGTGACGTCACCGGAGAGCACCAGCCCGTCCGCGCCGAACCCGGCGAACCAGCCGTAGCGGTGCCGGCGCCCGACCAGCCGGGGGTCGACGCGCGGGAACTCGACGCTGTGGTCGGTCACCACCTGCTCCGACACGGTTCCCTGCCGGGGATCGACCGTCCACCTGGCCAGCACCGGGGCCGAGTCGGCCGGGGCGCGCAGCTCGTCGCGGAACACGGTGTCGTAGCGGACGACGTCGAGCACGATCACGCCGCCGGGCCCGTCGTGGGCGTTGAGCACATGGAAGACGTAGCAGCGCGGCGCCTCGAACCAGCGGACGTCGGCTGCGGTGCCCCCGCGCGGCAGCACCCCGACCCGCGACGCGTGCCCGCGGTCCCAGCGGTACGGGAACCGGTCGTAGCTCAGTGGTGCGGCGTGCTCGAAGCGTTCCAGGGCGGCCTGCGACAGCGTCACCGGAAGGTCGAGCAGCACCACGCGGGTGGCGGTCAGGGCCATGTCGTGCACCATCGGCGCGCCGTCGACGGGGATGTCCGCGCTGTGCGTGGCGGTTCCCGCCGCGTCGAGGACGACGTAGTGCAGCGCGGGGGAGAACGGCGTGTAGGTGACGGCGTGCAGCTCCCCGGAGTCGGGATCGATCTTCGGGTGGGCCGTGAACCCGCCGGCGAGCGCGCCACCGGCGTCCCAGGTCGCCATCCGGTCCAGCTCCGGGGAGATCTGGACCGGCAGCCCACCGGCCTCGACGAGTGCGAGCAGCCGGCCGCCGTGGGCCAGGACGTTCGTGTTCGGGGCCTCACCGTGCTCGCCCCGCACGAAGCGGTTGCGGTACCACTCCGCGCGCCCGCCGCGCAGCCGCACGCCGTGGACCATCCCCTCGCCGAGGAACCAGTGGTAGCCGGGTTCGTCGACGTCGGCGGCGGGGTTGGGCCCGATCCGCAGGTAGCGGCCGTCGAGCTCGGGCGGCAGGGTGCCGGTCACCGGCAGGTCGGTGGCGGAGACCTCCTCGTGGACGGGTGCGAAGTTGCCCGCGAGGTAGGGGTTGGTGACGGTCGTGGTCATGAGAACTCCTCGGTGAAGGCCGTCGAGACGGCGGACGCCGGCACCGGTCCGCCTGCCCGAGGTGCAGCAGGCCGGGGCGGTGGCGGTCGATCAGTGCGTGCAGGACGCGCAGGTCGCGGTCGGTGTCGGCGACCCCGGGGGCACGGCCGCGCGCGTGCCCGCGTCGACGAGGACCGTCCCTCCCGGCCCCGTGACGACGTGGACGTTCGAGGCGGGCAAGCGGATCGTGGTGACCGACATCGTCGACTCCTACCGTACAAGTTGTACGGTCAGGGTCGCCTCGGGTCGACCGGCCGGGCAACGGCGAGGTTCAGACCGTCCGGATCGGGAGATGCCCATGCCCGCGCTGCCCGCCAGCGGTTACGTCGTGCTCGGACTGCTCGACCGCTACGGCGCGGCGACCCCGTACAGGCTCGACCA
>JBBQEF010000166.1:0-12458 GCA_038320445.1 Mycobacteriales bacterium
AGTTCGCGCTGGTCGTCGACGGCGCGTCGGTCACGGAAGGGCTGGCGGTGGCTGATCGCGTGGTGGCGGAGATCAACGCCCCCGTCGAGGCGGGTGGTCAGACGTGCTGGGTCACCGCCAGTGTCGGGGTGCGACTGTCGAAGGCCGACGACACCTCGGCGGACGTGTTGCTCCGCGACGCCGACACGGCCATGTACGGAGCCAAATCAGTCGGCCGAAGCGGCGTACGGATCTATGAGGCGACAATGCGCAGCAAGGCGCTGCTGCAGATCCGGCAGGGCGACGAACTGCGAGGGGCGCTCGCGCGGGGCGAGTTCCTCCTGCATTACCAGCCGATCATCGATCTGGCGACCAGCCGCCTGACGGCGGTGGAGGCGTTGCTGCGGTGGCGTCACCCCACACGCGGGCTGGTGAGCGCAGGCCGGTTCGTTCCGCTCGCCGAGGACATCGGGCTCATCGTCGCCCTGGACCGGTGGGTGCTCGCTTCGGCGGTGTCCCAGCTTCGCGAGTGGAAGGACACCGGTGGACATGCAGCAGCACTGCGCGTCCATGTGAACTGCTCGCCGATCACCTTTCGGACACCCGGATTCGCGGCCGGTGTCCTCGAGGTCGTCTCGGGATGCGACGTGCCCGCCGACGATGTGGTCCTGGAGATCACCGAGCGGCAGATGATCGGCGAGGACCCCCAGACGTTGCAGGCGCTGCAGTCCCTGCGATCTGCGGGTATGGGCGTGGCCATCGACGACTTCGGGACGGGGTGCGCCTCGCTGGGGTACGTGCGCCAGGACCTGGTCACCCTGGTCAAGCTCGACCGGACGCTCGTCACGCGGATCGACACCGACGAACGCCAGCGCGGCATCGCCGCGGCCCTGCTGTCCGTGGCACAGGCGTTCGGGGTCGATGCCGTGGGCGAAGGAGTCGAGACCTGCGGCGAGGCGCGGGTACTCCAGGCACTGGGATGCTCCTACGGCCAGGGCTTCCTGTGGGGCGAACCTCTGGACGCCGCGGCAGCACCGGGTGCGGACAGGTCCTTCAGGACTCTGGCGCGCGACGGGTCTGGATCTTCTCCGCGGCTGTGAACCTCGTCCCGCCGACGCTCGTCACCACCCCGGGGGCGTTCCTGATCGACGACGGCGTAGACGGCGGTTCCCGCCACTCACATGGCCTCCGCCGGTTCTCCGACGAGTCCTGGGCATACGAGGTTGACGATCAAGCCGGGTCGGGCGCCGGGTCGTCGGCCTCGAGACGCCCGATTCCGGCGAAGCACCACAGCGGTGTCCGTACCACTCCGGGGCGCCATGCCGCGATGTCGACCACGCCGGGATGCTGGATGGTGAAGCCCGTCAAGAGTTCGCCCACCTGTTGCGGTGTCCGAGCGATGATGGACGTCGACAGGGCTGCGCCGATGTCCGCACCCTCCTGCTGCAGCTCCGGGTCGTCGCGCTCCGGATCCTGCACGTGAGCGGATAGCGCGACAGCACTTCCGGTCGGCAGCGCGGCGCGGTATTCGGCAAGGACACGGAGAGCCTCCGGATGTGCGACGAAATGCAGCACCGCGACACAGAGCAGCCCGATCGGGCGGGTGAAGTCCAGCGCTCGCCGCACCGCGGGATCGGCGAGCAGGGCCGCAGGATCGCGGATGTCGCGCCCGACGACCGTGGTGCCCGGCCGCGGTGCCAGCAGCGCGCGGCAGTGCGCCAGGACGATGGGGTCGTTGTCCACGTACACCACGACTGCATCCGGGTTCACCGCACAAGCGGTCTCGTGGACGCTCGGCGAGGTCGGCAGCCCGGCTCCGAGGTCCAGGAACTGATCGATGCCGGCGTGGGCCATCTCCCGGACTGCGTAGGTGAGGAAGGAACGGTTCGCGATCGCGAACGCCCGGTATTCGGGATAGACCGCGCTCAGTCGGGCGAACAGGGCGCGGTCGACCGCATAGTTGTCCTTCCCGCCGAGCGCGTAGTCGTACAGCCGCGCCACGCTCGGCGGCGGCCCGCCGCGTCGCTCACTACCCACATCAATCACCGAAACCAGCCTCGCAGAACCACAGCCCGGTCGTTGGTTCGCACTGTACTGACGGATATCAACGACCGGGCGGCCGCCCTCACGAGTCGATTCACCGCTGTCCAGGAGCGACTTCTGGCACGCTGCGACGATGAGCAGCGGACGGCGACGATGAGCAGCGGACGGCGACGATGACCAACGCGCGGGTGCGCGATCTCCATGACGACGACCTCGATCAGGTCGTCCGGGTCTGGGAACAGTCCCGCAAGACCGGCGTCGACCCGGTCTACGGACTGGCCGAGGTCGTGGCGGCGATCCGCGGTGACGGGGTCGGCGTCGTGGGAATGGTCGGCCAGGTGGTGGTCGGTGCGTCGATCGCCCGGATCGATGGGGACCGTGGCTGGGTCGTCATGCTGGCGCTGGCCGACGAGTGGCGCGGCAAGGGCCTGGGTTCGGCGATGTTGGCCGAGTTGGAGCGGCGACTGGTGCAACGCGGAGTGCATCGACTCTCCGCCTTGCTCCCCGAGGGGGAGACCGGTGTCGACGCATTCGCCCACCGCGGGTACCGGACCCGCAACCTGGTCTATTTCGAGCGCGTCGTACCGCTGCAGCCACAGGAGGTCGGGCGGCTGGAGAACCTCGGCGGGCACATGCTGCCCGACAACCTGTGGGAAGGTCTCGCTGGAATGGCGCAGGAGAAGTTGCTGATCGAGCGCCGGCTCGTGCTGCCGCTGGCCGACCCCGATCTCGCCGAGGAGTTCGGCGTCCTCGCACCGCGGGCCGTGGTGCTGTTCGGGCCGCCGGGCACCGGCAAGACCACCTTCGCCAAGGCGGTCGCGTCACGACTGGGCTGGCCGTTCGTCGAGGTTCTCCCGTCCCAGCTGACCGCGGAGGGACCCGGTCTGGCGCGCGCACTACGGGAGACGTTCGCCGACATCGCCGAACTGGAGCACGTCGTGGTCTTCATCGACGAGGTGGAGGAGATCGCCGCCGAGCGGGGAGGGCGGCCGCCGGCACCGACGCAGGGTGTGACCAACGAACTCCTCAAGTCCATCTCGAGCTTCCGCGAGCGCGATGGTCGGCTGCTCATCTGCGCCACGAACTTCATCCGCTCGCTCGACCCGGCGTTCCTGCGGCACGGCCGGTTCGACTACGTCATCCCGATCGGCCCGCCGGACATGACGGCCCGCCACGCAATCTGGCAGCGGTACGTGCCCGACTCGATGGTCGGACAGGTCGACCTCGACGCCCTGGTCTCGGCAAGCGACATGTTCACCCCAGCCGATATCGAGTTCGCCGCGCGCAAGGCCGCGCAACAAGCCCTCGAGTCCGCGGTCTACGGGTCGAGGCCGACGGAAGGTTCGAGAGGGGCGCGGGGCCCCACCACCGAGGACTACCTGTCGGCGATCCAGCAGACTCGCTGCACACTTTCCGACTCGATGGTGGCCGAATTCACCGACGACATCGAGCGCATCTCGCGGCTGTGAGTCCCGGGCAGCCGCCGGCGCGGGCCAGGCCAGGAACGCGAGGACCTCGGCGATCTTCTCGGGTGCCGCGCCGTAGGGATCGGATGACATCGTCGACGCAGCGGGTGGCGACCGGGTACGCGCTCACCTTCGGCATCAGCCACGCGTCCGACAGTAGGTCGGCTGCGCCGCCGGCCGCCTCGCGCGCGGCAGATGGGGACGGCACAGCCGAACTCCGTGTCCGCTTCCAGTGGAGATACGACCTACCGCGAGACGGGAACCAAGACCGGCACGTGGCTGTTCGGTACCAGCGTGGCCACCGACACGTGGGGCCAGCTGAGGCGGTTGAAGTTCAGGAGCACCGTCTGGGTGTATTGGATCTGCGGGAAGGTGACGTCGATCTGCGTGCCGGCGGGGATCGGCGCCTCCGAGCTGATCGCGAACGTCGGCAGGGGGTCACGGTCAGCCCCACTACCCTGGACGATCAGAGGATATCCGGGGCGGTATTCCTCAGGCAGAGTGATCCGATCCGCGACCGTCTCGATCCAGAAGATCGCCGTCATCTGCACTGCGTCCGCGTTCGGTGCGGTCGCGTTCTTGTCGCCGAGCAGGAATGCGATGTTGTCCGTCCCGCCGCCGAAGAGCGGGTCGGCGGGATCGGTGCTGATGATGATGACGGTCGTGGACGTGATGTCCTGTGCTTGTGCACGCCTGTCGATCACGAGGTTGGGGTTGTCGAGGATGTCCTGTGTGATCGTTCCGGCGGTGGTGAAAGGCGTCAGGTCCTGCGGGATTCGGAAGGTGTCGTTCTTGGTCACCTCCTGGCTCGGAAACCGGATGCGGTTGGCCGGGTCCCCGATCGGGAACGGGGTGATGTCCACGGGCTGGATGACGGGACCACCCGCGACGACGAACGAGATGCCCTGCGCCTCGATGGTGGTGCCGTGCGGGATGGACGCCATGCGGACGAGCGTGGCGACCTCGGCCGGCACCGTCGTGGAGGGCACACTCAGCCAGACGCCGGGCTCGAAGTGGATGTCCACCGGCTGGTCGGGAACGCTGACGTCCTTGATCTTCTGCAGGTACGGGATGCCGTTGAGGAAGACGTCTCCCTGGACCATGCCCCGGTTGGGGATCGATCCGAGCGGGTCGGAGAACTCGAGCGTCTCCTCGGTCAGGTTCAACTCGAGGATGTTGTCGTCGGGCCCGTTCGCCGGGCCGGGAAGGGGCGTCGGGCTGACGGCGAAGTTCTGCGGTCGGAAGATGGTGTTGAACCCGGTCCCCCTGAAGGTTCCCGTGAAACCCGCAATGGCCCCCAGATCCGGCCCGGCCGCCGCCCCTTCCACGGCGTCGGCCCCGGCCGCCGCGGCGGCGCCCCGAACCGGTGGCACCTCACCCCACTGGAAGCCCTGCGTGAGGTTCAAGGCAGGCGCATTCGGAACAACATCCGTCATCGTTCTCCCCAATCCTTCAGTGGTGGACCGGCGCAGACCCGGCAGCGCGGAACACATCGGTCCTCGTCTCCATCACAACCTGCACAGGTTGTGGCCCTTCACGGATCAGGAGGGCCGGCCGGGGTGAGGTGATACATCGCCGCGGTAGCCGGTACCGGCACGACGACGTGCCCTATCCGACCACCTGTCTCGGCCACTGCGGTGGGCGCCGAATGCCGAGCAAGGTATTTTGCCGGCTCGATCGGCTCTCGTCGACCGAGGGTTTCGGCTGGCGGTGCGCCGTCAATCACCGCCTCGCCCGCGGCGTTCACCGGGGTGGAATCTGCCGACCGCTCGGCGCCCACGACGGCGCGGGCGAGTTCGGTGCGAGAGCGCAGGCCCAGCTTGCGGTAGATCCGCGTCAGGTGGGCCTCGATGGTCTTGCGGGACACGAACAGCGCCGCGGCGAGCTCGACGTTGCTCCGGCCGTGGGCGACGGCGCGGGCGATCTGGAGCTCGGGCCCGGTCAGTGTCGCCAACCCGGTCGCGTCGAACACGGACCGGCGCGTGGCGCCCGCGGCGGCGAGCTCGGCCGCGGCCTGCGCCGCCCACGGCCGGGCCCCGAGCAGCTCGAACGCCGCGTGCGCGTCCCGCAGCGGGGTGCGGGCGGCGACGGCGTGGCCGAGCCGGCGCAGGGTCGTGGCCCGGGCGAGCAACGTACGGGCCCGCTCGAACGGCATCGGCCGTCCCACCTCGATCCGGTGCGCCCTCGCAAACTGGCGTTCGGCGGTGACCACGTCGTCGGCGAGCAGGCCCCGGCAACGGGCGACGACGACCGCCGGGTGGGCCGGGCCGCCGGCGGCCCGCTCGTCGAGCCGGTCCAGGATCACCTCGGCCCGCACCGTGTCACCGGCGCGGATGAGCGCCTCCACCAGATCGCCGGCGAACGGGACCACGGTGGGCCCGTCCAGGCCGGCGGTCGCAGCGGCGGCCAGCGCCCGTTCCAGATGCTCCACGGCGTACCCGGGCCGATCCTCGCCCAGCGCACAGAATCCGAGCACCGCCGCGAGGTACACCCGCATGCACTCGACGCCGCGGGTGAGAACCTCATGTTCGGCCCGCTCCATCCGCTCGCGACAGCGCCCCCCGTCGCCGCGCGCGGCGTCGAGCCAGGCCAGGTTGTGGAGGGCCTTCCCGATCCAGGTCACCTGGCCGAGTTCGGTCGCCCACCGCAGGGACTCCTCGGCGTCGGCATAGGCCGCAGGCCAGTGCGCGGTCCAGGTCTCCAGCTCGCTGCGCACCGCGAGCGCGTACGCCAGAGCCAGCGGAGCGCCGGTGCGGCGGGCCGTCTCCACGACGGCGTCCAGCCGCGGCTGGGCCAGCTCGTAGCGTTGCGCCCAGATCAGGCCCTGGGCCAGGGTCGCGACGAGGAGCGGGTCGCCGCCGTCGACCGCGATCATGCGGTCCGCGTGCTCCAGCCGGGCCGTTCCCCCGGTGTCCCCGGCCGCCAGCAGCGCCATCGCGGGCATGACGACCGCGGCGAGCGAGCGGCGTTGCAGCGGCAGCACCGCCTCGCACTCTCGGGCGAGCTCCGCCGAACGACGCAGGTCACCGCCGATCGCGCCGGCCATCGCCGCCTCCGCGAACAGGTCGGCGGCCCGCACCGGATCCGCGTCCCGGACGCGCCGCGCGGCGGCAGCGAGCCCATCGCGGGCGGGTACCGGCCGGCCGATCGACATGAGGACTCGCGCCCGGAGAAGCTCGATATCGGCCGCGAACACCGGTTCGTCACCCACTGCCGCGAGCGCCTCCGCGCACCAGGGCAGGGCCAGCTCGGCGGCACCGGCGAGCGTCGCGTCGGTGGCGGCCTCGAACAACCGCCGGGCGCGGGTCCGGCCGTGTGGGGTCATCTCGGGCACCGCAACGGACCCGCGCTCCAGGATCGAGGACCGCAGCAGGGGATGCCGGAACCGGATCTCCCCGCCGGACTCCCGGACCAGCTCGGTCTCCTCGGCCGGGACGAGATCGTCGAGAGTCAGGCCGAGCGCATCGAGTGCCGGCACGAGATCCGCGACGGCCGCGGACCGGCCGGCCGCCACGACGACCAGCGCAGCGCGGGTCCGTGTCGGGAGCCGGTCGACAGCGACCTCCCACAGCCCGCCCACGGTCGGCGCCGACGCCGGGTCCCGATCCGACCGCAGCAGCTCGACGACGACCAGCGGGTTCCCACCGGTGAGCTCGTACACTTCGCGGACGAGCAGTGGGGCGGCGGTGACGCCCAGTGCCGCCGCGAGGGCCGCGCACTCCGGCTGCGTCATCCCGCCCAGCTCGACGGTGGGCAGCGCCGCAGGCAGGTCGGGGCCGGCCGGGTCGTCGCGAATCCCCATCAGCAACACCACGGGGCCGCCGGCCAGCCGCCGCGCGGTGAAGAGCAGGGCCTGCCGCGACGAGGGATCGACCCACTGCAGGTCGTCGACCACCACGAGCAGCGGTGAGTGCTCCGCGGCTGCGGTGAGCACCTCGAAGGTGGCGGTGCACGTCGCGAGCGGACCGGGCACGGGCCCGTCGCGCAAGCCCAGAGCGACCTCGAGCGCATCACGTTGCGCCTCCGGCAACCGCGGGAAGAACTCCTGCAACGGGAGCAGCAGTTCCGCCGCGGTGGCGAAGGGCAGCACTGCCTCCGACTCGACGCCCGTCGCCCGCAGCACCCGCCCCGGGGCGGCACGCACGACCTCGTCGAGCAGGGCGGTCTTGCCGACGCCGGCCGGGCCCCGCACCACCGCGCTCCCCCCGCCCCCACAGACCACGGCCCTCAGCCGGGCGAGCTCGGCTCCGCGCCCTACGAAGGGCGTGGCGCGCCGACGCGTGGCCGGCCAGGTCGACGTCATGCCCGCCGCACCGCGGATCGGGCCGGGCCTTGCCGGTCGCCACGGCCCCGCTCGGGTGCGGTGCTCGACGGCATCCGACAGGTCGCGAGGACACGGGGACGTGGAGATCGTCGCGACCGCCCTGACGCTCCGGGGTCCGGTGCCGGCTGCCGAGCCGAGCGCGACGCTGTCGATCATGCTGGACCAGCCCTCCTGTTCAGGCCGATGATGCTGGCGCGGGCGCGAGAGACGCCGCGAGCTCGGCGCGCGACCGGATGCCGAGCTTCCGGTACACCCGCGTGAGGTGGGCCTCCACCGTCCTCAGGGACAGGAGGAGCGCAGTCGCGGTCTCCGAATTGGTCAGGCCGTCGGCGACGGAGCGGGCGATCTGCAGCTCCTGCGGGGTGAGGTGCTCCGGGCGACGCCCCGGGTGCGTCGCACCGTCGCGGCCGGTGGCGGCCAGCTCGCGTTGCGCCCGGGCCGCCCACGGCCGGGCCCGCAGCTCGCCGAAGACGGCCAGAGCCGCGACCAGATCCGGCCGCGCCGCCGCAGGCCTGCGCATCCGGCGCAGCGCCTCTGCCCGGCACAGCAGCGTGCGGGCGCGCTCGAAGGGCGCCGGGCATCGCGAGTGCAGGGCTGCGGCCCGGTCGAAGCAGGCCAGGGCGAACTCCGGATCGTCGGCGAGCAGCCCGCCGCAGCGGGCCGCCACTGCCGCCGGGTGGGCCAGGCCGGTGGCCACCGCCCGCTCCTCCAGCCGGCGCAGGGCGTGCCGGGCCCGGTCCAGATCGCCGGCGTGCGCATGGGCCTCGACCAGATCGGCCGCGAACGGCACCACGTTGGGGCCGTCGAGACCGCCTCGCGCCGCGGCCGACGACGCGGCCTCCAAGTGTTCGGCGGCGGCGGGGAACTCCCCGACGCCCAGCGCCAGGAACCCGTGGACCGCCGACACGGTGACAGCGAGGCACCCGATCCCGTGGGCGGCGGCCTCGCGGTGGGCGCGGTCGAGGCGCTCCTCGCAGCGGGCGGCGTCGCCGCGGGCGGCGTCGATGCGGGCCAACGCGACGAGTGCGGGCCCGATGCTCATGGCCAGACCCAGCTCGTCCGCCCGCCGCAGGGCCTCGGTGGCGTCGGCGTACGCCTCGTCCCACCGGCCCAGCCAGCGCTCGACCTCACCCCGAACACCCAGCGCCCGCACCAGCGCCGGCGTGGCACCCGCCGACCGGGCCCTGGGCAGCACCGACCCCAGCAGCCGACGTGCCGTGTCGAAGTCCTCCAGCCACATCCGGACCTCGGCCAGCACGGCCAGGAAGGGCAGATCCTCCGTCGCGTCGGCCTGCCCGCTCAGGAGGACGCCCAGCGCCGAACGCCCGCGCGCCCGGCCGCAGTCCCCGCGCAGCGCGAGCGCGGCGGCCATCATCGCGGTGCCCGGCAGCGACGGCGACCCAGCCGGATCCGCAGTCTCGCCGCGGAGCGCGGTCGCCAGCATCTCGGGCAGCCGGTGGTCCATCGCCAGCGGCACGGCCGCCTCCGCGAACAGCCGCGCCGAGCGCGCCGGATCGCGGGGCAGAGCGGCGGCCGCGGCCCGGACCAGCCCTGCAGCGGCATGCGGCAGGCGGCCCAGCACGGTCTGTGCCCGGCCGCGCACGAGCTCGGCATCGGCGGCAAGGAGCGGGTCGCGGCACCCGACCAGTGCGTCGTCGCAGAGACCGGCCGCGGCCCCGGCCGAGCCGGCGAGCAGCGCGGCCGTGGCCGCGGCCAGCAGCCGGTCGGCGCGCAGGTCGCCGGCTGCCTCCGGAGCGGGCGGCGGGGTGAGGGCCGCGGCGCGCTCCCAGGCCCGCGCGGCCTCCAGAGGGGCCGCCCGGTCCTGGGCCCGCTGCGCCACGGCGGCGAGCGCGGTGGCCGCGGCGGCGTCGGGCCCGGTCGCGGCAGCAGCCAGGTACCAGGCGTGCTGGTCGGGTTCGGCGTGCCGAGCGAGCGCTCGGGCCGCGGCGATGCGGGTGGCCGGCGGCGTCACCTCGACCACGACCGGGCGCAGCAGCGGATGGCTCAGGGTCGGCCGGGCCACGGCGCCGGCGAGATCTGTGCTGATCAGACCGGCCCGTTCGGCGGCCTCCAGGTCATCGAGCCCCAGGCCCAGCTCCGCGAGCACCTTCTCCAGGACGACCGCACCGGCGCCGCGCCACGCCGCCGCGACGACGAAAAGCGCGACCCTCGCCGGCGCCGGCAGTCCGGCTACCGCGGCCGCCCACGCCCGCTGCGCCGACCCGCGGCCGGGGTGGTGACGGCCGTCGAGCACGTGGATCAGGGCGAGCGGATTGCCGCCCGTCTCCTCGACGGCGTCGGCCAGCACCTCGGGGGGGACGTCGAGGCCGCGCCCCGCAGCGAGCGCCGTGCAGTCCGGGGCCGGCATCCCGGCCAGCCGCAGCACGGGCAGGCCGGGAACGTCGTCGTTCGGGGTCCCCCGCCCGTCGCGGACCGCGAACAGCAGCACGACGTGCTCGGCCACCAGCCGCCGCGCCACGAACGACAGCACCGTCCCGGACGACGGATCGAGCCACTGGTGGTCGTCGACCACGATCACCAGCGGGTCGCTCGCGGCGGCCAGTGCCAGCGCAGCGAGCACCCCTGTGCCGACCGCGAAGGTGCTCACCGGCGCGCCGGGGCGCAGCGCCAGCGCGACCTCCACGGCGTCGCGCTGGACGACGGGCAACTGCTCGACGTACCGGCGCAACGGCCGCATCAGCTCGGCGAGCGCCGCGTACGGCAGGACCGCCTCCTCCTCGACGCCGTGCACCCACACCGTCCGCGTGGCGGGGCCTGCGACCTGCTCCAGCAGCGCCGTCTTACCCACGCCCAGCTCGCCCCGCACGACGACGGCAGCACCCCCATCGCGGGCCGAAGCCACGACGTCGGCGAGCAGCGCCCGCTCTCGCGTACGGCCGACGAACAACGCCGGACGCGGCTGGGACGCCGCCGCGTGCCGGCCGGACAACACGATGCCTCGTTGTTGTGCCATGAGAACCGTGAGGCGCCGGCCGCGGTCCGTGATACACGGGGGGCCCTGTCGAGCGGGATTCGAGGGAATTCACCGATGCACGCCACCCGCTCGGCGTGCTGACCTGGGACACACCACCCCGACCCGAGGGGCCGACCTGACCCGACAGCTGCTGACCCCGTCCGCGCCCGGCCCCTCTCGGGGGCACCGCTTCCTCGTCTTCGACGACGACGGCGCGGCGGCGGCCACGCCGGCGCTCATCCCGAAGCCGCCGCAGCTGAGTGGGTGGGAGTGGACGGTCTTCCTGCTGCACACCGCCACGGAGATGGAACACGCGCTGCTCGTGCAGTATCTCTATGCGGCATTCTCGCTCGCCGACTCCGGGTTCACCGGATCCGCGGTGCCCGCCGATGCGGCGGACGTGGCCAGCACCTGGCGCGATCCCGACGCGGCCACATGCACGCGCTGACCGACATCGCCGACGCGCTGGTGGCGAGCCCACGCAAGCCGGTCGCCGACGGCACGACAGCCGGGCCCCCGTTCGAACTGCCGATGACGCTCGTCCTGCCCGACGACGAGCGCGGCCGCTGGCGGTTGCACCGGGCCCTGCTCGACAGCTCGGCCTCGCTGATCGCCGACCTGACCGCTGCGGGCGTCACCGGCGAGCCGCTCGACTCGCTCAGCTCGTCGGACACGTCCGCCGCCGCGGCCGATTACGCGACGCTGGCTGCCCTCTGAGCGGCCGTCATCCCGCGGCGCCGGGGGTGGTGTTGGCGACGGCCGACGCCACCTCCGGCTGCGCGACGAGCTCCCGGAGGAACTTCTCCGAACCCCGGACGTAGGCCGCGGCCACCCGGCCCATGACGTGCACGTCGTCCGGCTCCTCCCCGGTGGCGGCGGACGCCCGCGACACTGCCCGGCGGGTCTGCTCCTCGACGTCGGCCGGCACCGGGGGCACACCCTTCGGCCGATGCAGCCCGACGACGACCTGCACCGGGTCGCCCGACTCCTTCGCCGCGTCGAGCTGGCGGAGCAGTTCGGGGTCGGTCGGGTGTTCCATGTCCGTCTCCCTCGGTCCGCTCATGGTGTCAGCGGATGTTATGCCTGCCCGCCGCGCAGCGCCGCGAGCGCACGTGGACCGTGGACCGCCCCGCGGTTCAGCCGTTCCGGGTCCATGCTGCCCGCGCCGGCCGACACCCAGATCGCCCCCTCCGGTGCGATGGTCATCTCGGGTTCCTGCCTGGTCCTTCCAACGGGTGTCGGTCAGAGCAGTGCGACCACACCGACCAGGGCGTAGCCGGCGGCCAGGTAGGGGCGCCTGTCGTTGCGAGCCGTCCGGTCGAGCACCGCCAGCCCGGTGAGGGCGGCCATGGCCAGCAGCATCGGCAGCCGGGCGGCCGGCATCGCGAGCATCACGGTCATGGCGAGCGCGCAGGTCCGCCCGCACCGCAGCGCCGACGAGCCACCGAAGCGCGCGGCGTCGGCGAGGGCGCCCCTGCCGACGGCCCGGATCCGAGCGGGCCGCGCGCACGCGTCGACGAGCCGCGCTCGTCCGGGGTCGAGCTGGTCGGCCCCCGCCGCGAGCAGGGCGAGGAAGGCGACCACGCCGGCCGGGAGTGCCCAGGTGAGCGCCACCACCCCCATGCCGATCACCAGCGCGAGCACCTCCCAGGTGCACAGGAACGCCGCGACG
>JBBQEF010000167.1:0-12423 GCA_038320445.1 Mycobacteriales bacterium
GACGTCCTCGCAGAAGTTCTGCACTCCTCACCCGGGGCTACAGGCCCTGCGCCGACCGCACAGGCTCTGCGAGGACGGCTACCGGGGGCTGGTGCTCGCCGGGCGGGGGGCGCTCACCACGTCGTCGGCGCGGGCCGCCGGGAGGAAGATGGTGAACATCGGGGGGCGGGCGCGGGAGAGCTCCAGTCGCCCGCCGTCTGCCTCCACCAGCGCACGGGCGAGCGCCAGGCCCAGGCCGGTGGACGACCCGACGGACACGCCCCGGTCGAACACGTGCGGCACCAGCTCCTCCGGCACGCCGGGGCCGGCGTCGGACACCTCCACGACGATGCTGTTCTCCGCGGCGCGCGCGCTCAGGGTGACGGTGCCGCCGCCGTGCTGGATGGCGTTGTCCACCAGTGCCCCCACCGCCTCGCGGATGCGCGTGGGCGTGACCCGCGCCAGCAGGCCGTCGGGCACCCGGAACTTCAGGGAGCGGCCCGCCGCCCGCAGCGCCGGGCGCCACTCGTCGGCGACCGCGGAGAGGCCCTCGCGCAGGTCCTGGAGCTCGGCGCCCGCGGCACGTGCGGCGCGGGCGGCCTCCAGCAGCGCGTCGAGCACCTCGGTGAGCTTCTCGGTCTGCTCCAGCGCGGCCGTGGCCTCCCGGCGGGCGCTCGGGTCGGGGTGGGTGGCGAGCTCGTCGAGGCGCAGCTGCAGCGCGGTGAGCCGGCTGCGCAGCTGGTGGGAGACGTCGCCGACCAGCTCCCGCTCCCGCTGGACGAGGTCGGCGAGCGCGGCGGCGGAGGTGTCGAGGACGTCGGAGACGCGATCCAGCTCGGGCACGCCGTGGCGCTGCGGCACCTCGCGGAAGTCGCCCGCACCCAGGCGGGCGGCGCGGTCGGCCACATCGGAGAGCGGCTCGGCCAGCCGGCGTGCCGTGACCGTCGCGACCACCGCGCCCGTGCCGACCGACAGCACCACCAGCAGCAGCACGATGAACGTCACCTGCAGCTGCTGGGAGCGCATCACCGAGCGGGGCTCCTCCAGGGTGAGCTCACCGCCCGGGCCGAACGGCAGCGTCACGGCCACCGGGTCCGGCCCGACGTCGACGCCGATCACCTGCGTCGCCTGGCCGGCGCGCTCCACCACCAGCCGCCCGCCCGCGGGCACCGCGAGCCGCACCGCGGACACCTCGACGGCCGACCCGGGATCGTCCAGCGCGGTGGCCACCTGCTCCAGCCGGCCGGTCATCTCGGCGGTGGTGAGGTCCTTGACGAGCTGCCACGTGGTGATGGCGAGCGGGCCGCCGAGGACGAGCGCGGTGATCGTCACCACGAGCAGGGTGGACTGGAGGATGCGACGGCGCACGGCGGTCAGTCGTAGCCGGGGTTAATCGTGGTTGAAACGGAAGCCGACGCCGCGCACCGTCGCGATGCGCTGCTCACCGCCGATCTTGCGGCGCAGCCAGGACATGTGCATGTCCAGCGTCTTGGACGTCTTCATGTCCGGGTCGTTCCAGACCTCACGGAGGATCTCCTCGCGCGTGACGACCTGCCCGGCGCGCAGCAGCAGCACCCGCAGCAGCTCGAACTCCTTGTTGGCCAGCCCGACCTCGGCGCCGTCGACGAGCACGCGGCGGCCGGACAGCTCCATCCGGACCCCGCCGACCTCCACCGCCTCGGGCGTGAGCCTGCGCAACAGCGCCCGCACCCGCGCCAGCAGCTCGGCGAGGCGGAAGGGCTTGCCGACGTAGTCGTCGGCGCCCGCGTCGAGGCCCACCACGAAGTCGACCTCGTCGGTGCGGGCGGTGAGCATGAGGACCGGCAGGTCGGGGAAGTCGAGCCGCACGCGGCGGCACACCTCCAGCCCGTCCATGCCGGGCAGGCCGAGGTCGAGCACCAGGAGGTCGATGTGCCCGAGCCGCACGCGGTCGAGCGCGGAGATGCCGTCGGCGGCGACGTCCACGGCGTAACCCTCGCGCTGCAGGGCGCGGGACAGCGGTTCGGCGATGGCGGCGTCGTCCTCGGCGAGAAGGACGGTGGTCACGGCCCCACCATAGGCTCACTCCCTGTGGACTCCTCCAGCGATCTCGCCTTCGCCCTGCGCCTCGCCGACACCGCCGACGCGATCTCGCTCCCTCGTTTCCGGGCCGCTGACCTGCATGTGACGCGCAAACCGGACCGAACACCCGTCACGGACGCCGACATCGCCACCGAGGAGGCCCTGCGCACGGTGATCACCGCGGAGCGGCCGGGCGACGCGGTGCTCGGGGAGGAGGGCGGCGGCGAGGTGGGCCGCGCGGGGCGGGGCTGGGTCCTCGACCCGATCGACGGCACCAAGAACTTCTCGCGCGGCATGCCGGTCTGGGCCACGTTGATCGGCCTCGTGGCGGACGGCGAGCCGGTGGTGGGGGTCGCGAGCGCGCCGGCACTGGGGCGGCGCTGGTGGGGCGCGCGCGGGCTGGGGGCGTGGACCACCGACGCGCCCGGCGCGGCGCCCCGCCGTCTCGCGGTCTCCGGCGTGGGCGACATCGGCGACGCGTACCTGTCCACCACCGACCTGCGGACGTTCGCGGAACGGGGGCGGCTGGACCGCTGGCTCGCGCTGGTCGACGCGGTGTGGGAGACCCGCGCGTTCGGCGACTTCTGGCAGCACTGCCTGGTGGCCGAGGGGATCGTGGACGTGGCCGTCGACGCCGCGGCCAACCCGTGGGACCTCGCCGCGCTGGTGCCGATCCTCGTCGAGGCGGGCGGGCGGCTCACCGACCTCACCGGCGCCGCCACGTACGCGGGCGGCGACGGGCTGTCGTCGAACGGGGCGCTGCACGGTGCGGCACTGGACGTTCTCGCTCCCGGAGCGCCATGATCCTCCGGAGTCGACAAGGAGGCCGCTCATGGCACTGACCGTCCCCAGCGCGGACATCAGCGAGTACGGCGCGCTCACGATCATCGCGGGCGCCGCGCGGAAGGCGGCCGAGATCGGGGTGCCGATGTGCATCGCCGTCTGCGACACGGGTGGCAACCTGAAGTCGTTCCTGCGGATGGACGGCGCCGCGCTGCTCTCGACGCAGGTCGCCCAGGACAAGGCCTACACCGCGGTCGGCGGCATCGACCGGCTGGTCATCTTCGGCGGCGGCTACCCGATCACGATCGACGGCGCGGTCGTCGGCGCGGTCGGGGTGAGCGGTGGCCACTACAGCCAGGACCAGGAGGTCGCCGAGGCCGGCCTGGCCACCCTGGAGGCGCCGGACCAGCCGGGTGGCTGAGCGGAGCGCAGGCGGAGCGAACATCGACGCTGAGAGGAGCGCAGGCGGAGCGAACATCGACGCTGAGAGGAGCGCAGGCGGAGCGAACATCGACGCTGAGCTGACCTTCGAGGACCTCACCGCCGGCCGGGTGTTCGACCTCGGCACCACGGTGGTGGACCGCGACGAGATGCTCGCCTTCGCCCGCCGCTTCGACCCGCAGCCCTTCCACCTCGACGAGGACGCCGCGGCGGCGTCGCTGTTCACGGGGCTCGCCGCATCAGGGTGGTTCACCGCCGGTCTGTGGATGCGGGCCTACGTCGACACGGTGCTGATCCGCGCGACCTCGCTCGGCTCCCCCGGCGGCGACGAGATCGCCTGGCCCGCCCCGGTGGTCGCCGGCGACGAGCTGCGGGCGTCGTTGGAGGTGGTGGACGCACGCCGCTCCCGCAGCCGCCCCGGTCTGGGCCTGGTCACGCTGCGCGCCACCCTGCACCGCGGCGACGAGCTGGTGTTCCGCAGCAGGTTCACGGGCATGTTCGGGACACGCGACGCGTAGGCCGCGTCCGGGGCGGCGCCGTTCGGTGCAACGCCGGGCATGATCGACGCCTCGGGACGCGCGACCGCGGCGCGCGCGGCTGAGCGTCCCGACACGACGATCACCACCGTTCCGCGGAACGCACGACCGGCGCCCGGCCGCCCCGGCGGGAGGTGAGGGCGCCGGTGTCGATGCGGAGCGGGAACGGCTCGCGACGACCAGCTCGCCGGTGGCGGTCCGGCCCTCCTCGTCACCGCCGCCGGGGCGCCGAGCCCGAACACGGTGATCGACGGGACCGGGGGGTCGAGATCGACCACCCAGTGGTGCCGGATGCCCGCGTCCGCGTACTCGAACGACGTGCGGTGCGTGTCGACGTCGCGGGAACCCGGCGAGATGATCTCGACTGCCAGCAGCACCTCCGCGGCGGTGACGCGGTACTCCGGGGCCCCCGACGGGAACGACGACGCCTACCGCACCGACAGTTCGAGGGACAACGGGCGAACTCAGCCCGCCAGCGCCCGCACCACCCGCGACGGGGACGGGCGGCCCAGCTGCTCGGCCATCCAGGCGCTGGTGGCGACGAGCGCGTCGAGGTCCACGCCGTGCGCGATGCCCAGGCCGTCGAGCATCCAGACCAGGTCCTCCGTGGCGAGGTTGCCGGTGGCCGACTCCGCGTACGGGCACCCGCCCAGCCCGCCCGCGCTGGCGTCGACGGTGGTGACGCCCCTGCGCAGCGCGGCCAGCGTGTTGGCGAGCGCCTGGCCGTAGGTGTCGTGGAAGTGCACCGCCAGCTGGCTCACCGGCACCCCGCCCTCGACGCAGGCGTCCAGCACCGCGTCGACGTGGCCTGCGGTGCCGGTGCCGATCGTGTCGCCCAGCGAGAGCTGCCCGCACCCCATCTCGACCAGCCGCCGCCCCACGGCGGCGACCTGCGCGGGGTCGACGGCACCCTCCCACGGGTCCCCGAAGCACATCGACACGTAGCCGCGGACCCGCAGCCCCTCCTTGCGGGCGCGGGTGACCACCGGCTCGAACATCGCGAACTGCTCGTCGAGGGTGCGGTTGAGGTTGCGCCCGGCGAACGTCTCGGTGGCGCTCGCGAAGATCGCGACGTGCCCGACGCCCGCCGCGAGTGCGCGGTCGAGGCCGCGGTCGTTGGGCACGAGCACGGGGTAGTCGAGGCCCGCACGGCGTTCCAGGCGCTTGAGCAGCTCCTCGGCGTCGGCGAGCTGCGGGACCCACTTCGGGTGCACGAAGCTGGTGGCCTCGAGGACGCCCAGACCGGCGTCGGCGAGACGGTCGAGGAACCGGGCCTTGACCTCGACGGGCACGATGGTGGACTCGTTCTGCAGCCCGTCGCGAGCCCCTACCTCGTAGATCGTGATCTCGGCGGGGAGCCCGGCGGCCGGCACCGTCATCGGCAGCGCCCGCACGCTCCGCTCGCGCTCATGTTCGCTCCGCACGCTCCGCTCAGCGCCCATGTTCGCTCCGCACGCTCCGCTCGCGCCCATGTTCGCTCCGCACGCTCCGCTAGCGCCCATCAGCGACCTCCTGGTAGAGCATCGCGTGCACCCGCTCGACGCCCGGCACGTCGTCGAACTCCAGCGGCTCGTCGGACGCCGACTCGATGATCAGGGTGCCGCAGCCGAGCATCCGCTCCACCAGCGTGTGGCGGAACTGCACGCTGGTGATCCGGCTCATCGGGATGTCGATGCCGTTGCGGCTGAACACGCCCTCGCGGATCAGCACGCGCCGCGTCGTGACGACGAAGTGCGTGCTGCGCCAGCGCAGGACCGTGACCACGGTGAACCGGATCGCCACCCCCAGCCCGATCACGCCGAGCGCGAGCCACGCCCAGGGCGCCCATGCCTGCGCCCGCACGAGCGCAGCCAGGAACGCGCCGACGCCGACCACCAGCAGGAGCACGATCACCGGCTGCACGAGCATCTTCCAGTGCGGGTGCTTGTGCATGACGATCTGCTCGCCGGGGACGAGGAGATCGTCCGGAAAGGCCACGCGCGACACGGTAGCGCCTGTCAGCCCGGCACGACCGCCTGGACCTCGGTGTACCCCACCCCGATCGGGGCCAGCAGGACGCGGCCGCCCAGCGGCGAGGCGAGCGGCACGGTGTACCGCTCGGTGCGCCCCACCGCCGGTACGGCGCACGGCTCCGGGGAACCGGGCGCCACCCCGGACGGCACCGACCGCAGGCCCACCACCACGGCGGCCGCGGACTCCAGCACCGCCGGCTCGTACCGGGAGAGCTGCCCTCCCGGGCATCCTTCCTCCGGCGGCGCCGGCAGGGTGATCGCCAGGGTCCGGCCGTCGGGCCCGAGGTGCGCTCCGCCGTCCACGACCAGGTCCGACGGCTCCCGCGGCCAGAAGGCCGGGTCCGCGAGCGCGGGCCAGGCGATCGGACCCGTCGCCCCGTCGACGGTGAACAGCCACGCGGGCAGCGGGAGCGGGCCGCGGTCGGAGCTGAACGTCGCCGTGCCCAGCGCGACGCGCGTGATCGGCAGTTCGGGCCCGGTGGACCCGATCGATGCTGCCGACAGCGAGTCCACGGCCGCCTCGGCGGTGAGGGTGGGCAGCTCGGCCGGACCGTCGGGCAGGGTGACCCGCATCGTCGGCGGCGGGGCGGACGGCAGCGTCGCGGCCAGCCGGAACCGACCGGCGAGTGCGGCCTCCTTCGCGTCGGAGCCGGTGAAACCGTCGTCCGGCAACCGTGGCGGCGTACTGATCACGAGCGGGCGGGGACGCGCACCCGCGGGGAAGCGCTCCCACGCCGCCAGTACGCCCGGGTCGGGGACCAGCCACGCGTCGCCGGCCGGGGGACCGTCGAGGGCCGGATCCGCACCGGGCGCGGCCGCCGCATCGGCCGCCGGGGGCGGCGGTACGGCCGTGCTGCAGCCGGCAAGGCCCAGGCACGCCACCAACGCAGCGGCCCGCAACAGCGTCCTCCGTGCCACGATCCGACCTCCCCGCCCGCCCGGCCCGCCGGTCAGGTCGATCCGTGGTCGAGCGGCCTGATGTGCACGACGTCGCCCGCCGCGATGGCGCGGCGGTGGCCCGCCGGATCGAGCAGCAACAGCCGTCCGTCGCGGTCGACGTCCTCCGCGATGCCGGTGTGCACGGCCCCGCCGGGCAGCTCCACGCGCACCTCGGCGCCGAGGCTCGCGCACGCGGCCCGGTAGTCGGCGCGCAGCCGTGTGGTGTCGGGATCGCCGCGGCCGGCCCGCCAGGCCCGCTCCCGCTCGTCGAGACGGCCCAGCAGGGCCACCAGGAGGTCGCCGCGATCGACGTCGAGGCCCTCGGCCGCCAGCGACGTGGCGCCGGCCTGGTCCGCAGGCGCCGCGGCCACGTTGAGCCCGATACCGACGACCACCGCCGGATGCGCCGGGTCGGCGACCTCGGCCAGTATCCCGGCCGCCTTGCGCTGGCCGGGCCCGAGCAGCAGGTCGTTGGGCCACTTGAGACCGGCCCGCACCGGCCCGAGCCTGCGGACGCAGTCCAGCAGCGCCACCCCGGCGAGCAGTGGCAGCCAGCTGAACCGCGACGTCGGAACCCCGTCGGGGCGCAGCAGCACGCTCACGGTGATGCCGGAGCCGGGCGGCGAGACCCACGAGCGGGCCAGCCGCCCGCGTCCGGACGCCTGGTGCTCGGCGACCAGCACCGTGCGGTCGGGCGCCCCGGCTGCTGCCGCGGCCAGCAGGTCGGCGTTGGTGGAGCCGGTGGACTCGACCACGTCGACCTGCGCCCATGCTCCGCGGAGCGCTTCGCGGAGGGCGCCGGGATCGAGCGGCCGGGTGGTCCGGTTCATGCCGTGGGACGCTACCGGCGGGAACCCTGCGCCGTCTGCCGCAGGCGACGGGCGGGCGGAACGCATCGCCGGGCGAGCAGCGGCGTCCGACGGCCGGGCGTGACGCAGACCGCTCCGTGGCACCCTCCACCTCGGTTACCGGCCGGTTAGGCTGCCTGCCCATGAGTGCCGCAACGGAGCCGGACGTTCATACGACGGCGGGCAAGCTGGCCGACCTGCACGCACGCATCGGCGCCGCCGTGCACGCCGGCACCGAGGAGGCGGTGCAGCGCCAGCACGCGAAGGGCCGCCAGACCGCCAGGGAGCGCGTCGACCAACTGCTCGACCCCGGCTCGTTCGTCGAGATCGACGAGCTGACGCGGCACCGCTCCACGAACTTCGGGATGGACGCCAAGCGCCCCTTCGGCGACGGCGTGGTCACCGGCACCGGCACCGTCGACGGCCGCCCGGTCGCGGTGTTCAGCCAGGACGCCACGGTGTTCGGCGGTGCGCTCGGCGAGGTGTACGGCGAGAAGATCGTCAAGGTCATGGACCTGGCGCTGAGGACCGGCTGCCCGATGATCGGCATCAACGACGGCGGTGGCGCGCGCATCCAGGAGGGCGTGGTCGCGCTCGGCCTCTACGGCGAGATCTTCGTGCGCAACGTCCGCAGCTCCGGCGTGATCCCGCAGATCTCGCTCGTGATGGGGCCGTCCGCGGGCGGCGCGGTGTACTCCCCCGCGCTGACCGACTTCATCGTCATGGTCGACGAGACCAGCCACATGTTCATCACCGGCCCGGACGTGATCAAGACGGTCACCGGTGAGGACGTCGGGATGGAGGAGCTCGGCGGCGGCCGCGCCCACAACACCAAGTCCGGGGTGGCGCACTACAACGGCAGCGACGAGGAGGACGCGATCTCCTACGTCAAGGAGCTGCTGAGCTACCTGCCGAGCAACAACCTCTCCGAGCCGCCTGCTGTCGGGACCGAGCAGCAGACCGGCTCCATCGCCGACGGGCTGACCGACACCGACCTGGAGCTGGACACCCTCATCCCGGACTCGCCCAACACCCCCTACGACATCCGCGGTGTGATCGGCCGGGTCGTCGACGAGGGCGAGTTCCTGGAGGTGCACGAGCTGTTCGCGCCCAACATCGTGGTGGGTTTCGGGCGCATCGAGGGGAGGTCGGTGGGCGTGGTGGCCAACCAGCCCACCCAGTTCGCCGGCTGCCTCGACATCGACGCCTCGGAGAAGGCGGCGCGCTTCGTCCGCACCTGCGACGCGTTCAACGTCCCGGTGGTGACGTTCGTCGACGTCCCCGGCTTCCTGCCCGGCACCGAGCAGGAGTGGAACGGCATCATCCGCCGCGGCGCCAAGCTGATCTACGCCTACGCCGAGGCCACCGTCCCGAAGGTCACGGTGATCACCCGCAAGGCCTACGGCGGCGCGTACGACGTGATGGGCTCCAAGCACCTGGGTGCCGACATCAACGTGGCCTGGCCCACCGCGCAGATCGCCGTCACCGGCTCGGCAGGCGCGGTGAGCATCCTCTACCGCAAGGACCTCGCGTCGCTCCGGGGCGACGAGCTCGCGGCGAAGCGGGCGGAGCTGCAGCAGGAGTACGAGGACACCCTGGCCAACCCCTACATCGCCGCCGACCGCGGGTACATCGACGGCGTCATCCCGCCCTCGCACACCCGCGGCTACGTGGGCCGGGCGCTGCGGATGCTGGCGACCAAGCGCGAGGCCGTGCCGGCGCGCAAGCACGGCAACATCCCGCTGTAGCCCTGTGCGTGGCAAAAGTCGCCCTGGCGACGTTTGCCACGCACGACCGACCGCAGGGAGGTACCTGCCCCGATGGACGAGCCCACACCCGAGGAGCGGCGGGCGCTGTTCCGCGTGGTCCGCGGGGAGCCCACCGACGAGGAGCTGGCCGCGCTGACCGTCACGCTCACGGCGCTGGCCGGCGGCGAGCCTGCGCCGGCCCGGGCCCCGCGCAGCACCTGGGCCACCCCGCGGCTCCGCACCGCGCTCCACCCCGGGCCGGGGGCATGGCGCGCGTCGACCTGGCCGCGCTGACCGCCGTCCCACGATCCCGTGACGACGGCGCGCGCCGCCGCGGCGCCCGGGGCAGGATCGGTCCCATGAAGGCCACCTGGAACGGCGCCGTGATCGCCGAGAGCGACGCCACCGTCGTCGTCGAGAACAACCACTACTTCCCTGCCGAGTCGGTGAAGGCCGAGTACCTGCGCGACTCCGCCTACTCCACCGTCTGCCCCTGGAAGGGCACGGCGAGCTACAGGACGCTCGTCGTGGACGGCAAGGAGAACCCGGACGCGGCCTGGCTCTACCCCGAGCCGAAGGACGCGGCCGCCGAGATCAGGGACCACTACGCCTTCTGGAAGGGCGTCACCGTCACGGCCTGACCGCGCGCCCCGGTCGGGGAGCGCTCGCACACCTCAAGTCCTGATCAAACGGGATCACATCCAGCTCAAGACCGTGCAGCCCCCGCCGTGACCAGCCCCACACTCGGATCACCGACCGACGAGGAGGGCTCCGATGGATCTCATGAGGATCGTGGTCCTGGTGGTGGTGGGGCTGATCATCCTGATCGCGCTGGCGGGCGAGTTCCGGCCACGCGCAACCAGGCCGGACCGCCGAACGGCCCTCGTTCCGGTCCGCACCGACCCCGGTGCCGAACCCGTCGGCGCGGGCTCACCCCGCTGACCGCCCACCACGTGGGCCCTCCGGGACGCGTTCCGCTCCGGCTACGGATCACGGCGCCCGGCCCCGTAGGGTCGGGCGCCGTGCACGTCGTACTGGCCTCCGCCTCCCCCGCCCGGCTCGCGGTCCTGCGAGCGGCCGGCGTCGACCCGCACGTCGAGGTCGCCGATCTCGACGAGCAGGCGCTGCTGGACGCGGTGCCGGACGCGCCGGCCGGTGAGAAGGTCACGATGCTCGCCGGGGCGAAGGCCACCACCGTCGCCCGCCGGATCGCCGACTCCCACCTGGACGCGATCGTGATCGGCTGCGACTCGATGCTCCACCTCGACGGCGAGCTCGTCGGCAAGCCGGCCGACGGCGCCGAGGTCCGCCGCCGCTGGCGGGTGATGGCCGGGCGGACCGGCGAGCTGGTCACCGGGCACGCCGTGCTCCGGACCGTCGACGGCGAGATCGACCGTGTGGCCGAGGGCCACATCGGCACGTCCGTCCGCTTCGCCCGCCCGACCGACGACGAGCTGGACGCCTACATCGGCACCGGCGAGCCGCTGGCCGTCGCGGGCGCGTTCACCCTCGACGGGATGGGAGCCTGGTTCGTGGACGGCATCGTCGGCGACCCGTCCAACGTCATCGGGATCAGCCTGCCACTCACCCGCCGCCTGCTCGCCGAGGTCGGCGTGCCGGTCACGGAGTTGTGGCGCCCCTGATCGCCTCGGGCAGGTGGCAGCCGGTCGTCACCTGGATCGCGGACCGTCCAGCGGAACGGTCCGATCGCGGCGTCGAGCCGGTCCCGGATGACCTTCTGCATCTGCTCGTACCGGGCCACCGCCTGCTCCGTGCTCGGGCGGGTGGCCGGATGGGCCTGGGCGGTCACACGGGCCTCCGGGGGTGGGGTCGGGCGAGGAGCAGCCGGCGAGGGCCAGGGCCACCGCGGCGAGCAGGGCGGCCGCGCGGGTCACCACGGCAGGTCCAGGTCCGGGAACGACCCGCCGCCCCCGTCGATCCGCGGGATCACCACCATGCCCCCTGCACGGACCACGCGGCCGCGCGGTTCACCGCGCGGGACTAACCTCGACCCCATGGTTCTGCAGACCGACCCCGACCCCAAGCTGGCCGCCTACGCCCACCCCGAGCGCCTCGTCACCACGACGTGGCTGGCCGAGAACCTGGGCTCGCCGGGGCTCGCCGTCGTCGAGTCCGATGAGGACGTCCTGCTCTACGACACCGGCCACATCCCGGGCTCGGTGAAGGTCGACTGGCACACCGAGCTGAACGACCCGGTCACGCGTGACTACGTCGACGGCGCCCGCTTCGCCGAGATCTGCGGCGAGCGCGGCATCGGCCGCGACACCACCGTCGTGATCTACGGCGACCGCAACAACTGGTGGGCCACCTACGCGCTCTGGGTGTTCAGCCTGTTCGGCCACGCGGACGTCCGCATCCTCGACGGCGGGCGCGCCAAGTGGGTGGCCGAGGGCCGCGAGATGACCACCGAGCAACCCAAGCCCGAGGCCGTCGAGTACCCGGTGGTGGAGCGCGACGACACCGCGATCCGCGCGTTCAAGGACGACGTGCTGGCCCATCTGGGCCGGCCTCTCGTGGATGTCCGGTCCCCCGGCGAGTACTCCGGCGAGCTGCTGCACATGCCCGACTACCCGCAGGAGGGGGCCGTCCGCGGAGGGCACATCCCCGGAGCGGCGAGCGTGCCGTGGGCCCGGGCCGCGGCGGAGGACGCCACCTTCAAGTCGCGCGCCGACCTGGAAGCCATCTACCTGGAGGAGCAGGGCCTCACCCGCGACGAGGACGTCGTGGCCTACTGCCGCATCGGCGGGCGCTCCAGCCACACCTGGTTCGTGCTCACCCACCTGCTCGGCTTCGGGAACGTGCGCAACTACGACGGCAGCTGGACGGAGTGGGGCAACACGGTGCGGGTGCCGATCGTCCAGGGCGCGGAACGTGGCACGGCCCGCGGCTCCGCCTCGTCGTGAGCCTGCCACCGCAGCTCGCCGAGCTAGTCGACGACTTCGCCGACGTCGGGCCCAAGGACCGGCTCCAGCTGCTGCTGGAGCTGAGCCGCGAGCTGCCCGCCCTACCCGAGCGCTACGCCGACGCCGCGGACACGATGGAGCAGGTGCACGAG
>JBBQEF010000168.1:0-12220 GCA_038320445.1 Mycobacteriales bacterium
GCCAGGGGCCTGCTCCGTCAGGGGTGTGCAGGGTGGCGGCGCAGGCGCCGTCCGGCGTGGTGATGCTGACCTCGGTGCGTGGCATGAGCCCTGTTGTACTACGCCGCGCCGCGGACGGCGCTACGAGGCCGGTCGGCGCCGGGTCGCCCGCACGCGGCGGGCCGCGGTGATCGTCCGCCGCACGCGCCGCAGCGTGTCGATCTGCGTGGCGCGGTGGACCTGGTACTGCCACGCGGGCTGGTCTCCGCGCCGGTCCAGCAGCGAGTAGGCGAAGCGCACCGGATCGGCCTCGGGCGTCGCGTCGATCCGCTCGAACCACTGCATGCTGCGCCGGGCCGCGTCCTGTACCGGCCCCAGCGTGGCGCGGCGCCCGTGGTCGTAGGCGGGCAGGGCCGTGGCGAGGTCGCCGCCGGAGCTGCGCAGCGCCGCGGCGAGTGCGATCGCGTCCTCGACGGCCAGCACGGTGCCGGCCCCCACGCCGAAGTGCGTGGTGTGCGCGGCGTCGCCCATCAGCACGAGGTTGCCCCGCTGCCAGGTGCGGTTGCGGATCTCGCGGAAGTGCAGCCACTGCACCGGGCCACCGACCGGGCCGAGGAGCGCATGCCCGTCCAGTGCCCGGGCGAACACGCCTTCGAGCATCCGCAGGCCGGCTTCGGGCTCCATCGTGTCCAGCCCGAGGCCGGACCACGTCTCGGGTGAGCACTCGACGATGCAGGTGCTGGCCTCCTGTGACGACGGGTAGGCGTAGAACCAGACCAGCCCGGCGGGCGTCTGTTCGAACGCGAACGTGAACGCGTGGAACGGCTTCGACGTGCCGAGCCACACGTAGTGGTTGCGGCCCGGGTCGATCGTGGTGCCGAAGTGATCGGCGTGCCGGGACCGGAGCCGGCTGCCCGCCCCGTCCGCGGCGATCACGAGATCGGCCCCGAGCTCGTCCGGATCGTCCGGTTCGGACTCGTACCGGACGTCCGCTCCGAGCTCGATGGCCCGCGCGGCCAGGATGTCGAGCATCCGGGTGCGGTTGATGCTGTAGCCGTACTTGCCGCCCAGGTGCACCGGCCGCGTGTCGCCCACGCGAACCACCTGATCGGCCCAGAGCATGGCCTCACCACGCACCGAGCGTGCGCTCACCGGGTCGTGCCGGTAGAGGTCGTCGAGGAAGTTCTCCGCGAACGTGACGCTCCACCCGTAGGTGGCGCCGGGCGCGTTCCGTTCCAGGACGGTCACATCGTGCCCGCCCAGCCTGGCCAGCACGGCGGCGTACAGGCCGGCGGGCCCGCCGCCGATACACACGATGTTCACGGTTGGCACTGCCTCCGCCTCGGGGGAAACCAGCGTAGCGTCGTCCGTCGTGAGCCCTCCGCGCCTGGGCGCTCTGCGCCGTGAGCTGCGGGTGCCGCTCTACCGCAACGCGTACGCGCTGATGCTCAACACCGCCGTGAACTCCGTGTTCGGCCTGCTCTACTGGATCGTCGCGGCCCACGTGTTCAGCGACGACGAGGTCGGGCGCGGCAACGCGCTGGTGTCGCTGATGCTGCTGGTCTCGGCGCTGACCCAGCTCAACTTCAGCCAGGCGCTCATCCGGTTCCTCCCGCGCTCGGGCACGGCGTCGGCGCGGCTGGTGGGCAACGCCTACGGGCTGTCGGCCGGGCTCGCCGTGATCGGGTCCGCGGCTGTGATGGCCTACTGCCACTTCCTGCTGGCCCCGGGCGCGGCGCTGTACGTGTCGCTGCCGTTCGCGGGGTGGTTCGTCGTCTCCACGGCGGCCTGGTCGATCTTCAACCTGCAGGACGCCACGCTGACCGGCCTGCGGTCCTCGTCGTGGGTGCCGCTGGAGAACGGCCTGTACGGCCTGGCCAAGCTCGGGCTGCTGGTCGTCGTCGCGGGCACCTCGCTGGACCACGGCGTGTTCACGTCCTGGACGCTGCCGGTGATCGCCCTGCTCGTGCCGGTGAACCTGCTGGTGTTCCGCCGGATCCTGCCCCGGCACTCGGCCGAGACGGCGACCGACCAGATCACCCCGACCCGCCGGCGGCTCACCCGCTACATGGGCGGCGACTACACCGGCATGGTCTTCACGCAGCTGTCGACGACGTTCCTGCCGGTGCTCGTGGTGCACCTGCTCGGGCCCGCCGACGGCGCCTACCTCCTGCCGGCCCAGACCATCTTCGCCGCCATGAACCTGCTGTCGGCGGCGATCACCTCGTCGCTCGTGGTGGAGGGGGCGAAGGACGGGGCGCGCGCGCACCGCTTCGCCCTGGCCGTGCTGCGTCGCATCGGGGTCACCGTGCTCCCGGCCGCGGTGGTCCTCGCGCTGGCCGCGCCGTGGGTGCTCGGCCTGTTCGGCCCCCAGTACCGGGCGAACGCGACGCTCCTGCTGCAGCTGTTGATGATCTCGACGTTCCCGCGGGTGGTCGTCTCCCTCTACATCACGAAGGTGCGGCTCGAGAACCGCACGAGCATGCTCGCGGTGCTGCAGGTCGCGCAGGCCGTGGCGATCATCGGCGGCACGGCGGCCCTCTCCGGCCTGATCGGCCTGGTGGCGGTGGGCTGGTCGGCGTTGGTCACGGAGCTCGTGCTGGCCGTCGCGGTGGCACCGTCGGTCGTCGGCTGGCTCCGGGCCCGCGAACCGGCCGGCTGAGGAACCTACGGGCCGACGAACCGTTGCGGGACCGGCGTCCCGTTGCGCCACAGCTCGCCCAGTGCCCGGTCGAAGGCGCGCGGTTGCAGCCGCACCAACCCACCGCCCGGGTTGTGCGTGATCTCGCCGAAGTAGATCCGGCCGTCGACGTTGTAGAGGTCGATCCGCGCGAATGCGAAGTCGCTGCTGAGCTTCTCCGCCACCCCGACCATCTCCGCGTAGTTCGCAGGCTGCTCCGGCAGGGTGTCGGCGAACTCGAACCGGCCCGTGACGCGGTACGGGCGCCAGTCCGGGCGCAGCAGTGTCGAGGTGTGGCGGGCGAAGCGGTCCTGGTCCACGACCACCATCGCGGGCCTGCCGTGGAACATGAAGAACTTGTAGTCGTTCGGCGCGTGCACGCCGTCGCCGATGAACTCCTCCACCACCGCGCGGCGCGGCAGGCCTCGGTACGCGGTCTCGCGCCAGCCGGCCCGGTAGAAGTCGGTGTCGAGCCACGTGCGCACCGTCGTGTGGATCGCGGCACGGTCGGCCGTGGCGGCGTCCGGCACGAGCAGCGTCATGTCGCAGCCGTGCGTCCCCTTGATCACGCACGGGCCGGACACCGCGTCGAGATCCAGCGCGTCCGCCCGGTCCAGGACCTGCAGGAGGGGGATGAGGTATTCCTCACCCACCTTCTCCGCGACGTACTCGCGGACCGCGTACTTGTCACTCGTCAACGACACGAGGGGGCTGTGATCATGCAGGTTCTTGGCGGCCAGCATCTGTGAATACGTGACCGGCCTGCGCAGGGTGGTCAGCTCGCCCTGGAACATCGCGTGCTTCACCACGGCGAAGAGTCGATCGGGGAGGAAGCGGAACCTTCTGGTGACGATGACCCGGGCGGCGAAGGACACCCGCGGAGGGTAGTCGACGCCGTGCCGCCGGTTCCGTCCTCGTCAGGCATTCACGAACGGAGCAGCTGGTCACGAAGGGTGACAGGGGGTGGAAGGTCACCCTCGCAGTGACGGGCATCGAGCCGCGAGCCTTGCTAGTGTTCGGAGGATGCCGGCCGGTTCGTCACTCGTCACAGTGATCACGCCTGCCCATGACGTGGGCCCGTGGATCGGTGACGCCGTGGATTCGGTGACGCGTCAGACGGAAGGCCGATTCGACTACGTCGTGATCGACGACGGCTCCACCGACGACACCGCCGAGATCGTCCGGCGGAAGGCCGACCGCGATTCCCGCATTCGCCTGATCTCCACCGAGAACGCGGGCTCGGGCGCCGCCCGAAATCTGGCACTGAAGGCCGCGGAGACGCCTTTCGTGGCCTTTCTCGACGGCGACGACCGGTGGCATCCGACCTTCCTGCAGCGTCAGCTCGAGGTCCTGCAGTCCGCGCCCGCCGGGGTCGGGGCCACGTTCGCCCACACCCGGGTGATGATGGAGAGCGGCCAGGTCGTCGGTCTGCGCTGGCAGCCGAGCGGGCCGTGCGACTTCAACCGGATGCTCGTCGAGAACAACCCCGCTCACAACGGCAGTTCGCTGCTCATCCGGCGGAGCTGCTTCGACGAGGTCGGGCTGTTCGACACCAGCCTGACCAGCTGTGTGGACTTCGACATGTGGCTGCGCATCGGCACCGAGTCGTCCACCCCGATCTTCTGGGGCCTCCGGCGCTATCTCGTCGACATGCGGCTGATGCGCACCGGGAGCATCAGCTCCAACCGCAGCGCCCGGTTCTCCGCTCTCGACGCCCTGCTCACCCGCTTCGCCCCGGCCATGCAGCGCCTGCACCCCGGGCTCGCCTACGTGCGGCCCGCGGTGTTCGCCTATCGCGACGGCTTCGACGACGTGGGCGATCGGTGGGCCGCGCAGGCGCGCACGGCAGGGACGTCGGAGCTGGCCCGTAGCCAATGGGGCCGCACGCTGCTGGCGTGGAGCGGCAGTGGCCCGTCCGGCCGGGCGAAGCTGCGCGCGCTCCGCAACAGCACCCGGGCCGGGATCTACAAGGGCGCCGCAACAGCGGCGCGGCTGACCCACTGAGCGCATCTCCCCCCAGCGCAACGAGCCCCGCGCGTTGCTGCTCCAGGGTGTGCCGGAGCAGCAAACGCGCGGGCGTGATGCGCGCGGGTGGGCGGGTCAGAGGATGTAGAGCATCTCCTGGTAGGTCGGGAGCGGCCACAGGTCGTCGGCCACCACACCCTCGAGGACGTCCGCGGCCGCCCGCACCGCGGCCATGGCCGGCAGCAGCTTCTCGCAGGCGTGCTCGGCCTCGGCGAGCGCGGTCTCGCCGGGGTCCGCCTCGAGCTCGCCCTTGAGCGCGGCCAGCGCGGCCCGCAGCTCCGTCACCGACGCCGTCACGTCCGTGAGCGGCACGCTGTCGGCCTCGATGCCGGCCGCCTTCAGCGCGCCGAGGTTCACCGCCAGCTCGGTCTGGTGCCGCACCGCCGCCGGGAGCACGAGCGTCGAGCCCATCTCCAGCGTCAGCCGGGCCTCGACCCCGACGGTCAGCGCGTACTGCTCCAGCCCGATCTCGTAGCGGCTGTGCATCTCCCGGTGGTTGAACACCTGGTACTTCTCGAACAGCTCCATCGCCGAGTCGGCGACGAGCTCGGGCAGGGCGTCGAGGGAGGTGCGCAGGTTCGGCAGGCCACGCTCGGCCGCTTCGAGCTGCCACTTCTCGGAGTACCCGTCGCCGTTGAAGACGACCGCACCGTGCGAGGTGATGATCTCGCGGAGGAGGTCCTGCACGGCGGCGTCGAAGTCGGTGTCGGCGGCGACCGCCGCCTCCAGCGTGGTGGCGCAGTAGTCCAGCGCCTCGGCCATGATCGTGTTGATCGTGACCATCGGCGCCGCCACCGTCTGCATCGAGCCCGGGGCGCGGAACTCGAAGCGGTTGCCGGTGAAGGCGAACGGGCTGGTGCGGTTGCGGTCGCCCGGGTCGGTGGGCAGCACGGGGAGGGTGTCGACCCCGATCGTCATCGTGCCCTTGCCCTTCGACGACGTCGCAGGACCCTTCGCGAGCTGCTCGAACACGTCCGCGAGCTGGTCGCCCAGGAAGATCGAGATGATGGCGGGCGGGGCCTCGTTGGCGCCGAGACGGTGGTCGTTGGTGGCCGACGCGACCGACGCGCGGAGCAGGCCGGAGTACTTGTGCACCGCGCGGATGACGGCCGCGCAGAACACCAGGAACTGCGCGTTCTCGTGCGGGGTGTCACCCGGCACGAGCAGGCTGCCCAGCTCGGCGTTGCCGAGCGAGAAGTTGACGTGCTTGCCGGAGCCGTTGACGCCTCCGAACGGCTTCTCGTGGAACAGGATCTCCATGCCGTGCTTCTTGGCGATGGTCTTGAGCGTGGTCATCAGCAGCTGCTGGTGATCGGACGCCACATTGGCGCGCTCGAACATCGGCGCGATCTCGAACTGGCCGGGCGCCACCTCGTTGTGCCGGGTCTTGGCCGGGATGCCCAGCTTGAACAGCTCCCGCTCGCTGTCCATCATGAAGCCGAGGACCCGCTCGGGGATGGCGCCGAAGTAGTGGTCGTCGAACTCCTGGCCCTTGGGCGGCTTGGCCCCGAAGAGCGTGCGGCCGGAGTTCAGCAGGTCCGGCCGGGCCAGGAAGAAGTGCCGGTCGACCAGGAAGTACTCCTGCTCCGGACCGCAGAACGACACGATGTGGTCGGGGTTCTCGTGCCCGAACAGCTTCAGCACCCGCTCGGCCTGGATCCCCATCGCCTGCTGCGACCGCAGCAGCGGGGTCTTGTGGTCGAGCGCCTCACCGGTCATCGAGACGAAGACGGTGGGGATGCAGAGCGTGTTGCCGTTCGGGTTCTCCAGCACGTACGCCGGGCTGGTGACGTCCCAGCCGGTGTAGCCGCGGGCCTCGAACGTGTTGCGCAGCCCACCGTTCGGGAAGCTGGACGCGTCCGGCTCGCCCTGGACGAGCGTCTTGCCGGCGAACTCGGCGAGCGCGGAACCGTCCGCGAGCGGCTCCAGGAAGCTGTCATGCTTCTCGGCGGTCAGGCCGGTGAGCGGGTAGAACACGTGCGCGTAGTGGGTGGCGCCCTTCTCCAGCGCCCAGTCCTTCATCGCGGACGCCACGGCGTCGGCGACCACGGGGTCGAGCTTCGCCCCGTGTTCGATGGTGGCCATGACGGACTTGAACACCGACTTCGGCAGCCGCTTCTGCATCACGGCCTTGCTGAACACGTTCTCGCCGAAGATCTCGCCGGGCATCTCCGCGTTGGTGAAGCTCACAGCCGGCGGCACGTAGGCCTCGACATCCTTGATCGCCTGCAAACGGGCGGCGTTTCCACTCATCCAACTCACCTCTCGACCAGGCAACGGGCTCCACCGACATGCGCGGAGCAGTCCTGGTCGGACAGTAGGAAGCCGGTGTGGCCGGGACGTTTCCGTGCTGTGACCGTCACCGGCGGCGGCTGGACAGCGGGAACGGGTCAATGCCTGTTCTGACCTGCGGTGGTCCGCTCACGCCGCAGAGTTGAGGGCCGGACGGCCGATGTGGCGGTAGCCCGACTGCCGAGGTCCGCTCGCTCGGTCCATGACCGCCGTCGGGAAAACCGTGCTCCGCGCCGCGGCGGGATGGGCACGAGCCTCGCGCTCGTCGGCGCCTACGTGCTGGCCGGGGAGCTGGCGCGCCACCCCGACCACCGCGACGCGTTCGCCGCCTACGAGGCCGGGATGCGCCCGTACGTCACCGATGCGCAGAAGCTGCCGCGCGGTGCTCCCCGCCTGGCGTCACCCCGTTCCCGAACACGGCGCTCCGCCTCGCCTCGTCCCCGACCGCGGGCCGCCTGGCCCAGCGGTTCTCGACGCCGGCGGTCGAGAGGTTCACGCTGCCCGAGTACGTCTCGAACTGAGACGCGCCGCCGCGCCGCGGGCCCTACGGTGACGGTGGTGTCGCGTGACCGACGATCTACAGGGGACGACGACCTCCCGATGGTCGCCCGGTGGGGCAGCGAGCATCCGGCCACGCCGCTCGTGGTGGCCCTGCACGGCAACGGCACGAGCGAGCACTCCCTGATCGAGATCTCGCCGTGGCTGCCGCACGGACCCGTCGCGTACGTGTCCGTGCGGGCGCCGATCGAGCACGGGACCGGCTACGTCTGGTTCCCCGGCGGCGGTCGACCGGACGCCGCCGACCTGGCCGAGACCTGCCACTGGTTCCTCCACTGGCTCGACACCGAGGGCGATCCCGAGCGGCCGGTGCTGTTGCTCGGCTTCCGGGACGGGGTGACGCTGGCGGGCGCGCTCATGCTCGACGAGCCGTGGCGGTTCGCGGGCGCTGCGCTGCTGTACGGGGCGCTGCCGTTCGACACGGGCGTGCCGCTGGTGCGGGGCGCGCTCCGCGGGATGCCGGTGTTCCTGGCGCACGGCACCGACGACACCCGCACCCCCGCGCCCCTGCTCGCGCGGACGTGGGACTGGCTTGCACGCGACAGCGGGGCGCCGGTGTGGGCCGAGCGTGCACCGGGCGGGGACCAGCTGGCGGGGCAGGTCGTCGGCCACCTCGGCACCTGGCTCGGCGACCGCCTGGACTTCGTGCGGGCCCACGGCGAGAACCCGCTCCCCGACGGCGAGGAGCCGCGATGGCCGACGCTGCGCGGCCCGCTCCCGCCGCGCGCCGGGCAGCCGCCGGAGGTCACCGCCGGCATCCCGCAGCACCAGTCGTCGCAGAACGCGCCGCCCCAGCTGCAGGACGACCTGTGGAAACGGCTCGCGGCCCTCGACGGGGTCAGGACCGGGCCGACGAGTGTCGGGGTGGCCGGAACGCGTGCCCTCCTGCTCGATCGCGGCCCTGCGACCGGGCCGGACAGCGCCTTCCTCCTCCCCGCCGTCGGCGAGTTCGTCCACCTGCACCCGGATCCCGACGGCAGCCTGCACCTGGCCCTGCCCGATGCCCTGGCCTACGACGCGCTGGCCAAGGGCTGGGCCATCGCCCACCCGCTCGCCGGCGTGCGGCTGAGCGCCGGGATGGTGCTGGTGCCGGGTCCGCGCGACGCGGCCGAGGTGGAGATCGTCGCGGGGATCGTGGGGGCGGCGCACCGGTACGCGTCCACAATGGCGGGATGACCGACGATCCGCGGGCGGCGTCCTGCGCGGCGACGACGGCGGTCTGACCGACCGGGAGCGGGCGCTCGCGGTGTGGGCGCGCAAGGTCACCGCCGACCCGAACGCCACCGGAGCGGCGGACGTCCAGGACCTGCGCGACGCCGGCTACGACGACACCCGGATCCTCGCGATCACGGTCTTCGTCGCCCTGCGGATCGCGTTCTCGACGGTCAACGACGCATTCGGCGCCCGGCCCGACGAGCAGATGCGCGCCAGCACCCCCGCGGCCGTCCTCGACGCCGTCACGTTCGGCCGCCCGATCGCGCGCTGACTGCCTCAGCCGTCCGCGTCGTCCCGCACGGTCAGCACGATCCGCAGCACCTGCTCGACGGCCGACTCGAAGGCGCCCCCTCGCAGCTCACCGCGCACGGCGAGGTTCTGCGAGGCGAACTGGAGCATGCGTTCGGGCCCGACGCGGCGCACGACGAGCGCCGCGATCTCGTCGAGGTCGAGGCCCGGGTTGTCCAGCCGGGTCAGCGCGAACTCGACCACCAGCTCCTCGTCCGTCACGGTGCCCCATCATCCCCGTCGCGCCCGGGCGACCGCACAGCACCGACGCCGTGCTTGCAACGGCGCATCTCCTGGCCGGCCCCTGAACGGGAGGCCGGTCGGCTCCAGCGGTCACCGGACCCTCGGGTTCGCCCGCATCGCCCGCCGGTGCGCCCACGGCCCGGACGGGGACTCCACGTCGCAGCCCTGGTGGTGTCCTCGCAGCACGTCGGCGTGCTGCAACGACACCCGACGGGTTGCGAGGTGCCCAAAAGGGGCCCGCGCCGTGGGGCGCGGTCAGGCAGCGGGTGCCGTGATCGGTGGTGGTCGTCGGCGGGCGCGGCGCAGCGGGTCCACCCACGGCGGCGGGTAGTACTCCGGCCGCCCCTCCACCCACCGGACATCCCAGCCGGCGTGGGGACCCAGCCGGTGACACACCCGGCACAGCATCACGCAGTTCCCGACGCTGGTCGGGCCACCGGCCTGCCATTCGTCGATGTGGTGGATCTCGGTCCAGGACGGCGGCCGCCCACACCGGGCGCAAACCCCGATCCCGCGCCGCGACCGCGCGCCGGACACCGTCGGGGACGGTCCGGCTCAGGCGCCCGACATCCAACGGCTGGCCGGCGCCGTTCATCACCACCGGGACGACGTTCGCGTCGCAACACAGCATCCGCAACGACCCCGGCGACAACACCCCGCCGAAATCCAGCACCGCGGCCCGGGCGCGGCGCTGCAGATCCTCCAATTGCACCAGAACGTTGAGATGCGGGCGGCGACCACCACTGGCCGGCACCTCGACGCTGGAACCATGATCCAGCACGTACCCGCACGCATCCGCCAACGCCTCGGCCTGCCGCTGCGCCGGGCTGCGGTCATCGTCGGCGGTCAACGGCTTCGACGTGGTGTCGATCAGCGAGGCGATCGCGTCGAACATCGCCGCATCGGTGTAGCTGCCCTTCACGGTGCCGCCGACCCCGTCAGGGCTGCGGTGCAACCACAACTCGTTGAGCTGAAGCTCGGGCCGGTCATCAGGCTCAGGGCCGTCCGCGTCCAGGGCGTCGACCAGCTGGACACCGCGGGCCTGCAGTTCGTTCGGGGTGCAGTCCGGGATCCACCCGGCCAGCTGGGCCTCGGCGCCCACCCACACCTGCGGTGAGAGCCGCCCGGCGGCGGGAGAGCCCAGCACCCGGGCGATCACCTCGACATGGCGCAGGCTCGCCGCACCGGAGTCGAACACCACCGCGGTCGCCGCCAACCGCGGCGCCAACACGGTGCCGTCCACCGCGGTGCGCGGCCGGATGTGCTCGGCCGCGACCAGCCGGCGCCGCGCCTCGCACCGCTCCCACCCCAGCAGGTCACCGAGCGCGGTGACGGTGGAGCGGTAGCCGCGCTCGGCGAACACACCGCGGCGTTCCAGATCGGCCAACGCACTCACAGTGACCTGGTCGAGCCGCCGCGCCACACCTTCGCCGAGGGTGAGCACCGAGATCAGCTCGTCGTCACCCGCGCCCGCGCCAGCAACGGCCAGCGCGTCGACCGCCTCGGTGAGGAGGCGGTGCGGGTGACGGCTCCGCCGGCTCGCAGTCGGCGGAGCCGGCGTGGCTCGCCTCGTCGAGACTCCGGGCCCGGACAGCGGTGCCGGGCACCGGGTCAGGCGTCGGGCCCGGGTCGTGGCGGCGGCCCGCCTCCCTCCCGCGGGCGGCTCTTCGCCTCGTACATGCGCTGGTCGGCCTGACGCAACAGATCGGCCGCGGCGACCGGCTGGGAGCGGGCCACGGGTGAGGTGCTGATGCCGACGGCCGCGGTGAGCCGGATGGTCCGGCCGTCGACGGTGAACGGCTCGGCTGCCGCGGCACGGAGCCGCTCGGCGATGGCATCGGCCTGCTCGGGATCGGTGTCGGCGCACAGCACCACGAACTCGTCCCCGCCCAGACGCGCGCAGATGTCGTCGGGCCGCAGCACGGCCGTGATGCGGCGGGCGAGCTCCCGGAGGAACTCGTCGCCCGCGGCGTGCCCGTGGAGGTCGTTGACCGCCTTGAACCCGTCGAGGTCCATGTAGAGCAGGCAGCTCGGCCGCGAGTGACGGCCGGAGCCGGCCAGCGCGTCGTTGAGCTGCCGGGTGAGCAGCGCCCGGTTGGGCAGGCCGGTGAGCGGATCGTGGAGGGCCTGGTGGGTGAGCTCGGCCTCGAGCGCCTTGCGGTCGTCGACGTCCTCGATGTGCATGATCAGGTGGGCGGGGCGGTCGGGGGCGGCGGGTACCCGCGAGGTGCTGACCATGACCCACACGGCCGCGCCGTCGGCGCGGAGGAAGCGGCACTCGTGGCGCAGGATGCGCACGGCGCCCGACTGGATCAGCGCACAGCTGCGGCGGGCGTCTGGCAGGTCCTCGGGATGCGTCACGTCGAACAGGGTCCGGCCCACCAGGCTGTGCGGCGGCCGTTCCAGCAGCTCGCCCAGCGCGGTGTTGCAGGCGGTGACCACGCCGACGGGGGTCATCACGACGATGCCGATGGGGGCGTTGTCGAAGGCGCTGCGCAGGTCGAGTTCGGACGGATCCGTCGCTGGGGTGACGTCGGCGCCTCCGGTGCGGTTCAACGGAGCTTCCTCACCGTCGCCCACGGCACCCGGGGCCGCGGGAGGCCGCGGCGGCGCAGGTACCGGCCGGCGCGGCGGCGCGCGGCGACGAAGCTGCGGGCGTCGCCGAGCGGGCCGGCCATGCCGTTGCCCGGCACGAGTGCGAGCGGCACGAATTCCCACCGGTCCCCGTCGCTGCGCAGCGTGCCGCGCACCAGCAGAGAGCGCAGCCGCCACAGGCGGTCGTCGTGGCTGTGGCACAGCAGCGACGCCGGACCGTCCACCAGGGCGACGCCGGGTGCCCGTGGAGCGCCCAGCACCTCCCGGCCCGGCAGCGGCCGTGGCGCCCAGCGGACGCTGAACGGATGGCCGTCCGCGGCCCGGCCGCTGAGGACGGCGTCCGGG
>JBBQEF010000169.1:0-12127 GCA_038320445.1 Mycobacteriales bacterium
GGTGTCCGAATAGTCCCTGAACTGCGGTGATCTCCTGCGGCGGCGCTCATGGGCCGGCGCTACTGTCGGAACCATGACGTGGGACGGGCGCGGGCTCCCGCCGGTTGCCGCTGAGCGAGCGCGCCGGGCCGCCGCGGGCGGGGCGTGGACGTCGTTGCTCACCGTTCCCGGTGCCGCGGGCCTGGAGGTGGCCGGGTTCGACCCCGTCGGCGAGGTCATGGGCTCGATCGTGCAGAAGATCGGCTGGGTGGGGTTCCGCGGCTGCGGCGCGTACGGGGCCTGGGGTGGCGCGACCGTCACGTCGTCGGACCGGTCGGGGTTCAGCGGCTATGCCCCCTACGTCCGGGCGCTGGATCTCGGCTACGGCACCGCGATGAGCCGGATGGTGCTGGAGGCGCAGACGATCGGCGCCGACGGCATCGTGGGCGTCTCCCTCGCGATGAGCCACCTTGACGGCGGCACCCGCGAGTTCACCGCGCTCGGCACGGCCGTGCGCGCCCGCAGCACCGTCCGCCCGCGGCGGGTCTTCAGCACCCACCTGCCCGGCCAGGACGTCGCGAAGCTGGTGGCCGCCGGCTGGATGCCGACCGACCTCGTGTTCGGCATCTCCGTCGCGATCCGGCACGACGACTGGCGCACCCGGCAGCAGGCGTCGTGGGGTGCGGGCAACGTCGAGGTGTCGGGCTACACCGAGCTGATCACCCACACCCGGGCCGACGCCCGCGCGCGCTTCGGCCGGCACGTCCACGAGACCGGCGCCGACGGCGCGATCGTCGACGCGATGACCCTGAACGCGTGGGAGATCGAGCCGTCGGAGAACCACCGCGACCACGTCGCCGAGTCGACCGTCTTCGGCACCGCGCTCGCCCGCTTCCACACCACGACCGCGGCGCCGACCCGGTCCCTGACCTACCTACCGCTGAGATGACGCCAGGAGATTCCGTGACCGCTGGAGAGCTGCACATCCCCGAGGACGCGATGCGCCGCCTCGCCGAGATGCGCCCGGGGCAGGCGACCAGCCTGTTCACGTCCGACCTGTCGGTGAACGAGTTCCTGCTGGTGCGCGAGGCCGGGTTCCGGCCGCTCGGGCTGGTGCTCGGGTCGAGCATCTACCACGTCGGCTTCCAGATGGGCCGGTGGAACAAGAACCAGGAGCTCACCACCCTCTCGCAGGCGATGTACCACGCCCGGGAGCTGGCCATGAGCCGCATGGAGGCCGAGGCCGACCAGCTCGGCGCCGACGGGATCGTCGGGGTGCGGCTGGAGATCGAGTTCAAGGAGTTCGGTACGGACCTGGCCGAGTTCATCGCCGTCGGCACCGCCGTGAAGTCCGACCACCCCACTCCCGAGGGCGGCTCGTGGCGCAACAACCGCAACCAGCCCTTCACCTCGGACCTCTCGGGCCAGGACTTCTGGACGCTCATCCAGGCCGGCTACGCCCCGCTGGCCATGGTGATGGGCACGTGCGTCTACCACATCGCCCACCAGCGGTTCTGGCAGGCGATGGGCAACATCGGGCAGAACGTGGAGCTGCCGCAGTTCACCGAGGCGCTCTACGACGCCCGGGAGCTGGCGATGAGCCGGATGCAGGCCGAGGCCGAGCAGTTCCACGCCGAGGGGATCGTCGGGGTGCAGCTGCGCTCCCACGGGCACCGCTGGGGCGGCCACACCACGGAGTTCTTCGCGATCGGCACGGCGGTGCGGCCGCTGCGCGCCGACCACCGCATCCCGACCCCCCAGCTGGTGCTCCCGCTGACCGACTGACAGTGCTGAAGTGAGGGTGCAGACGAGGTCTGCTCGGTCGCGTCGCCTGACAGACTGGCGTCCATGTCGATGGAACCGAGCGGGCTGGGACCGATGGGCGACGTCCAGCTCCTCGCGGCGACCCTGCGGGCCGACCGGGCCGACGTGGAGTCCTACGCCCGCGTGCTGAGCGGCGCGCTGGCCGGTGCGCTGCCGCCGGGGATGGTGAAGATCGAGCACCGACGCGGCCTGGCCGACCGGATGGCCGGGCGCGCGGGCCGCGCCGTCGCCGTGGTGGTGCACGGCGAGGACCGTGAGCTGGAGCTGCGCGAGGGTGCCCGCGGCGGGGTCGAGGCGCAGGTGCGGCAGGTCGTGCGCGGCGTCGTGATCAGCCGCCGGACGGTCGGGGTGGACGAGTGGCTGTATGCGCTCGCCGAGGATCTGACGCGCATCGCGGCCCGCGACGCGGCGGCGCGGGCCGCGCTGGAACGGCTGCTGTCGGGGCCGGGCTAGGCTCGAATTCGTGGTGGAGTACCAGCCGTACGCGCAGCGCGTCCCGTCCGCGGAGTACCAGGGGGTCCTGCGCCGCGTCCACGAGCACGGGGTGCCGGTCCCCACCCGGCAGGGCAAGCTCGCGTTCACCCTGATGCAGCAGACCATGCACTTCCCCCTGGCGGCGGGCTTCCCCGTCATCACCGAACGGTCCATCGGGTCGTTCTGGCGCAAGCCCATCGGCGAGCTGTGCGCCTTCATCAACGGCGCGACCACGATCGAGCAGCTCCAGGCGTTCGGCTGCGACTGGTGGGACGCCTGGGCGACGCCGGAGAAGACGCAGCGGAAGAACCTGCAGCCGGGAGACCTCGGCCCCGGGTCGTACGGCGGCGCCTTCCACGACTTCCCGACGTCGGAAGGGCCGCCTTTCGACCAGTTCGCGCACCTGGTGGAGCAGATCCGCGAGCTGCCGGGCGACCGCACCCACGTCGTGTCGCCGTGGATCCCGCAGTACCAGGTGCGCGGCCGGGGCAAGACGCCGCGCACGACGATCGCGCCCTGCCACGGCTGGGTGCACGTCCGCGTCCTCGACGGCGGCCTGCACCTGCACATGTTCCAGCGGTCGGGCGACGTGCCGGTGGGGGTTCCGGCGAACATCATCCAGTACGCGGCCCTGACCCTCATGCTGGAGCACCTGACCGGCCACCGGGCCGTGGCGTACTACCACACGATCTCCGACGCCCACATCTACGAGGACCAGGTGGACGCCGTCGAGCAGATGCTCGCCGTGGATCCGTTGCGGCTGCCCACCGTGCACCTGAACGCCGAGGGCCGTGCCGTGACCGACATCCACGACTTCCGGGCGGAGCACTTCGACCTGGCCGACTACCACCCCCACCCCGCGATCCGGCGCATCCCGGTCGCCACGTGAGCGTGACGCTGGTGGTGGCCGCGGCCGAGAACGACGTGATCGGGCGGGACGGGGACCTGCCCTGGCGCCTGCCCGCCGACCTCCGCCGGTTCGCGGCGATGACCCGAGGGCACGCCGTGGTGATGGGCAGGCGCACCCACGAGTCGATCATGGAGCGGCTGGGGCACCCGCTGCCGGGCCGCTCCAGCGTCGTCCTGTCGACGACGCTGGAGCGTGCGCCCGAGGGTGTCGTCCTCGCGCGGTCGCCGACGGAGGCGAGGGCGCTGGCCGAGGCGCCCGGTCCGGCCGGTTGGTTCGTGATCGGCGGGGCGAGCGTCTACGCGGCGCTGTTGCCGGAGGTGGACCTCATCGAGCTGACCCGCGTGCACGCCGACGTCGAGGGCGACACGCGGATGCCCCCGGGCTGGCTGGACGGGTTCGCCGTCACCTCGACCGAGCCCGGCCCGGCCGACGGAACCGGCCCGGCGTTCAGCTTCGTCCGGCTGCAGCGGGCGTGAGCCTCTACCACCTGGGCAACGCCCGGCATCCCGAGCAGGCCGAGCGCATGCGGCAGCTGGAGGCCGCGGGCACGTGCCTGTTCTGCCCGGGGCTCGACGACCCGGACGACCCGCAGGTGGTGCTGGCCACGCCGGACTGGGTGGTGCGGCACAACGACTTCCCCTACGCCGGCACCCGGCTGCACCTGCTGATCGTCCCTCGCCGGCACGTGCCGGACCTGCTCGACCTGACCGACGCCGAACTGGCCGCGTTCTGGGAGGTGGGCCGCGAGCTGCGCGAGCGGTACGCCCTGAGCTTCTACGGCCTCGGCGCCCGGTGCGGGGACTGCCGCTACACCGGCGGCACGATCGAACACGTCCACGTCCACCTCGTCGTCGGTGACGTCGACGATCCGGGGCACACCCCCGTCCGGCTCAAGCTGAGCTCGCGCCCGGGCTGACGTGGATCAGCTCGACGCCGGCCGCATGCAGCACCTCCTCGCCGTGGAGCACCGAGTACCCGCCCGCGAAGAAGCACCGGGCGAACCCGGCCGCCGCCACGAGCCGCGCGCACGAGGGGCACGGGAACGTGCTGACGTGCAGGTCCGCGCCGCCCAGTGCGATGCCGTCGCGGGCCGCTCGCGCGACGACGGCCGCCTCGGCGTGGATCGCCGTCGTCCGTTCCGCCTCGACCCCGCGGCGGAAGTTGTTGCGGGGGTCGCCGTCGACGTACGGGGAGTACTCGGTGGGCAGGTGCCGGTTGTGCTCGACGGCGAGCACCTGCCCGTCGCGGGTCGCCACCGCGCCGACCCGTCGCCACCAGTCCGAGCCGAGCGCGGCGGCGGACCGGGCCAGCTCCTGCATGGACCGCGCGTACTCGTCGCCGGTGACCGTGCCGTCCCAGCCGACCGGCAGGCCCGCCCTGCTCCACTCGCGGTCCCAGGACAGGAACGTGTCCACCCACTCCACGGGCACCCGCTCGGCCAGGCCGAACCGCTCCACGATCTCGCGCAGCAGCGACTCGTTCGGCACCACGAGCGGTTCGGTGACGCAGTCGGGGAGCTCGTCCTGCTCCACGACCCGGCCACGGCCGACCAGGCCGACGGCGGTCAGGCAGCGCAGCGCGAACGCCGGGTCGAGCGCGCGGATCTCCTTGCGCACCACCGGGAAGTCCCCGGCGAAGCTGCGGCCCACGACGAGCACCTCGGCCCCGGGCGCGTGCTCGCCCAGGAAGTGCTGGTAGCCGGCCTGGATGACCGGCAGGTGGAGCAGGACCTGCGTCACGACTGGCCGGTGACCTCGGCCACCAGCCCCCGGACGAACTCCGGCAGGCGCTTCTCCAGCACGTCGGCGAGCTCGAAGTAGGTCTTGCGCAGCCGGGCCGAGGTGCTGATCGTCGCCATCCGCGGCAGCACCTGCACGTGGCGGCAGTAGAGCTTCTCCAGCTCGGCGATCTCGGCGTCGGAGTAGGTGTCCTCGGTCGCGACGAGGATGTCGGGGCGGACGGCCCGGATCAGCGCCCAGCGCTCGTGGTGGGGTTCCTTCAGCGCCACCAGGCCCACACCGCGCTGGTGGGTGACCATCCGCAGCCGCTCGTCCTGGGGCACGGCCGGCCGCGACGGGCCCTTGCGGTGGCGGACCTTCGCGTCGCTGTCGACCCCGACCACCAGGAAGTCGCCCAGTAGCCGGGCCGCCTCCAGGTACATGGAGTGACCCTCGTGGATCACGTCGAACGAGCCGCTGGTGAGGACGATCTTGGCGTCCCCGCGCTCCCGGATCAGCCCGACGATCTTCTCGACCTCGGTGAGGTCGCGGATGTAGCGGATCTCGAAGTTCGAGCGGTCCTCACCGAGCTGTTCGACCAGGTCCGCGTACTCGCCGGGCGACCTCACGGCGCTCCCAGGTCAGTCACCGGGCCAGGGTAACCGACCGGTGGGAGGGACACGGTGAAGCAGGCCCCGCCCTCCGCGGCGGGCTCGGCGTCGATCGTCCCGCCCATCCGCGTCACGAGGCCGTGCACGAGCGCCAGCCCGATCCCGCCGACCCCGACGGGCCGGTTCCCGCGGTAGCGGTCGTGCAGGGCGCCGCGCTCGAACACCACCGCGTAGTCCTCGGGCGCCAGGCCCGGGCCGCCGTCGCGGATCTGCACCGCGCCGCCCGGGAGCACCGCGAACACCAGTGGCGCCCCGGCCGGGGTCACCCGCAGCGCGTTCTCGGCCAGGCCGTCGAGCACCTGGCGCAGCCGGCGCGGGTCGGCCGTCACCGGCACCGGCCCGGGCGGCGCGACCAGGTGGAACGCGACGCCGGCCTCCCGGCAACGGGCCTGCCAGACGGTGGCGGCCTCGCCCGCAAGCGCCGTCAGGTCGACGGCCATCGGGTCGAGCGGGAAGTCGTCGGCCTCCAGCCGGGCCAGCTCCATCAGGTCGGTGACGAGCCGGTCGAGCCGCTGGGCCTCGCGCAGGATCACCGTGCCGGTGTGCGGTGCGTCCGCGCCCCCGACGACGCCGTCGGCCAGCGACTCGGCGAACCCCCGCACGGCCGTGAGCGGCGTGCGCAGCTCGTGCGACACCGACAGCAGGAACTCCCGCTGCCGCGCCTCGCTGCGGGCGAGCGCGTCGGCCAGTGCGTTCACCGCGCCCGCCACCTCCGCCACCTCGCTCGGACCCTCCACCGGCACCCGGACGTCCCGGCGCCCGCTCCGCAGCAGGTGTGCGGCGTGGGCGGTGCGGCGCAGCGGCCGGGCCAGCAGCCGCCCGACGACCACCCCGACCACCACCGCCCCCCCGACGCCCGCGAGCAGCGCGAAACCGAGGTTGCGACGCAGCAGGCCACTGCCGATCGGCCCCGATTCCGACGTCCGGACCAGCGCGAACGCGCTCGCCGCGGCGGGGCGTGCCTCCACGAGGTACACCGTCCCTCCGACGGTGACGGTGGCCGACACGGGCGTGCCGGACAGGGCCCGGTTCGCGCCGGAGCGGGAGATGGCCGCGGTCACGTCGGCATCCGGGGAGCCGGCCCGCCGCCCGGCGAGCGGCACGACCGCGACGCCCTGGCCCTGCAGCACCTGGACGACCTTGCCCAGCCCGAGCACCCCGCGGACCGGGCCTGCGGCGTCGCCGAGCTGGGCGGCCACCACGTCGGCCTGCTGCGCGAGGACGTCCTGGGTGACCTGGCGGGCGGTGGTGGTGACCAGCCGCAGCGACACGAGTGTGGCCACGCCGACCGCCACGAGCGCCACCAGCAGGCAGCTGGCGGTGATGCGCCACGCCAGCGACGACCGCCGCGCCTGGGGAGCGACTGTGAGCTGTTCGGTGGGCGCCGTCACAACCGTCCCCCGACCGCATCGCGCGGGCTCGTCGCGGTCATGTCACGACGTCCGCCGCGTAGCCGACGCCTCGCACCGTGCGAATCGGGCTGGCCGCGCCGAGCTTGGACCGCAGCTGGGCCACGTGGACGTCGACCGTGCGGGTGCCCGCCGACGCCGTGTACCCCCACACCGCCGACAGCAGCTGCTCGCGGGAGAACACCCGGCCCGGTGCGCGCACGAGGTGGGTGAGCAGGTCGAACTCGGTGGACGTCAGCGCGATGTGGGCGTCGGCCACCCGCACGCGGCGCCGGTCGACCTCCACCTGCACCGCACCCAGCACCAGCACCTCCTCGCGGCCGGGGGTGCCACCCGCGCGGCGCAGCACCGTGCGGACCCGCGCCACCAGCTCGCGGGGGCTGAACGGCTTCGTCACGTAGTCGTCGGCGCCCATCTCCAGGCCCAGGATGCGGTCCACCTCGTCGTCGCGGGCGGTCACGAACAGCACCGGTGTCCAGTCCTGCGCGGCGCGCAGGGCGCGGCAGACCTCGACGCCGTCCATGGCGGGCAGGCCGACGTCGAGCACGACGGCCACCGGATGCAGGCGCCGGATGGCGGCGAGACCCGCGGCGCCGTCGCTCTCCACCTGCACACCGAACCCCTCGCGGCGCAGGTAGAGGGCGACCAGGTCGGCGATCGCACGGTCGTCCTCCACCACGAGGACCAGCCCGCGGGCATCGGAGGGGTTCACGTCGCGGATCGTCCCACCGTCAGCCGGCGGCGTCGGAGTCCACCTGCCGGGAGATGGCGTCGACGCTCGCCTCGAGGCTGCCCAGCTGGTCGGTGCTGCTGCTGACGGTGGGGGCGGAGGCGACCGTGCCCCGGTCGCAACCGGTGAGCACCAGCCCGGCGACCGCCACGACGGCGAGCAGCACCGCACGGGCCCTCATGGCGCGCAGTCCTTCTTCTGGACCGCCTCGATCTCGCCCTTGACGGTCGCCAGGTCGGTCAGGCGGTGCGGCCGGTTGGAGACGCGGGCCTGGATCAGGTCGGCGAGCGCCGTGCGCCCGGAGTTGCGGGCCTCGGTCTCCTTGGCCTGCAACCACGCCGTCGAGCCCTTCACGCTCGCGTCCCCGTTGATCTTCGTGGTCACCTTGTCGATCTTCGCGAGCAGCTTCGGGATGCGCTCGGTGCAGATCTTCTGGTTCGACCCGGCCTCCGGCGCCGGGGTCGGGGTCCCCGTGTCGGCGAACGCCGTGCCGCCGCCGACGACCATCGTGCCCACCGCCACCGCCGAAGCGGCGATCCCACCGACCCACCGTGTCCTGCTCATCTGGCGCTCCTCTGCTCGCTCGGCCGGCCGGACCGGCCGGACAAGGACGAGAGTGCCCGCCGACGATCAGCGCGCCGTCCGGGTGATGTTCGGGTCAGGTAAGGCGCGCGCCGTGGGAGAACGCCGAGGACTCGGTGCCGCGCCGAGGGGCGTCCTGCCGCTCCAGCCGCTCGAGCACGCGGCGCAGGTCGTCGAGCAGCAGGTCGGCGAGGTCGTGGGAGAACCCGTTGCGGACGACGATGCGCAGCGCGGCGATGTCCTCCCGGTGTGCGGGGAACGTGTACGCGGGCACCAGCCAGCCCTCCTCGCGCAGGCCGGCCGACACGTCGAACACCGAGAACGGCCGCTCCCCGTCGACGACGAACGCGAACACGGGCAGCTGCGACCCGTCGGTGAGCAGCCGGAACGGTCCCAGCTCCGCGATCTTCGCCGCGAGCGTGGTGGCGACGTCGCGGCAACCCTGCTGCACCCGCCGGAAGCCCTCACGGCCCAGGCGCAGGAAGTTGTAGTACTGGGCCACGACCTGGCCGCCGGGCCGCGAGAAGTTGAGGGCGAACGTGGGCATCTCGCCGCCCAGGTAGTTGACCCGGAAGACGAGCTCCTCGGGCAGCGCCGCGGTGTCGCGCCAGATCGCCCAGCCCACACCCGGGTAGACGAGCCCGTACTTGTGTCCGGAGGTGTTGATCGACGCCACGCGCGGCAGCCGGAAGTCCCACGCCAGCTCCGGGTCGCAGAACGGCGCGACCATCGCGCCGGACGCGCCGTCGACGTGCACCGGAACGTCGAGCCCGGCGTGCTCCTGGAGATCGTCGAGCGCCGCGCAGATCTCCGCGACCGGCTCGTAGCTGCCGTCGAACGTGGAGCCGAGGATCGCCACGACGCCGATCGTGTTCTCGTCGCAGTGCGCGACCGCCTCGGCGGCACCCAGGTGCAGCCGGTCGCCGTCCATCGGGACGAGCCGCGGCTCGACCTCGAAGTAGTTGGCGAACTTGTCCCAGCACACCTGCACGTTGACGCCCATGACGATGTTGGGCCGGTCCGCCGGCTTCCCGGCCGCGCGCCGCGCCTGCTGCCAGCGTCGCTTCAGCGCCAGCCCGCCGAGCATGCACGCCTCGCTGGACCCGGTGGTGGAGCAGCCGACCGCCGTGGCGGGGTCGGGGGCGTGCCAGAGGTCGGCGAGCATCCGGACACAGCGCTGTTCCAGGTCGGCGGTGCGCGGGTACTCGTCTTTGTCGATCATGTTCTTGTCGAACGAGTCCGCCATCAGCTGCCGCGCCTGCGGCTCCGCCCAGGTGGTGACGAAGGTGGCGAGGTTGAGCCGCGCGTTGCCGTCGAGCATGAGCTCGTCGTGCACGAGCTGGTAGGCGACGTCCGCGTCCAGCTCGCCGTCGGGCAGCGCGAAGCGCGGGATCCGCACCGGCTCGCGGGTGAAGATCGGGTTGACCGCGAGATCGGGGCGGGCGGCACCGGTCTCGGACGGCTGGTGAGCGGTGGGCATGACCTCACCGTAGGCCGGGTGCCGGAGGAGGAGCCTCCCGGCGCCCGGCCGTGGGGGTGGTTCGGGACGATCAGCCGTTCGCGTGGGCGTAGGCGTTCTGCTCGGCGGGGAGCGACGCCGCGCCGCCCCCTGCGGCCGGTGGTACTGCGGCCGGTGGCGCTGCGGCCGGTGGTACTGCGGCCGGTGGCGCTGCGGCCGGTGGCACTGCGGCCGGTGGCGCTGCGGCCGGTGGCGCTGCGGCCGGTGAGCCCGTCGTCGGCGACGCTGTGGGCGCGGTCGTGGGCGGGGTGGCCGACGCCGTGGTGGGGGCCGGGGTCGGGACCGGCGCCGGGTCGCCGCCGGCGACCGTCGGGGCGGGCCGGTGGACGAGGTCCTGGCAGCCGAGATCGTTCCACGACCCGGTCAGGCGCTGGGTGAGGAACCCGAACAGCGAGTCCGCGGCGCCGGGGTCCGGGGACGGTGCCGCACCCGTGAACTGCTTGTCGAGCGCGAGCCGCTTCGGCGCGACCGCGGCCAGGTCGGTGCAGTAGGCCGCGCCCGTGTCACGGGCCGGGTTCATCGGCGGCATGTTCGCGCCGGCCCGGTAGAGGTTCGTCTTGACGACGCTCGGCCGGCTGCCGATCAGGGCCATCGGGTCGTTGGGCGGGATCAGCGCCACGGGAGCGGTCTGGAACGCGGACGCCTGCAGCTCGTTGAGGGCCAGCGACGTCGCCGTGCCGCCCGCGGTCTGGTCGGGCGCGGTGAACGGGTGACACCCCAGCGCGGGGTCGAGGAACCTCACGAGCAGCCCGTTGTCGGACGCGTTGCGCAGCTGGACGGCTCCGGGCAGGCCCGTGGTGGCCGGCGTGCTCTGCGCGGTGCGCCCGTCGGGGAGCGCGACGTAGCCGGTGGTGAGGTTGTCGCTCTGGTCCTGGTCGACCACGCTGAAGTCGCGCGTCGTCGGGCACGGGAGCCCGTCCGCGGCGGTGCCCAGCGGCGGCACGGTGATCTTCCTGGCCTTCTCGGCGGCGTTCGCGGCGGCGAAGAACGCGGGCGCCCCGCAGTAGCCGAACTGGCCGAACGGCGAGCCCGGCGTGCCGTTGACGCAGGTGCCGGGGTTGCGCAGGGTCAGCGTGTCGCCCTGGTAGCCGAACCAGATCCCGACCACGGCGTGCGCGGGCAGCTTCAGTGTCACGGTCGGCGCGGCGAGGGCCGTGCCGTCGTCGATCACGAGCGGCCGGTAGATCGACAGGGCGCCCGTGGCGGGGTCGAGGATGGTGGCCTCGACGAACGCCGACTGGTCCGGGTCGGCCTCGTGGCAGGCGCCGGCCCGGCGGTCGGTGGCCGAGAAGCGGTAGGGGGTGGCCAGCCCGGCCGCGGTCACCGGCGCGTCCGGCACGACCAGGCTGCAGTTGGGGTTCGGCGTCCTGCCGGGGGCGGGCGGCGCGGTGGTGGCCGCAGTGGTCGGTGCCGTCGTCGGTGCCGTCGTCGGTGGGTTCCCGTGCCGGTGCCGTCGTCCGGGCTTCGTCGTCGGGGTGGCGGGCGGCGTGGTCGGGTCGGTGGGCCTCGATCGGGCCGATGTCGTCGGCGTGCCCGCGTCGGCGACGCCGATGAACGGGGCCTGGCAGCCGGACAGCGCGACGACGAGCGCCGCGGCGGCTGCCGCCACCGCAGCCGCTCGGGCGCGCCGGTGCAGCCGGAACTGGGGTCGATCGGTGGCCATGTCGTGTGTCTCCTGCCGCGGCTGGAACTGCCGCTGAACGGCCTCTCGGTATCAGCAGGACGGTAGGGACCGGGCCATGGCGCGAATCGGACTTCTGAGAAAGGGGGTTGCTCGGTCGAGCCGGATGTACGGTCAGGCGAGCCGAACAGCAGGGGATGAGGCTGAACGGCCTATGTCGCTGATCCGAATGCGCCGCTGCGATCCTCAGGTGGGAAGGGGATCGACGGACAAGCGGGCGGACGGCCCCGGTACCCGCGTCAGAGCCGGTAGGCGCGCAGCTTGGCGTAGAGGGCCGTGCGGGAGATGCCCAGCCGCTTCGCGGCGGCGGACTTGTTGCCGTCGCACTCCTGCAGCACCGCCGCGATCACCGTCGACTCGGCCCGTTCCAGCGGGGTGAGCGCCCGCCGCGCCGCCGCGGCCCGCACCTCGGACGGCAGCGCGCTCGGCCCGACCACGCCCGCGCGGGCCTGCCGCGCCGCCTCGCTCACCACCCTGGACAGCTCCCGGCAGTTGCCGGGCCAGTCGTAGCGGCGCAGCGCGTTCACCGCCTCCGGTGCGAAGGTCAGCCGTTCGCCGTGGCGCCGGAGCTCGCGACGGGCCAGCCCGGTGATCTCGTCCGCGCGTCGCCGCAGCGGCGGGAGGGTGAGG
>JBBQEF010000170.1:0-12119 GCA_038320445.1 Mycobacteriales bacterium
TGGAACTTCATCAACGGCTGCATCCTCGAGGGCAGCGAGGTCTTCATCGCCAACGAGGGCCTCATCCGCTTCCTGCCGGCGCCGCTCACGCTGCACGTCTACCGGGTGGTCTGGCGGCAGACGCTGTTCTTCCTGCACAACCTCGTCATCTGGCTGCTCTTGGTGATCATCTTCCCGCAGCCGCTGAGCTGGAGCGTGCTGCTCGCGCTGCCGGCGTTCGCCCTGCTGGTGATCAACGGCGCGTGGATCTCGGTGGTGGCGGGCATCCTGGCCACGCGCTTCCGCGACATCCCGCCGATCATCGCCAGCGTCACGCAGCTGCTGTTCTTCATGACGCCGATCGTGTGGTCCTACGAGCGGCTCAAGAGCAACCCGCTGGCGGGCTACGTCGAGCTCAACCCCGTGATGCACTTCGTGGAGATCCTGCGCCAGCCGCTGCTCGGCCAGCCGATCATCTGGCGCCACTGGTACGTCGTACTCGCCATCACCGTGGTCGGCTGCAGCGTCGCCCTGGTCTGCCTGCGCAACTACCGTTCCCGCGTCGCGTACTGGGTCTGAGGGCACACATGGTCAGCATCGACATCGACCGCGCCGCCGTCGACTTCCCGATCTTCGACGCCAAGACGCGCTCGCTGAAGAAGGCCGTGCTCGGCCGCGCGGGTGGCCGCATCGGCACCGAGTCCAAGGTGCCCATCATCGAGGCGCTGCGCGACATCACGCTGTCGCTGCGCACGGGCGAACGGGTGGCGCTGGTCGGGCACAACGGCGCGGGCAAGTCCACGCTGCTGCGGCTGATGTCGGGCATCTACGAGCCCACGCGCGGGCGGACGTCGATCAAGGGCAAGGTCGCGCCCGTGTTCGACCTGGCCGTGGGCATGGATCCGGAGATCTCCGGCCTGGAGAACATCCTCATCCGCGGCCTGTTCCTCGGCATGACGCGCAAGCAGATGGAGTCGCGCGTCGACGACATCGCCGCGTTCACCGAGCTGGGCGATTACCTGCAGATGCCACTGCGCACCTACTCCACGGGCATGCGGGTGCGATTGGCGCTCGGCGTCGTCACCAGCATCGACCCGGAGATCCTGCTCCTCGACGAGGGCATCGGCGCCGTCGACGCGCAGTTCCTGGCCAAGGCGCGCACCCGGCTCAACGAACTCGTGGAGCGCTCCGGCATCCTCGTGTTCGCCTCTCACTCCGACGAGTTCCTGGCCGATCTGTGCGACACGGCCATCTGGATGGAGCACGGCACCATCCGGGAGCACGGCCCGCTGCGCGAGGTGCTGGCGCACTACAAGGGTCGTGACGTGCTGGCCGAGATCGAAGCACGGTGACCGCCGACGCATCCTCGGCGGCGGAGGCGGCGTCGTGACCGTCGCCGAGCCCCTCCCGCCCGGCTCCGTCGTCGCCGTCGTCGTCACGCGCCACCGCAGTGACCAGCTGGTCGACTCGCTGGCCGCGCTGGCCAAGCAGACGCACCCGATCGCCCACCTGATCGTCGTCGACAACGGTCCGGATCGGCCCGCCCGCGAGGTGGTCGAGTCCTGCGGCCTCCAGGCCACGTGGCTCCCGTCGTGGAGCAACCTCGGCGGGGCGGGCGGGTTCGCGCTCGGCATGCTGCACGCGCTCGCGATGGGCGCTGAGTGGATCTGGCTGGGCGACGACGACGGCCACGCGGCCGACGACTCCGTGCTCGCCACGCTGGTGGAGCTCGCGGAGCGTCGCGGGCTCGCCGCGGTGTCGCCCACCGTGGCCGATCGGGACGAGCCGGACCGCCTGGCGTTCCCCATCCGCCGGGGGCTCACCTGGCACCGCTCCCGCGCGGCGCTGGCCGCCGACAGCGAGCACGGCGCCGACGAGGAGCTGCTGCCGGGCATCGCGGCCCTGTTCAACGGAGCGCTGTTCCGTGCGTCCGCGCTCGACGTCGTGGGCGTTCCCGACCTGCGGCTGTTCGTCCGCGGCGACGAGGTGGAGATGCATCGCCGCATGGTGCGGTCCGGGTTGCCGTTCGGCACCGCCCTGCGCGCGGCCTACCTCCATCCCGCAGGCGGCGACGACGACAAGCCGATGCTGGGCGGCCGGCTGCACGCCCGCGATCCCGACGATCCGGTGAAGAGGTACTACACGTTCCGTAACCGCGGCTACCTCGTGTCACAGCCCGGAATGCGCCGGGTCGGCCTGCTCGAGCTGCCCCGTTTCGCGTGGTACTTCCTGGTCACGAAGCACAGCCCGCGCGAGTTCGTCCGATGGGTACGGCTGATGCGCCAGGGCCGCGCGGAGAACTTCCACCGCGCCTGACGCACGGTGCGTCACCGCGCCGGGCCTGATCGGGTGAGCTGCTGGTCACCCGCATCCTCCCCTGGTCCACTCCCGGGCGGACGCACGCACGCCCGAGGACCTCGCGGCCACCACCGCGCTGCCGGTCACCCGGGTCACGGTGGTGTCGGTCAGGGCGCGCTGCGGCGCCCGGCACCTACCCGGGCACCTTCGTCGCCACCGGGTCGGGCACCCCCGAGCAGCCGATCACGCTGTGCGGCGGCCGCGACGCCGTGATCGACGGCGGGGCCGTCGCGGGCGGGTACGCGTTCCACCTCAACCGCGCGTCGCACTGGGCGCTCTCCGGGTTCACCGTGCGCGGTGGACAGAAGGGCGTGATGGTCGACCGCGGCCAGGGCGATCTCGTGCAGGGCCTGCTCATCGAGAACGTCGGCGACGAGGGGCTGCACCTGCGCCAGGCCAGCAGCGACAACGTGGTGCGCGGCAACGAGATCCGCGGCACCGGGCTGCACAGCGAGACGTTCGGCGAGGGCATCTACGTCGGCAGCGCCGAGAGCAACTGGTGCGAGCAGACCGCCTGCGGGCCCGATCGCAGCAACCGGAATACCATCGAGGGCAACACCGTCTCGGACACTACAGCCGAGGCGGTGGACATCAAGGAGGGCACCACCGGCGGTGTCCTGCGCGGCAACTCGTTCTCCGGGGCAGGCATGAAGGACAGCGATTCCTGGGTCGACGTCAAGGGCAACGGATGGGCGATCTCGGACAACACCGGGGTCGACGCGCTGCAGGACGGCTTCCAGGTGCACCGGATCGTCGACGGCTGGGGCCAGGACAACTCCTTCACCGGCAACACGGCCACCGTCAACGCCGACGGCCATGCCATCAACGTCACCACACCCCGCGACAACAACCGCGTCGCCTGCAGCAACACCGAAATCCAGGCCGGCAAGGGCCTGAGCAACCTCGACTGCACGCCCTGATGAGAGGAGCCGTCGTGTTCGCACGCCGGATCGCAGTGATCGGAACCGGCTACGTCGGTCTCACCACCGGGGCCTGCCTGGCCTCCCTGGGCCACCACGTGGTGTGCGCCGACATCGACGAGGAGAAGGTCGCCCGGCTCACCCGCGGCGAGATCGACATCCTCGAACCGGGCCTCCCGGAGCTGGTGGCCGAAGGCGTGGCCGCGGGGCGCCTGGAGTTCGTGGTGGGAGCCCGCCACGCCATCACCGCCCCCGAGCAGCCACCCGTCGAGGTCGTGTTCCTGTGCGTCCCGACGCCGATGGGCGAGGGCGGCGCGGCCGATCTCGCCGCCGTGCAGGCCGTGGCCAACGAGGTGCGGCACCTGCTGCCGTCCGGCTGCGTGATCGTCAACAAGTCGACGGTGCCCGTCGGCACGGCCGAGGCGACGCGCACGATGATCGGGCGCCGGGACGTCCCGGTCGTGTCGAACCCGGAGTTCCTGCGCGAGGGCACCGCCGTGCACGACTTCCTCAACCCCGACCGCATCGTCGTCGGCTCCGACAGCCAGGACGCCGCCGAGCGCGTGGCCGCGCTGTACTCGAAGCTCGGCGCGCCCACCCAGCTCACCGACGCCGCCAGCGCCGAGATGGTCAAGTACGCGGCCAACTGCTTCCTCGCGATGAAGCTGTCCTACGTCAACGCGCTGTCGGACCTGTGCGAGCGCCTCGGCGCCGACGTCATCGAGGTCACCGAGGGCATGGGCTACGACCGGCGCATCGGGGCGAACTTCCTGTCGCCCGGCCCCGGCTGGGGCGGGTCGTGCTTCCCGAAGGACACCCACGCGCTGCTGCAGATCGCGGAGGCGGCAGGGATGAACTTCGAGCTGGTCGCGGCGAGCCTGTCCACCAACGAGACCACGCGGCGGCGCGTGGTCGAGAAGGTGCGCAACGCCGTCGGCGGCTCGCTGGCCGGCAAGCGGATCGGGTTGCTCGGCCTGACGTTCAAGGCCGGCACCGACGACCTGCGCGATTCCCCCGCACTGGCCGTGGCGGACCTGATGCGCGCCGAGGGCGCCGAGCTGTACGGCTACGACCCGGCCTGTTCGACGGGAGTCCCCGCCACGGACGGCATCACGGTGGTGGAACAGCCCCTCGACGTCGCGAAGAACTCCGCCGCGCTGGTGGTGCTCACCGAGTGGCCGCAGTTCCGGACGCTGGACTGGGCCGCGCTCGCCGGGGTGATCGACGCGCCGATCGTGGTCGACACCCGCAACCTGCTCGACCCCGACGTCCTGCGTCGCGCCGGCTTCGCGTGGATCGGGCTGGGCCGCAGCTGAGCCCCCTGTGCGTGGAAAACGTCGCCCTGGCGACGTTTTGCACGCACAGCTCAGTCGCGGAAGACGACCGTCCGCAGCATCACGAAGTTGATGACCGTCGCCACGCCCTGCGCCACGACCCAGGCCAGGCTCGTGCGGAACGGCATGGCCGGCAGCACGGCGAGCATCAGTGCGTTGGTGCCGACGTTGAGGGCGAACGTGGTGCCGTAGAGCGCCACGAACCCCGCGACGCGGCCCTTGCCGCCCGCCGAGGAGAACGTGAACCGGCGGTTGAGCAGGTACGCCGTGACGGTGCCGCAGACGAAGCTGATCGCCTTGGACCCGCTCGGGAACAACCCGACCGCGAGCAGGGCGTGGTAGATGCCGAAGTCGACCAGCGCGGCGACCACGCCGACCGCGACGAACCGGCCCAGCTGAGCGGCCAGGCCCAGCTTGGCCTGGTCCGGAGCTGCAGTCACGACGCCAGGGTAGCCGCACCGGCGAGGGGCCTCCGCGGTGCACGTCCCCCGGGCGTCCGCCACGATCGGGTGGTGACCGACACCGTCCGCTCCCTCGCCGACAGCTACGTGACCCGACTCGCCGATCTCGACACCCGCGTCGCCTCGTTGCTCGGCAGCCACCCGGGTGACGACCGCGTTCCCGACCTGTCCCCCGAGGGCCAGCGGGCTCGCGACGACCTCGACCGCTCGGTGCTGGCCGCGCTGCCCGGGGCGTCCGTCCGCGACGACGACGACCGGCGCTGCGCGCGGCTGCTGCGCGAGCGGCTGGAGTCCCAGCTCGCCGTCTCCGGCGCGGGCGAGCACCTCCGCACGGTCCGCAACATCTTCAGCCCGCACCAGGAGGTGCGGGAGCTGTTCGACCTGATGCCGGTCGACACCCCCGACGACTGGGCCACCGTCGCCCGCCGCATGGCGCGGGTGCCGGAGGCGTTCGACGGCTACCGCGCGTCGCTGCGCGAGGGATCCCGGCGCGGCCTGCACGCGGCGCCGCGGCAGCTCGAGACCGTGGCCGGGCAGCTCGGCGAGTGGGTGGACGGGCGCTGGTTCCACGGCTTCGTCGCCGGCGGGCCGGCCGCCCTGCGCACGGACCTCGACGCGGCCGCGGATGCCGCGGCCACCGCCACGGCCGCCCTGCGCGACACGCTCACCGGGGAGCTGCTTCCGGCCGCCGCGGGCACGCCGGACGCGGTGGGTCCCGACCGCTACCGCCTCGGCGCCCGGCTGAACACGGGTGCGGACCTCGACCTCGCCGAGGCCTACGCGTGGGCGTGGGACGAGTACCGCCGCATCGACGCGGAGATGCGGAAGGAGGCCGAGGCGGTGCTGCCCGGCTCGGACCCGCCCGCCGCGATGCGCCACCTCGACGAGCACGGCGCGGCGATCGACGGCGTGCCCGAGGTGCGCGACTGGCTCCAGGGCCTGATGGACTCCACCGTCACCGCGCTCGACGGCGCGCACTTCGACATCGCGGGGCCGCTGCGCCGCGTGGAGGCGATGATCGCGCCGCCGGGGTCGGCCGCGGCGCCGTACTACACGCCCCCGTCGATGGACTTCTCCCGGCCGGGGCGTACCTGGCTGCCGACGATGGGCGAGACCCGGTTCCCCCGCTGGAGCCTGGTCAGCACCTGGTTCCACGAGGGGGTTCCGGGGCACCACCTGCAGTTCGCGGAGTGGACGCGGTGCGCGGGCCGGCTGTCGGTCTACCAGACCTCGGTCGGGATGACGTCGGCCAACATCGAGGGGTGGGCGCTCTACGCCGAGCGCCTGATGGACGAGCTGGGCCTGCTGACCGAGCCCGGCGCCCGGCTCGGCTACCTCGACGCGCAGCAGATGCGCGCGATCCGGGTGGTCGTCGACATCGGCATGCACCTGCGCCTGACCGTCCCCGCCGACTCGCCGCTGAACGCGGGCGCGACCTGGACGCCGCAGGTGGCGCGGGAGTTCTTCGGCGCCCACTCGGGACGGCCCGCGGCGTTCCTCGACAGCGAGATCGTGCGCTACCTCGGCTGGCCCGGCCAGGCCATCAGCTACAAGCTCGGCGAGCGGGCCTGGCTGGCCGGGCGCGACGCCGCCCGTGCCGCGCGGGGCCCGGCGTTCGACCTGCGGGCGTGGCACGCCGCAGCGCTGGCCCAGGGCAGCCTCGGTCTCGACGACCTCACCGACGAGCTGGCCCGGCTGTAGCGGCCGGGCCCGCCTCGGCACCTGCGGCCGCGGGCAGCCGGCAGGGAACGCGCGGAGCTCGGCGGCGGCGGGAGCTCAGAAGAAGTGGCTCGCGAAGCGGTAGCGGCGGCGAACCGTCACCGAGCCCATCGTGGTGCGCCCGTGCACCACGAAATGCGGGAAGCCCGGCCGCGGGAGCGACGGCACCTTGCTCCTGACGCTGCCCATGCCGGGCACGAGGTCGTCGACGTTGGCGGTGGCGTCGTCGGGCACGAGCAGCCGCGCCGAGCCCGCGCCCAGGTCCAGCTCGATCTCGACCACCGGGTGCGGGTTGTCGGCGTCGCAGAAGTCCAGCACGACCGAACCCATGCCGCTCTGCACGCGCAGCCGCGCCGGCACCGACCAGCGTCCGGTGCGCTTGATCGTGGACATGCCGGCCTTGAGCACCAGCGCCGGCCCGACCGGTGTGACGGACACCGGCACGGCCGAGGCGTCGGGGGGCAGGTCGGCCAGCGGCGGCAGCAGCTCCGACTCGTAGCGCGCCGCGTAGACGACCGAGAGCCGTTCCTCCAGCTCCGAGACCGTGATCCGGCCCTCGGACAAGGCCCGGTGCAGCCTCGCCGCGGCGTACTCGCGGTCGGCGTCGGATATCCGGATGCCCGGTGGGTCGGGGGGCTGGACGGTCACCGGGTCGAGGATAGTGCCGCGGCCGGTGGCCTCGGGCGAGACGCCGCAGCGTCGGGGCAGCGGAGCGCCTGCGGCCGCGGGGCGGGGCGAGCCCGCGACATCGGCCGGACCGGCCGCCGGATCCCCGGCCGGGTAGCCTGACCCGCGATGCCGAACACCAGCCTGCGGGGGTGGGGCCGCACCGCCCCCACCACGGCCCGGGTCCTCGCCCCGCGCTCCGCCGAGGAGGTCGTGGCCGCCGTCACGGCCCCCGGCCCGCGCGGCGTCATCGCCCGCGGCCTGGGCCGCTCCTACGGCGACCCCGCGCAGAACGCCGGCGGCACCGTCCTGGACATGACGGGCCTCTCGGCCATCCACTCCATCGACGCCGACACCGGCCGCGTGGTCGTCGACGCCGGCATGAGCCTCGACACCCTGATGCGGCGTGTGCTCCCGTTCGGATTGTGGCTGCCGGTACTGCCCGGCACCCGTCAAGTGACAATCGGAGGCGCGATCGGTGCCGACATCCACGGCAAGGCCCACCACGTCGTCGGCAGCTTCGGCAACCACGTCGAGTCGCTCGACCTGGTGACGGCCGACGGCGCCCTGCGCACCCTGACCCCGGACGGCGAGGACGCCGAGCTGTTCTGGGCCACCGTCGGCGGCATGGGGCTCACCGGCGTCGTCGTCCGGGCGGTGCTGCGGCTGCACCACGTCGAGACCGCTTACTTCACGGTGGACACCGAGCAGATCGACAACCTCGCCGACCTCATGGAGCGCCAGACCCAGGACGACGAGCTCTACGCCGAGACGGTCTCCTGGTTCGACGCCGTCACCACCGGCCCGCACTTCGGCCGCGGGATCCTGATGCGCGCCAACCACGCGACGCTCGCCGAGCTGCCGCCGAAGCTGCGCGCGAACCCGCTGAAGTTCGACGCACCGCAGCTGCTCACGGTGCCCGACGTCTTCCCGCCCGGGCTGCTCAACAAGCTCACGGGCAAGCTGTTCAGCGAGGCCTGGTACCGCAAGTCGCCCACGAGGTTCGGGGCGATCCAGAACATCACGCAGTTCCTGCACCCGCTCGACATCATCGGCGAGTGGAACCGCGGCTACGGCCCGCGCGGGTTCCTGCAGTACCAGTTCGTGGTGCCGCTCGACCGCGCCGACGTGATCCGCACCGTGCTGGAACGGATGACCCGGGCCGGGCAGGTCTCCGCGCTCAACGTCCTCAAGCGCTTCGGCGCGGGCAACCGCGCGCCGCTGTCGTTCCCGAAGCCGGGCTGGACGCTGTGCGTCGACATCCCGGTCGGGCCCGGCCTGAACGCCCTGTGCAACGAGCTCGACGCGATCGTGCTGGACGCGGGCGGGCGGCACTACCTGGCCAAGGAGTCGCGCACCACGCCCGAGGCCATCCGCCGCGGCTACCCGCGCCTCGACGAGTGGCGCAAGGTGCGCGACGCCGCCGACCCAGGAGGAGTCTTCGCCTCCGACATGTCCCGGCGCCTGGAGCTCGCGTGATCTCCGGTCGCCCCCGTCACGACACCGGTCCGGCATCCCGGACCGGCGGTAGGAGCTACTCCGCATGATTGATGCAGTCGGCAACCCCCAGAGCCTGCTCCTGCTCGGCGGCACCTCCGAGATCGGGCTGGCCGTGATCGAGGCGTTCGCCTCGGACCGGCCGCTGCGGGTGGTGCTCGCCGCGCGCCCGTCGTCGCGATTGGACGAGGCGCAGGCCCGGCTGGAGAAGCTCGGCTGCGCCGTGGAGCAGCTCCCGTTCGACGCGAAGGCGCTCGACACCCACCCCGCCGTGGTGGGCAAGGCGTTCGCGGGCGGTGACGTGGACGTCGCGATCGTCGCGTTCGGGCTGCTCGGCGACAACGAGCAGGCCTGGACCGATGTGGACGCGGCCGTCGAGCTGGCCCAGGTCAACTACACCGCTGCGGTGTCCGTCGGCGTACTGCTGGGCGAGCGGCTGAAGGCGCAGGGCCACGGAGCCCTCGTCGCGCTCTCGTCGGTGGCGGGCGAGCGGGCGCGGCGCTCCAACTTCGTCTACGGCTCCACCAAGGCCGGGCTGGACGCGTTCTACTCCGGGCTGACCGAGGCGCTGCGACCGTTCGGCGTGCACGTCACGGTGGTGCGTCCCGGCTTCGTCCACACGAGGATGACCGAGGGCCTCAAGCCCGCGCCGCTGTCCACCACGCCCGACGCCGTGGCGGCGGTGGTGGTCGACGCGGTGCGCACGCGCAAGGAGCTGGTGTGGGCCCCCGCTCCCCTCCGCGTGGTGATGAGCGTGCTCCGCCACGTTCCCCGCGTGATCTTCCGACGCCTCCCCGTCTAGGCACCGTGCAGACCGCGTGGTCGCCGTGCAGAGGCAGGACGTCGGCACGGTCGGGGAGGTCTCGGGGATGACGGGAATGCTTGAGTGCTCATTCCGGTTGCGCCCGGCATGGCTACTGTGATCGTTGCCACCGCGTTCGGTGGTCCTGAGGTTCTGGCGAGTGTCGAGATCGAGGCGCCCGCGCCCGGTGCTCACGAGGTGACCGTCCAGGTGCGGGCTGCGGGGATCAACCCGATCGACTACAAGCTCTACAGCGGCGCGTTCGGCGCCGATCCGTCGCAGCTCCCGATGCGGGTCGGGCTGGAGGCCGCCGGCGTCGTGACGGCGGTGGGCGAGGGCGCCACCGCGGCCCTCGGCGACGAGGTGATCGTCTACGGTGCGGGGGCAGGCGGTCTCTACGCCTCCGAGGTCACCGTCCCGGACACGGCGCTGACGCCCAAGCCCGCCGCCCTCGGCTGGGAGCAGGCCTCGGGCCTGCTGCTGGCCGGGACGACGGCAGCGCACACGCTGGCCGCCACCGAGATCAAGGACGGCGACACGGTGCTGGTGCACGGCGTGGCCGGCTCGGTCGGCCTGCTCGCCGCCCAGCTCGCGATCCACCGCGGCGCCCGCGTGATCGGCACGGCCGCCCCGGCGCGCCACGATGCCCTGCGTGGCCACGGCATCGAGCCCGTCGCCTACGGGGACGGGCTCGCGGATCGCGTCCGGGCTCTCGCCCCCGACGGCATCAGCGCCGCCATCGACACCGTCGGCACCGACGAGGCCGTCGACGTGTCCCTCGAGCTCGTCGCCGACAAGGCCCGGATCGCCACCATCGCGGCGTTCGGGCGCGCCGGCGACGCGGGCATCAAGGCGCTCGGTGGCGGCCCGGGCGCCGACCCCGGCGCCGAGATCCGCAACGCGGCCCGCGCCGACCTGGCCGAGCTGGCCGGCGAGGGGAAGCTGGCGCTCGTGGTGACGCGGACCTACCCCCTGGCCGAGGCGGCGACGGCGACGGCGTTCGTGGCCGAGGGCCACGCGGGGGGCAAGGTCGTGCTCATCCCCTGATGAGCGGGCGGCACGGCCGCGCAGGCGTTCACGACGTTCGGGTACGGGCAGCCGGCCCGTACCGGGATGCCGGTCGGGCTCACGCTGCGTCGACGACGTGTCGCGCCGATCGGGTGGGCTCCTCGCCTCAGGAGCCCACCCGCCCGGTCACCACGCGTCGAGGTGCAGCACCGAGCCGAGCGGCTCGCGCTTCGCCGGCTTGAACGTCTCGCCGGTGAAGTACGCCGTCGGCAGCAGGACGCCCTGGCGCACGTTCGGCGGGATGCCCAGCAGCGCCGAGATCTCCTTCTCGTACGCGAGGTGCAGCGTGGTCCAGGCGCTGCCGAGGCCGCGGGCGCGCGCGGCGATCTGGTAGCTCCACGCGGCGGGCAGCAGCGAGCCCCAGAGGCCGGCCTGGTTGGCCGCCGGCAGCTCCTCGGCCGCGGTGATGCAGCCGATGACGTGCACGGGGACGTCACCCATCCGCTCGGCGAGCCACTCCGCCGACGACTGGACGCGCGCCTGCACGGCCTGCCGGTCCTCGCTGTGCGCCGCGGCCTGGGCCTGCCGCGTGGCCGAGTCGCGGTAGGCGGCGAAGGACGCGGCGTAGTAGTCGCCGACCTGCTTGCGCAGGCCCGCGTCGGTGACCACCATCCAGTGCCAGCCCTGCTGGTTGCTGCCCGTGGGGGCCTGCAGGGCGATCTCCAGGCTCTCGCGCACCAGCTCCAGCGGCACCGGCCGGTCGAGATCGAGCCGTTTGCGCACGGACCGGGTGGTGGTGAGGAGCTCGTCGGGGCCCAGCGGCAGCGTCGTCATGGGTCCGATCATCCGCCACCCGCGCCCGCAGCGAGCCGCCGGCCGGCCGGCCGGCCGCGCGGGTTCCATCACCGCGCGCGCGTCGCTCCGCGCGCGGCGGTGACACAACGCCCGCGCGGCGGTGACACAACGCGCGCGGCGGGGTGGTCGACGGCGCGTCGGGCTGGGCGGCGGCCGGGGGGCGGGCCGCCGCTGCGCGGGTCCCCGCCGCATAGGCTGGCGCGGTGCTCTCGCCCGCCCCGACGGTGCCTCCGCCGGAGACCGACGGCGCTCCGGAGGAGGCCCGCCCCGGCACCGGGCGGCTGGCGGTGGTCCTGGGGATCCTCGCCACGCTCGCGGCGATCGCGTTCCCGTTCGCGCCGGTGATCCAGCCGCAGGTCACCTACAGCTGGGACGCCTCGGCCGGGCCGGCCGCGATCCCCCTGATGCCCTACCAGCCGGTGCGGTTCACGGCCACCGTCGGCTGCGCGGCGCCGCGCGGCGACGGGGTGCTGCTCGACACGGTTCCACCGCGCCCCGACCCGGCGGCCCAGCCGCTGAA
>JBBQEF010000171.1:0-12041 GCA_038320445.1 Mycobacteriales bacterium
GGCAGGAACCCCATGTCGGCCATCCGGTCGGCCTCGTCGATGGCGGTGATGCTGATCTGCGAGAGATCGCAGGTGCGCTGCGTGGTGTGGTCGGTGAGCCGGCCGGGGGTGGCGACCAGCAGGTCGATGCCACGGGCGAGCTCGGCGGCCTGGCGGCTGAACGACATGCCGCCCACGACGGATGTGGTGGTCAGGCCGAGTGCCCTGGCGAACGGCGTGAGCGCGTCGACGACCTGCGTCGCCAGCTCACGCGTGGGGACGAGCACGAGACCGCGTGGCTGCCGCGCCTGCGCCCTTCCACCTGCGAGCTGCGACAGGATGGCGAGGCCGAACGCGAGCGTCTTGCCCGAGCCGGTCTGGCCGCGGCCCAGCAGGTCGCTGCCGGCGAGGGCGTCCGGGAGTGTTGCGGCCTGGATCGGGAACGGCTCGGTGAAGCCCTCCGTGATCAGGGCGCGCAGCACGGGCTCGGGCAGGCCGAGTTCGGCGAAGGACGGCATGCCGGTCTCGGGGACGGTCCACAGCACCTCGGGGGGAGTGGGTGCCGAGGAGAAGGCCGGGGTGGCTCCGGTACCGCGTGAGCGGCCACGGGACGAGCTGGGACGCCCGCCGCCGCTGGTGCGACGGGGGCGGGGGTTCGCCGAGAATGCCGAGCGCGCCTGCGAGCGAGCAGACGACTCTGAACGGCGAGAGGACGGGGATGTCAAGAAAACCTCCGGGACGTGGCACGTCGCACGGAGAAGCAGCGCCGAGATGGCGGCGTCTGGGATCTCTGAGAACGAGCCCGGGCGCCTACGTTGAGCGCCCTGATGGGTACTGCTGTGCGCCGTTCTGGGACCGATGGCGGCCGGGCGCTCGTGATCGAGTCTAGCGGAGCGCCCGGCCGGCGGCCCGGCGCTACTCCTGTGACGTTGCCGGGTCGCGTGGCATTCCCATTTCGACGCGCAGCTCCTCCAGGAGCATGCCGGGCTGTCCGACCTCGGGTGGGAGGCCGCGCGCGGTGAACCACTCGCCGATCCGCCGCACGTCGCGGGCCAGGAACTCGGGTCCCTGCGGGTTGCCGATCACGTCCACGACCTGCGGGAGGTCGATGACGACGAGCCGCCCGTCCTGGACCAGCAGGTTGTACGCCGAGAGATCCCCGTGGGTGATGCCGTGGCGGGCCAGGCCGAGCAGGGCGTCGACCAGCTGGTGCCAGAGGTCACGGAGCTCGTCGCGGCCGGGGCGGAGCTGGGCGAGGCGCGGTGCGGCCGACCCGTCCTCCGTCCCGACGAACTCGACCAGCAGCTCCGTTCCGGACGCCTGCACGGGGTAGGGCACCGCCACGCCGTCCGACCACAGCCGGGAGAGGGCGGCGAACTCGGCCGCCGCCCACTGCCCGGCGAGGATGTCGCGGCCGAACGCCGTGCGGTTGGCCATCGCGCGGGTCTCCCGGGACCGGCGCACCCGCCGGCCTTCCAGGTAGCCCGCATCACGGTGGAACATCCGGTGCTCGGCGGTGCGGTACCGCTTCGCGGCCATGAGCGTGCGGCGGTCGGTGCCCGGCAGTGACCGCTCGATCAGGTGGACGTCGGCCTCCTTGCCAGTCTTGATCACGCCGAGCTCGGTGTCGACGGCGGCGTGTTCGGTGATCACCCAGTGTGGCCGGGGGTGCGGGCCGTGGTCGGCGCCGTCCCAGGTGGACCAGCGGTCACCCGCGGGCGGGCCGTCGGGCGCGGCGCCGCAGCGTTCGTCGAGGGCCGCGAGGTCCGGGCGGTAGCGGTGCTCGTCGTGGAAACGGCGGCGGCGGTTCCTGCGGGGTGGTTCGATGTCGAAGTCGCGCAACGCGAGGTCTCCTGTGCGGGGCCCCGCGGGCTGGTGTCAGCGCGGGGCGGGGATCGGACGGGGGCGCACCACGTCCAGGACAGTGATCGACACGGGGCCACCTCCTCGGATCCGCCGGAGACCGGCTGCAGGCACACATCCTGACCGGCGCCGCGTCGTGCCCGCAACGCATTTCCCGGTCGGCGTGACGGTCCGGCGCGGGGATCGTCGGTTCGCGGGCGCTGACGGCCCGACCCACGGGGCCGCATCAGGCGGGGACGATCACGACCAGGGCGTTCGACCGGCGCTCCACGCGCATCCCGGCGCGGCGGGCGAGAGTGGCCACGGCGGCTGCATCGGCCGGTTCGGCGCGGGTGCTCGCCAGCACCCTCGCCAACCTGCCCTTGTGCGCCTTGTTGACGTGGCTCACCACCGTGCGACGGCCATCGCCGTGCTCGGCCAGCACGTCGACGTCCACGGCACCCGGGACGCGGGCCAGGGCGGCGTAGGAGCCCGAGCGCAGGTCCACCACCAGCTCGCCGGCGGCGACCGCCGCGAGGACCGGCTCCAGCACCGGCCGCCACCGCGACGCGAGCGTGCCCCGACCGGGGAGCGCCGAACCCGCCGAGAGGCGGTAGGCGGGCACCGGGTCGTCGGCACGCAGCAGCCCGAACAGCGCCGACGCCACCCCCAGCCGCGCCCGCGCCCGCGCCGCCGCCGTCCCGCGGAGCGACCGGACGTCCAGTGCGTCGTAGAGGACCCCGGCGTAGCGCAGCAGCGCCGGCATGGTCGGGGAGGTCCACAGCGCGGCGTTGCGGGCGATCTCCGCGTCCTGGTGGGCGGAGAGGCCCAGTGCCGCGCGGGTGGCGGGCGGGTCGGCGGCCAGCGTGACGAGCTCGGCGGCCAGCTCCCCGCGCAGCGGGTCGAGCGCCGGGTGCGCGAGCGCCTCCATCCGCAGCGGCGGGCCGTCACCCCCGTCCAGCTTGGTCTCCGACGGAGGGAGCAGCACGAGCACCCGGCCAGGGTAGTTGTGCCCACGTGACAGCCCGATTACGGTTCGCCCCGTGATCCGCCTCGTGACCCGCCGGCATGTGGACTACATGCGCGTCACGACCGCGGCCTGTCGACCCGGCCGCTGACCCGATCTTCCGTACGTCACCCCTCCTAGGGAGCACTCTGTGTCCGACTCCGACCCCACTGCGCCTGACCCTTCGGCCGCCTGGTCCTTCGAGACCAAGCAGGTGCACTCCGGTGCCGCCCCCGACCCCACCACCGGCGCCAGGGCGACCCCGATCTACCAGACCACCGCCTACGCCTTCCGCGACACCGACCACGCCGCAGCGCTGTTCGGGCTCACCGAGTTCGGCAACATCTACACGCGGATCATGAACCCGACCCAGGACGTGGTGGAGCAGCGCGTCGCGGCGCTGGAGGGCGGGATCGCGGCCGTCGCGCTCGCGTCCGGGCAGTCCGCCACCACGCTCGCGATCCTCAACATCGCCGAGGCGGGCGACCACATCGTCTCCAGCGCCTCGCTCTACGGCGGCACCTACAACCTGTTCCACTACACACTGCCCAAGCTGGGCATCGACGTCTCGTTCGTCGACGACCCCGACGACCTCGACGAGTGGCGCGCCGCCGTCCGCCCGAACACGAAGCTGTTCTTCGGCGAGACGGTCGGCAACCCGCGCAACAACGTGCTCGACATCCGCCCCGTCGCGGACCTCGCGCACGAGACCGGCGTGCCGCTGATCGTGGACAACACGGTGCCGACGCCCTACCTGCTGCGGCCGTTCGAGCACGGCGCCGACATCGTGGTCCACTCGGCCACCAAGTACCTCGGCGGGCACGGCACCGCGATCGGGGGCGTCGTGGTCGACTCCGGCAACTTCCCGTGGGGCGACCACGCGGCGCGATTCCCCGGCCTGACCACGCCCGATCCGAGCTATCACGGCCTCGTCTACTGGGACGCGCTCGGCCCGCTGTCGTACGCGATCAAGCTGCGTGTGCAGCTGCTGCGCGACCTCGGACCGGCCATCGCGCCGCTCAACAGCTTCCTGCTGATCCAGGGCATCGAGACGCTGTCGCTGCGGATGGAGCGCCACACGTCCAACGCGCAGGCGCTCGCCGAGTGGCTGGAGTCGCGCGACGAGGTGGAGACCGTCTACTACTCGGGCCTGCCGTCGAGCCCGTTCCACGCGGCCGCGCAGGAGTACCTGCCGCGCGGCTCCGGCGGGATCGTGGCGTTCGACATCGTCGGGGGCGTGGCGGCGGGCAAGAAGTTCGTCGACGCGCTGGAGCTGCACAGCCACCTCGCCAACATCGGCGACGTGCGCAGCCTCGTGATCCACCCGGCCAGCACCACGCACAGCCAGCTCTCGGTCGAGGAGCAGGCCGCCTCGGGTGTGACGCCGGGCCTGGTGCGGCTGTCGGTCGGGCTGGAGGGCATCGAGGACCTCAAGGCCGACCTCGACGCGGGGTTCCGCGCGGCCAAGGGCGCGTGAGGCCCGCTTGCCGGCTCCCACACTCGGCGTAGCCGCTCCATGACGGCGCTCGACACCGGTCTCCCTCCCGCCACCGGCGCGTGGCGGGAGGGCGACGACCCCGGCCGTCGGCAGTGGGTGGAGCTCCCGGCCCCGCTCGCGCTGGAGGCGGGCGGGGAGCTGCCGGGCGTCCGGATCGCGTACGAGACGTGGGGGACGTTCACCGGCGAGAACGCCGTTCTGGTGCTGCACGCCCTCACGGGTGACAGCCACGTCGCAGGCCCGGCCGGTCCCGGACACCCCACCCCGGGCTGGTGGGAGGCGCTGGTCGGTCCGGGGCGGGCGTTGGATCCGCAGCGCTGGTTCGTCGTCGTCCCGAACGTGCTCGGTGGCTGCCAGGGCAGCACCGGGCCGTCCTCACCGGGCCCGGACGGCGCGCCCTGGGGCAGCCGCTTCCCGATCGTGACCGCCCGCGACGCCGTCGCGGCCGAGACCGTGCTGGCCGATGCGCTGGGTGTGGCGCGCTGGGCCTGCGTCGTGGGCGGGTCGATGGGCGGGATGCGGGCGCTGGAGTGGGCGGCCACCGAGCCCGAGCGCGTCCGGCGACTGTTCCTGCTGGCCTGCCCCGCCGTGTCGGACGCTGACCAGATCGCGTGGTGTGCGCCCCAGCTCGCCGCGATCCGCGCCGACCCCGGCTGGCACGGCGGCGACTACCACCACCTGCCGGCCGGACAGGGCCCCCACGCCGGTCTCGGCATCGCCCGGCGCATGGCCCACCTGAGCTACCGGAGCGCCTACGAGCTCGGCGAGCGCTTCGGTCGCGACCCCCAGGACGGCGAGGACCCCTGGCGCGGCGGGCGCTACGCCGTCGAGTCCTACCTCGACCACCACGCCGCCAAGCTCGTCCGCCGGTTCGACGCGGCCTCCTACGTGCGGCTCACCGAGATGATGAACGCCCACGACGTCGGTCGCGGACGCGGTGGCACGGCACGGGGGCTCGCGCGCGTCTCCGCGCGGACGATGGTGGCCGGTGTCCGGTCCGACCGGCTCTACCCGCTCGCGCAGCAGGCCGAGCTCGCCGCCGGCATCCCGGGCGCGGGTGAGGTGCAGGTCATCGAGTCGCCCTATGGGCACGACGGGTTCCTCGTCGAGGCACCCACGGTGAGCGCACTCCTCGGGGAGCTGCTCGGATCGTGACTCCGGGGGCGTCGTGACGCGCCGACGTGCGCTTCTCCGCGGAGGTGGAATCGTGACGCGCCGACGTGCGCTTCTCCGCGGAGGTGGAATCGTGACCGAGTTGTGATCTTCGCGCCGTCCGGAACCCCTGGTGCGCTGCTCTGTCCCGGGTGCGCAGAAACGGTGGGGCATCGGTTCGCGATCATTGGGGAGAGAGATCTGTGGAGTCGGGCCCGGTTCGGCTACCGTTCTCTCCGATTGGGAGTGTGATGAACGCATTTCTCGAGGTGTGGAGACCGGCAGGGGCCGATCTGGTGTCGCTGGAGTCCGTCGACCGCATCACGGTGGGCCGGGCGACCGGCAACGACATCGTGCTGTCCGACGACGGGCAGGTCTCGCGCGTGCACGCCGTGCTCGAACGGATCGCGGGTGCCTGGAGCGTGCGCGACGTCAGCTCGCGCAACGGCACGTTCGTCAACGGCAGCCGGCTGTCCGGTGAGGCGCGTGTCGGCCCGGGTGACGAGCTGCGCATCGGCCGCACGCGCATCGTGCTGCGCGCGGACCGCACCGCCGACGACCCCGGCATGACCGAGGCCCAGGCCCCGCCCCCGCAGCTCACCCCGCGTGAGCGCGATGTGCTGATCGCCCTGTTCAAGCCCATGACCAGCGCGGAGATGTTCACCGAACCCGCGTCCACCCGCCAGATCGCGCAGGCACTGTGGGTGAGCGAGGCCGCGGTCAAGCAGCACCTGCTGCGGCTCTACGACAAGTTCGGAGTGGCAGGCGACGGCGAGCGCCGCCGCACCCGCCTGGCCAACGAGGCGCTGCGGCGCGGGGCGATCACGCTGGCCGAGGTCCGCGCGCACGAGCCGAAGGGCTGATGTGAGCACCGAGCACGACGCGACGCACACGGCCGGGGGTCGCCCCGGCGTCGTCATCGACCTCGCCAGGGCCGGTTTCTCCGACGCCAAGGAGGTCGGGCGCGGCGGGTTCGGCGTCGTGTTCCGGTGCACCCAGGAGGCGCTCAACCGAACGGTCGCGGTCAAGCTGCTGCACACCGACCTCGACACCGTCAGCCGTGAGCGGTTCTTCCGTGAGGGCCGCGCGATGGGTGGCCTCTCGGGTCACCCGAACGTGGTCGACGTGCTCCAGGTCGGGGTCACCCACAGCGGCCGCCCCTACATCGTCATGCCGTTCCAGACGCTCGACTCGCTGGCCGCCCGGGTGCGGCGCGAGGGGCCGATCCCGTGGGGTGAGGCAGCCCGGCTCGGCGTGCGGCTCTGCGGCGCTCTCGAGAGCGCCCACCGCGTCCACACGCTGCACCGCGACGTCAAGCCCGCCAACATCCTGCTCTCGGACTACGGCGAGGCCCAGCTCACCGACTTCGGCATCGCCCGCATCGAGGGCGGTTTCGAGACCGCGACGGGCGCGTTCACGGGCTCGCTGTCCTACACCGCGCCCGAGGTGCTGAACGGGCACCCGCCCACGCCCGCGTCCGACATCTACGGCCTCGGTGCGGCGCTCTTCTCGATCATCGCCGGGCGGGCGGCGTTCGAACGCCGCGAGGGCGAGGAGATCATCGCCCAGTTCCTGCGGATCACCGGCCAGCCGATCCCCGACCTGCGCGGCCACGGCGTCCCCGATGAGCTGTGTGCCGTCCTCGAGCGCGCCATGGCGAAGGACCCGGACGACCGCCCGGCGTCCGCGGAGGAGTTCGGGCACCTCCTGCAGGAGGTGCAGCGCGAAGCCGGGATGCCCGTCGCCGAGATGGCGCTGCCCGCGTCGCGCCCGGCGGCCGACCCGGACGTCACCGAGGTCGCGTCCGTCGACGACCGGTCGCCTCGCCGCACCTCGGGCCCGCTGCCGCTGGTCGACCGCCCGTGGGACGCCTCGACGATCCGCCCGCCGACGCCCAGGCCGACCCCGACGTCCCCGCCCTCCCCGACATCGCCGCCCTCCCCGACATCACCGTCCCCCGCAGTGCCCCGGCCGTCGCCGGCGCCGCGACCGGCCGCGGACCCGGACGGGGCCACGGTCGTCGTCTCCGGCGCCACGGTGGCGGCCGCCCGTACCGCACCGGCGGACTCCGCGGCGGCCGTCCCACCGTCCGGTGGCACACCCGCTCTCCTCGCCGGGCCGACCCCGCCCCGTCCGCCGCGACGGCGGATGTCCGTGGTCGCCGCGGTCGTCACGGTCGTCGTGCTCCTGGCCGGGCTCACCGTCGCCGGGGTGTTCGTGTTCCGCGGTTCCGGCACCTCGAGCGCCGCGGCGCCGCCCGGCCCGCCGCCCGTCACCGCCGCCGTGCCCACCAGCGCGTGGCGTGTGCTGACCGACGACCCGACGCCGCGCCAGCAGGTGGCCACCACCGTCGCCGACGGCACGGTCTGGGTGATCGGCGGCCTCACCGATTCGGGCGCCACCAACAAGGTCGAGGGCTACGACCCGGCGATCAACACGTGGAAGCGCGCCATCGACCTCCCGGTGCCTCTGCACCACGCGACGGCCGTGACCTACCGCGGCGAGATCGTCGTGCTCGGCGGCTGGCAGCCCGACGGCGCGAACCTCTCGGCGATCAGCTCGAACAAGGTCTACGCGCAGCGCGGCGGCGGCTGGGTGGAGCTCCCGGCGATGCTGAGCCCGCACGTGGCGGGGGGTGCGGTCGTGATCGGCGACCAGATCGTCGTGAGCGGCGGACAGGCCGACGGCAAGCTCGTGCCCACCACCGAGGTGTTCGACGGCGCGAGGTGGACGGCCGCGCCGAACCTCCCGACGCCCCGCGAGCACCTCGGCATGGCCACCGACGGCACCTTCGCCTACGTGGTGGGCGGCCGCGACCTGTCGAGCGACAAGAACACCGCCGAGGTCGAGCGGTTCGACCCGAAGGCCCGCACCTGGCAGCAGCTGGCGCCGATGCCGACCCCGCGCGGCGGCATCGGGGCGGCATTCGCCGACGGCCGGATCGTCGTGGCCGGTGGCGAGGAGCCCACCACCGTCGACGACACGGTGGAGGCCTACGACATCGCTTCCAACACGTGGTCGGCGCTGCCGAAGCTGGCCCAGGGCCGCCACGGGCTCTCGGTCTCCGCCGTGGGCAAGACGGTCTTCGCGATCGACGGCGCGACGAAGCCCAGCCACGCCGACTCCACCGGCGTCGGTGCGGCGATCGACCTGCCGCCGCGCCGGCTGCAGCCCGCGGCGCAGTGGCGGGAGCTGAAGGACGCGCCGGTCGCCCGGCAGTTCACCGGATCCACCGTCGACGACGGCACGCTGTGGGTGGTCGGCGGGCTCACGCAGGACGCGGCCACCCCGGCCGTCTGGGGTTACGACCCCGCGATCGACACCTGGAAGCAGGGCCCCGACCTCCCCCTTCCCCTGCACCACACCACCGCCGTGACCTACAAGGGCGACGTCGTCGTCCTCGGCGGCTGGAGCCCGCAGAACGGGAACCTGTCGGCGATCGTCTCGGACAAGGTGTTCGCGCTGCGCAACGGTGCGTGGGTGGCCCTGCCGCCGATGCCCAACCCACGCGTCGCCGCGGGCGCGGCGGTGGTCGGCGACAAGATCGTCGTGGTCGGCGGCCAGGCGAACGGCAAGCTGGTGACCACCACCGAGGTGTTCGACGGCACGGCCTGGAGCGATGCCGCCCCGGTCCCGACGGGTCGCGAGCACGTCTCGGCCACCACCGACGGAACCTACGTCTACGCCGTGGGCGGGCGGGACCTGTCGTCGGACAAGAACACGTTCGCGTTCGAGCGCTTCGACCCCGCCACCGGCGCCTGGCAGACGCTGCCGAGCATGCCGACCGCGCGCGGCGGGGTCGCCGCCGCGTTCGTCGACGGGCGGATCGTGGCGGCGGGCGGCGAGGAGCCGACGCGCGTGCTGGACACGGTGGAGGCCTACGACGTCGACACCGGTACCTGGTCCACCCTCGCCCCGCTCGGCGTGCCCCGCCACGGGATGGCACTGGCCGCCGTGGGCAACTCGGTGTTCGCCGTGGGCGGGGCCCGGCGCCCCACCCACGCCCAGTCGGCGGCGACGGTGGAGGCGCTGGACTTCTCCTGACCGACCGGTGATCACCGGTCGGTCAGGGCACGGCCGCGGGCCTCGCGGCGACACCCGGCCCGCGCGCACGGCATGATCACCCGATGACCGACCGGCCCTACGTCCTGCTGTCGGCCGCCATGTCGGTGGACGGCTGTATCGACGACCGGACCCCGCAGCGGCTCGTGCTCTCCGACGCCGCCGATCTCGACCGCGTCGACGCGGAGCGGGCCAGCGTGGACGCCATCCTGGTCGGCGCCACCACACTCCGCCGCGATGATCCGCGGCTGCTCGTCCGTTCCGCGGATCGCGTGGCCGCCCGGATCGCGTCCGGCCGTTCCCCGCAGCCGTTGCGGGCGGTGGTGAGCGGCAGCGGCGAGCTGGATCCGGGGGCGCAGCTGTTCCGTACCGGCGACGGCGGGCGGGTGGTCTACACCTCGCACCCCGGTCGCGTCGCGGTGCCGGCCGACGTCGTGGACGCCGGGTCGCCGCTCGACCCGCGCTCGGTGCTCGCGGACCTGCTCGCCCGCGGCGTCGAGCGGCTGATGGTGGAGGGCGGCACGGCGATGCACACGCTGTTCCTCACCGCGGGGCTGGTCGACGAGATCCAGCTCGTCGTCGCGCCGTTCTTCGTCGGCGACCCGGATGCGCCCCGGTTCGTGGGAGCGGGGAGGTTCCCGTCCGGGATGCGGCTCGCGCAGGCCCGGCCGATGGGCGACCACGTCCTGCTCCAGTACCGGACGAGGGCGTGACGTGGACGACCGCGAGCTGCTCGCGCGGGCCGTCGAGCTGGCGTGGCGGTGCACGCCGTCGGACGCGGCCTTCTCGGTGGGAGCGCTCGTCGTCGGCGCGGACCGGACGGTCCTGGCCGACGGCTGGTCGCGGCGCACCGACCCCGCGGAACACGCCGAGGAGGCCGCGCTCGCGACGCTGGCGGCGGTGCCGCCCGGCACGACCGTCTACAGCTCGCTGGAGCCGTGCAGCGCCCGGGCGTCCCGGCCGCGGACGTGCACCGAGCTGATCATCGCGGCGGGCGTCGCGCGGGTGGTGTTCGCGTGGCGGGAACCGTCGCTGTTCGTCGACTGCGACGGCGCCGAGCTGTTGCGGGCGGCGGGCGTCGAGGTGGTGGAGCTGCCGGAGCTGGCAGGTGCGGCCCGTGAGCCCAACCGCCACCTCCTGGGCTGACCCGGTAACCGCCGCGACTCCGGTCCGGGGTCGTCGCTACGCTTCGTCTGGTGTTGACCCGGATGTCGTCGCTGTTCCTGCGGACCCTGCGCGAGGACCCTGCCGACGCGGAGGTACCGAGCCACAAGCTGCTCGTCCGCGCCGGCTACGTCCGCCGCGCCGCGCCGGGGATCTACTCCTGGCTGCCGCTGGGGCTCAAGGTGCTGCGCGCCATCGAGCAGGTGGTGCGCGAGGAGATGGACGCCATCGGCGCCCAGGAGATCCACCTGCCCGCCCTGCTGCCCCGCGAGCCCTACGAGGCCACCGGCCGCTGGACCGAGTACGGCCCCAACATCTTCCGGCTCAAGGACCGCAAGGGCGGCGACTACCTGCTCGGCCCCACGCACGAGGAGCTGTTCACCCAGCTCGTCAAGGGCGAGTACGCCTCCTACAAGGACTACCCGGTGATCCTCTACCAGATCCAGACCAAGTACCGCGACGAGGCGCGGCCCCGCGCGGGCATCCTGCGCGGGCGCGAGTTCCTCATGAAGGATTCCTACTCGTTCGACCTGACCGACGAGGGCCTCGCGGAGTCCTACCGCAAACATCGCGACGCCTACGTGCGGATCTTCGACCGGCTCGGGCTGGAGTACGTGGTCGTCGCGGCGACGTCGGGTGCGATGGGCGGGTCGGCGTCGGAGGAGTTCCTGGCCGTCACGCCCACGGGCGAGGACACCTTCGTGGAGAGTCCCGGCGGGTACGCGGCGAACGTCGAGGCGGTCACGACCCCGCCGCCACCCGCCATCCCGCTGGCCGGGCTGCCCGCGGCCCAGGCGCACCACACACCCCACACGCCGACCATCGAGTCGCTGGTCGCGTTCCTCAACGACGCCGGGCTGGGCCGCACGTTCGCCGCCGCCGACACGCTGAAGAACGTGCTGCTCAAGACCCGGCTGCCCGGTGCCGCCGAGTGGACGCTGCTCGGCGTCGGTGTCCCCGGCGACCGGGAGGTCGACATGAAGCGCCTCGAGGCCGCGTTGGAGCCGGCCGAGGTCGCGCTGCTCGACGAGGCCGATTTCGCCCGCAACGCGTTCCTGGTCAAGGGCTACATCGGCCCGGTCTCGCTGGCCGCCAACGGCGTGCGGTTCCTCGTCGACCCGCGCGTGGTCACGGGCACGGCGTGGGTCACCGGCGCCGACAAGCCCGACCACCACGTCGTCGACCTCGTCGCCGGCCGCGACTTCACCCCGGACGGCACCATCGAGGCGGCCGAGGTGCGCCCCGGCGATCCGGCTCCCGACGGGTCGGGTCCGCTCTCCGCGTCGCGCGGCATCGAGATCGGGCACGTGTTCCAGCTCGGCCGCAAGTACGCCGACG
>JBBQEF010000172.1:0-12026 GCA_038320445.1 Mycobacteriales bacterium
CTGCGGGTGGTGGAGGACGTACTCGCCGTCCGCTCCGAGGGACTCACCGACCTGGCCCTCGGGCTGCGGACCGGGCTGGGCCAGCTCGAACGGTCGCGGGCGCGCGAGCGCATCGGCATCGTGGTCACCGACGGCGTGGGCAACCAGGGTGTGGACCCGACCGGCGTCGCCCGCCTGTTCCCGCGGCTCCACGTGCTGAGCACCGCGACGACACCGCGCCGGTTGGAGGCCTGCCGTCGGCTCGCGGTGACGGGACACGGCGAGTGCCTCCCGGTCCTGTCGGTCGGCGACATCCCGCAGGCCCTGACCCGTTGCCTGGACGGCCGGGACGCATGACACTGCACTACGGCACGAGGTGACGAGATGGCCATGAGCACGGAACGCATCGCCTGCGTCCGGCACGCCTGGGAGAGCTTCCTGGAGTCGGGACGCGACCCGAGCGACGTGCGCCCGTCCATCGCCGCGTCCTGGCGCCGCAGCCGCCTGTCGCGGGTGGCGCCCGACGACGCGGCCTTCCCCTACCGGCCGACCGGCACCACGTCCCGGCTGGTGTCCGCGGCCGAACCGGTCCTCAACCGCTTCGCCATGAGCCTGCCCGGCACGGACGTGTGCATCGTGCTGGCCGACCGTGGCGCCCGCATCGTCGGCCGATGGGTCGGCGACCAGAGCCTCGAGCGCCGTCTCACGGCGTCCTCGATCGACCGCGGCTTCGTCATGGACGAGGAGGTCGCGGGCACGAACGGGATCGGCACGGTGCTGGAGGAGATGCGCCCGATGGAGGTGGTCGGCCCCGAGCACTACGTCGCCGCGCTGCAGACCCTGACCTGCGTCGGCGTCCCGATCCGGCACCCGCTCTCGGGCCGGTTGGAGGGCGTGCTCGACCTGGCCTGCCCGACCGCCGACGCCAACTCGCTGCTGCTCCCGACCGTCATCGACCTCGGAGCCCAGATCGAACGCGAGCTGTTCGACCGCGTCTCCGACTCCGAGCGGTCGGTCCTGCGGGCCTTCGTCGCACGCAACCGCGAGACCACCCGCCCCCTGATCGCGCTGACCGACCAGTTCATGATGGCCAACGCCTCCGCGTCACCGTGGCTCGACGGCGTCGACCAGGCCTTCCTGCTGGAACAGGGGGACATGGCGTCGCTCTCCTCGGGCGAGGTCGTCCGCGAGATGGCCTTCTCCGCGGGCCGCACGGCCGTGGCCCGCTGCCGTCCCGTCCGCGCGGGTCTCAAGATCGCCGGGCTGCTCATCGAGATCGACTCGAGCGCGGCGGTCCGGCGCAGGTCGCGCACGCCCGGACGGCGCCCCGGCGCGAGCTGGAACGGCCTGGCGGCCGCCGGAATGGCCGGCGCGAGCGACACGTGGCGCCGGGTCGCCGACCGCTGCGGCCGGCTGGTTCCCACGATGCCCGTGCGGATCGAGGGCGAAGCGGGCACCGGCAAGATGACGCTCGCCCGGCACCTCCATCAGCGCCTGCGGCCCGGTTCCACGTGCACGGTGCTGCCGGCCACCCTCGAACGCGTCCTGGGTACCGAGGAGTGGCTGCGCCGGGCCTTCACCGGCATCCAGCCCGCCGGTACCACCGGGGAGGGCACCGGAACGCTCGTCCTCGCCCACGTCGACTGGCTCAGCGGACCGGCCGCGGCCGCGCTCGGTGACATGCTCGACCTCGCGCACGACGCCGCGCCGTTCGTCGTCTCGACGGTGATCCCCGGCGACCGGGCGGCATACGGGCCACTCGAGGACCGCCTCCGCACCCAGGTGGTCACGCTGCCGCCGCTGCGCGGGCGTCCCGAGGACGTCGCCGGGATCGCGGACGCGCTGGTCGTCCGCCACGCCTCGGGCCGTACCGGTCCGCGCATCGTGCCGAGCGCGCTGCGACTGCTGATGCGGTACCCGTGGCCGGGCAACGTGCGCGAGCTGGAGGCGTTGGTGATCCGGCTCCTCACCGACGGCCGCACCCGCGACATCACCGCCATGGACCTCGCCGAGCTCGGTTCGGGGAGCCCGCTCGGCCGTACCCTCGGCAACCTGGAGATGGTCGAGCGCGATGCGATCCTGAGGGCGCTGCGCGACGCGGACGCGAACAAGACCCACGCTGCCCTCGCCCTGGGGATGTCCCGCTCCACCCTCTACCGCAAGATCGCCTACTACGGCATCGATCCGGGGCGGGTCGTGCTCGGCTGACGTACCAAAATGGGACGGTCCGGCCGGCTGGCCCGGGACCTACCTTCTGACCATGAGCCGCAGCGCAATGATGCCGGTGAGCAGGCGCGGAACCGTCGAACCGCTGGTGCACACGGTGCCGGCGACCGTCGCCGGCGGCGAGGTCCAGGTCGTCCTGCGCCTCACGGTGGGCACCGACGGTGACGAGCTCGGCATCACGCGCCTCCCGGCGGCGCGGACCGTGCAGGCGGAGGTGCCCGCACCGGGCGGTCAGCCTGCCGCCGCGCTCACGCGTCCCGACCTGGTCGAGGTCTGCGCCGAGCTGACCCGCTCGGTGGGCGACGACGATCTCGCCGGGGCGATGGCGGTCGTGGCGACCTTCGCCGGCTGCCCCGCGGTCCTGTTGCGGCCGGACCGCAGCGTGCTCGCGACCGGGGAGCCGCGGTCACCGGGCCGGACGGGGACGGCGGGGCCCGGGGCCCACACCTGGCGGTGGGCGGCCAACAGTCCGCGCGCCGACCGGGAGATCACGATCTGCGCGGGGACCCGCCAGCTGGGTGTCGTCGCCCTCCAGCGTCCGATTCCGGACCGGGCGGAACCGGTCTGGAGGATCGTTCACGACCTGCTCACGCTCGCCCTCCTCGGCCGCGACGCCCGCAGCCGGGCGGACGCAGCGGAGTTGCAGGCCGCGCTGTTCGCGTGCCTGTCCGACGAGCACCGGGAGAACCCGCGGTCCGCGAGATCCGGGCAGGCGACCTACCGGCCTGCCGTCATCTCACCGGCCGGCGCCGGGCCGTGGTCACCGGACATGTTCGCCCACCTGCACCAGCGGATCGGCAAGCAACTGCTGCTCGCTGCCGGTCTGTGCGCCCGCGTCGACGACCGCACCGTGTGCCTCTACGCCCAGCCCGCCGACTCCGATCCCCGGTCCCACGCAGAGGCGTGGCAGCAGGTGCAGGAGGCGATCGCACCGCTGCGCTGCCGGGTGGCGGTCGGGCTGCCGGCCACGCGCGGGCCGGGCCTGCAGGAGTCCTACCGCACGACCCGCTGGCTCGCCGATCTGCAAGCCGCCCCGACAGCCGGGATCCGGCTGGACGAGATCGCCGTCGTCGACGAGCTGGGCGTGATGGCCGGCACCATCGGGCCCGGCTGGGGCCCGCGGCTCGGGCACTTCGTCCAGCGCGTCCTGGACGGGTTGGTGGACAACCCGCGGTTCGGCGGCGAGATGGTCGACACCCTGCACGCCTACCTGGTCCGCGGGGGCAGCCCCACCGAGGCCGCCCGGTTGCTGCACCTGAGCCCGTCCACGATGAAGTACCGGATGCGGATCATCCGGGAGACGCTCGGCGATCGGCTCCACGACCACGACTCCGTGTTCGAGATCGAGCTCGCCCTCCGCCTGCTCAAGGCGTTCGAGGGAGGCGGGCCGGTGAGTTCCTGACCTCACGCGCCGGACACAGGTCCGTGCACGGCCCAGGCACTGCCGTCCCAGAGGGCGCGGACCCGGCCGCGGTGCGCTTCCAGGACGAGCTCGTGCGGCCACCGGCCGGTCACCGCGAGATACAGCGCGAACGGATCGAACTCGGCACGCTCGAACGTCCTTCCCCTGCGCGGAACCGGGCCGGTCTCGAGGCGGCTCATCGGCTGGCATCCGACGGATCGGGTCTGCCACACGTAGAGCCGCCCCCCGCGGGAGAGCACCAGGTCGATCGCCGCTGCATCGGCGGAGATGCGCACATCGTGACGGTAGCGGCTGTTCGACGCCGATCCGGTGTCGCGCGCGTCGTCATTGCTCATCGCGGCGGACCTGCCCCGATCCGGCTGCTGCATCGGCGGGCGCCCCCGGGCCGACGGGACGGTGCAGCCCGTCGACGGCAGGCTCGCTGCAGACCCGGCACACCAGAACGGGATCCAGGACGTGCGGATGGTCGGGATCGCCGTGGTGCCAGCGCACCGGGGGCCGCGGTGAGAGGTGGCGATCCCCGAAGCCCATCAGTGCGAGCAGGACCTCGCCCGCGTCCCGACCCTGGTCGGTGAGGTGGTACTCGAACCGCGGCGGCCGGTCCTGGTAGGGGTGTCTGACCACCAACCCGGCCTGCTCCAGGCTCCGCAGCCGCCGGGTCAACATGTCCCGCGGCGCCCCGGTGGCGGCCGCGATCGCGTCGAAGCGACACACCCCGAACACCAGTTCACGCAGGACCAGCATCGTCCATCGCGTGCCCAGCACCGCCATGGATCGCGCGATCGAGCACTCCCGAGCTTCCTCCGACCCTGCCACGGCTCCACCCTAGACGGGTGGGTTGACTTTTCCAACTCACTGTGGCGACACTGGCACTCCGTTCACTTTTCGAACCCACTAGTCCGGAGGCCGCCATGACACCGACCGACCGACCCGACCCGGTTCCCACGACCACCCCGCCGCCACCCGCCGCGCTGGAGCGGGCTCAGCGGTCTCTCCTGCGTCGCTGGGCCGCCGCCGTCCTGGTGTGGGGGGCCGCCGTGGCGCTGCTCTCGGCGACCGGAGTGCTCGCCGCCGTGCCACTGCTCGCCCTGCCCGCGCTGATCGCCGCCGGCATCGCCGTCCCGCTGGTGATCGTGTTCCGGTCGCCCGCGCAGCGTCGACTGGTTCGTGACATCGATCTGGCTCACCTGACCTGGTTCAACGCCTGGCGCGTCGCCGCCGCGGCGGCCTTCTTCCTCGTCGGGGCGCAGGGCCTGCTGCCGGCACCGTTCGTCACCAACGCCGCCTGGGGGGACCTGGTCGCGGGGATCGCCGCGCCGCTCGTGGTGATCGCCACCGCCCGGCTCGCCACCCGGCCGCGCGCACGCGCCTACCTGGGCTTTCACCTGTTCAGCTTCGGCGACTTCGTCGTCGCGGTCGGGACCGGCCTCACCTTCACCCTCGCGGGCGACCCACTCATGCGCACCCTGCTCGACACCCCGATGGCACTCATCCCGCTCTGGGGCGTGCCGATCACCGGGGCCATCAGCCTCCTCGCCCTGCGTCGCCTGCTCGCTGCGCCCGACGGCGCGCCGCGCCCGCTCGACACCGGTCACAAGAACGTGCATAGTTGAAACGCTCGTACTCAAAACGAACACCAACGCTAGGGAGCGATCATGGCGACGCCTGACGACCGCCCGGACCCCGGGAGCATCCTGGACATGCTGGAGAACGCCCTGCCCTTCGCCGGTCTACCGACGTTCCTGCGGAGGCCCTACACGAGCGACGTCAGCGGCAGCGACCTGGTCGTGATGGGAGTGCCGTTCGACGGCGGATGCACCAACCGGGCGGGCACCCGGCACGGCCCCCGGGCCCTGCGCGAGCAGTCGCTCTACGCGGGCGCGTTCCAGCCGGTGTATCCGTGGGACTACGACCTGTCCGAGCGCTACCGCATCACCGACTTCGGAGACGTCGTGCCGATGCCCGGCACCGGAGCGATCGAGTACCTGCTCGAGGCCACCGAGGCCGTCGCGGCCGAGGTGTTCGGCGCGGGCGCGGCGCTGTTGACCCTGGGCGGGGACCACACGCTGCCCTACGGCCCGATCCGCGCCGCGCACGAGAGGTTCGGGCCGCTGAGCCTCCTGCACTTCGACAGTCACCAGGACAGCGCCGAGGGCGCCGACCTCGGCGAGGACCTCACGTTGATCAACCACGGGACCTTCGCCACCGGAGTCGCGAAGGAGGGCCTGGTCGACGTCACCCGCTCGGCGCAGCTGTACATCCGCACCCACATGCCCATGACACCCGTCGGGAACGGCTACACCATCCTGTACGCGGAGGACGCCATCGACGCCGGCCCGATCGAGGTCGCCCGCCGGATCCGCGAGCTCGTCGGTGACCATCCCGTCTATCTGACCTTCGACGTCGACACGCTCGACCCGGCCGACGCGCCCGGCTCCGGCTCACCCGTCCCGTGCGGCCCCAGCGGCCGTGACATCCGCAGGCTGCTGCGTGCGCTGGACGGCATCAACATCGTCGCCGCCGACATCACCGAGCTCAACCCGCTGTACGACCCGGCAGAGACCACGACGATCCTGTCCGCCTTCCTCTGCGTCGACCTGCTCCACCTGCTCGGCACCGCCCTCACCGCCCGCCGCACCGCGGCCTGATCCCGCCCGAGGAGACGGTCATGCGAGTTGTCGCCCTGGGTGGCGGAGGCGCGATGGGGCCGTCGCCGCCCGCGTCGCCGCCACCCTGCCCACCGTCACATCCGTCGTCGTGGCCGACCGCGACATGGCCGCAGCGACGCGCCACCGTCGCGCGCGCCGGGGCCGAAGATCGACCCGTCCGCCCGAGGCAGGTCGACATCTCCGACCCCGCGTCCCTGCAGGCCCTGGTCGCCGACGCGGACGTGGTGCTCAACACGGTCGGGCCGTTCACCCGGTTCGGCCCGACCGTGCTCGAGGCCGCGATCGGGTCGCGCACCCACTACGTGGACATCTGTGACGACCCGGAACCGACCGTCGCGATGCTGGCGCTGCACGAGCGGGCCCGCGCTGCGGGCGTCACCGCGATCGTCGGGATGGGCGCCAGCCCCGGCCTGTCCAACCTGCTCGCGGGGCTCGCCGCCGGCCGGCTCGACGAACTGCAGGATCTCCACACCGCGTGGCCGGTCGACGTCGGCGACGGAAGCGACGCCGACCCGGTCGTGGGGCCCGACGGCCGGCCGAGCGCGGCCGCGGTGCACTGGATGGAACAGATCTGCGGCGTCGTCCCGGCCGTGACGGGTGGTGCCGTCGCCGATCGGCAGGCCCTGCAGCCGGTATCGCTGCGCCTTCCCGGGAACCGCGGCGATACCGCCTACGCCGTCGGCCATCCCGAACCGCTCACCCTGCACGCCCGGTACTCGCCGACCGGTGAGGCGGCCTGCCTCATGGTCGTCACCCCGGCGACGGTCGCGTTCCTGGACGGCCTGCGGGATCACCGACCCGCAGGAGCTCGCAGCCCGGCTCAGACTTGCGGCTGCTGACCCTTCCCGACCCGGCAACTCCTCAGCCACCCTCCGGGGCCGGATCAGCACAGCAGCACCCGGTCCCGCCGATCGCGGGGATCGCAGAGGCACCGGCTGCTCTCAGTAGGCCCGGACGTCGACGTCCGCAGCGGCGAGGTAGCCGTAGACCTCGATGTCGCGGTTGGCGTTCCAGCGGTCGAACAGAAGGCTGTCGACCGGGTTCCAGGTCGCCACCCAGATCGTGACCGTGAACAGCGGGGTGAGCACGTCGATCAGGCCCTGCGGGATGGCGGGCGCCACCACGAGAATCGCGGCCAGCACGATGGCGAGTGCGGGAATGACGAGCAGCTCCGAGGCGAGCTTGTCCGACGTCACCGCCGCTCACCGCGGATTGCCCGGCTGTATGCGAACGCTGAGCGCCGTGCTGGGACACAGCACGTCGTGTGCGGTGAGACTCAGCTCGATCCCTTCGCGCAGCGCACGCTGCAGGCCGTGCTGGTACCCGGCGAGGGTCTTCACCAGTACCCGCAGAGTGACCCCGTCCACGTCGAGCGCCTGGACCCCCAGCACCTCGGGCGCGTCGATGACCTGCTCGACGAACGGGTCCGTCGCGGCGACCGCGACCGCCACCTTCTCGACGAGGGCGCGCGCAGCAGGGAGGTCGGTGCCGCGGGCGACCTTCACATCGACCATGGCCACCGACCAGTTCTGGGACATGTTCCCGACCCTGTCGATCTCCCCGTTGGGCACGTGCCAGACGGTGGCGTCGAGGTCCCGCAGCACGGTCTCGCGCAGCGTCAGCTTCTCGACGATGCCGGTGGCCTCACCCAGGTCGACCTCGTCGCCGACCCCGACGTGGTCCTCGATGACGATGAACAGTCCGCGCAGCACGTCTTTGATCAGGCTCTGGGCGCCGAAGGCCAGCGCGACACCCGCGAGCCCGGCACTGGCGATCAGCGGGCCGAGGTCGAGGCCGAGGACCGCGCAACCGGTGAGCAGGACCATCACCCAGATCAGCGTGGACAGTGTGCTGACCACCACGGTGGAGATCGCGTGCGCGCGGGTCGTGCGGCGCGACAGGTCCTCGTCGAGCGGCTTCGGGACGGCGTCGGCGGAGGGGCGGTCCGACACCCCGCGTTCGGGCACGAGCCGCTCGACGCCACGGGGGACGAGCCGGCGGATCAGCAGCTGCAGGACCCATCCGCCGGCCAGCACTCCGACGATGGCCAGGGGCGCCCGACCAGCCAGTCGGCGGCGGCCGCCAGTCCGCGGTTGCCGCTGGTCTGTTCGTACACCCAGGTGCACACGAGATCGGTCTCGGGCCCGCAGGTACCGGGAGGGACGGTCACGGTCACGACGACCAGCGCAGGATCGCGGCCGCCATCTCGCGCCCGGGGACGTCGACGGCGCGCACCGCCAGGATCGTGCCTCCGTGTTGTCTCGTCCGGCGCACGATCTCGTCCACGACGAAGACGGCGTCAGGGTCGTCGGCCTCGGTGAAGGCGATTGCTCAGTCCGTCTCCCCGATGCGGCCCCGCACTGCGGAATCGATGTCCACCAGCAGCGTGTCGACCATGCCGAGGGTCGCGCAGCGGGCCACCTCCGGTAGGTCGTTCACCGCGCGGCGCTGCACCACACGCCTGTCGAACAGGGAGTGGAGCTCGGCGAGCTGCGCGGCGTACACGCCGTCGAGGATGACCCGGCCGGCCTGGGCGAGGTCGTGGTCAGCGGTGGTCTCGGAGTTTCCGTCGATGCCGTCCGGGGCGAGGTGGGGGTAGGTGTTCATCGACCGGTAGATCGAACCGATCGGCTCGGTCGCGGCCAGGATGAGCGGCACGTCCCCGGTGCCCAGCAGTGGTCGCAGCGACCGCTCCACCTGGCCCGCGTACTGCCGGATGCGGACCTTCTGGCCGTCGGAGCCGTGGAGGCGGCCGTGATGTGACCGTGTGCTGATGGTCGGAACCCCGGTCGCGCTGGCGGCGTCGGAGGGCATGTCGGGTGGAGTGACGTCCTGGACGGCTGATTCGGGGAAGACCTCCAGGACCCGGGCGGCCCCCACGGACAGCTCGAGGATGTAGGCCATCTGCGGGAAGGTGACCGAGCGCAGCAACGGTTTGACGTAGTACCGGTCGCCGACCGCGACGAAGCGGCCCGAGCGGTTCGGGAGCCGGTGCACGATGAACTCGGTGGGAGAGGCGAAGACCGCCGTCGTGCGGGCCTGGTGGCGCCAGAACTCGTCGTCCTCGTAGAGTCCGTCGAGCTGGTCGCGCAACGGCTGCCACTCACGTGACGTCGCGCCTGCCGCCACGCTCTGGCCGGCGGCCTCCGAGATCATGTTCTTGAGATCGATCCGTTCCGCGTCGCCGTTCGGCGTGGGGTCGGTCGGCACGGAGAGCGACACACTGTGCGGGTTGCGGCTGTTGATCAGCCTGTCGACCTGGTGGGTGGTGGGAATGTCGGTGTGCAGCATGATGAGCCCTCCGCCGCCCAGGTTCGCCGCCCGATCCCGGCGGCGCCTCGTCCGTAACAGGTGAGACCCGGCACTCGCGGCGACCGGGACACCGCTCGTCACGTGAAGGTGACGACCACCTTGCCCCGCACACCGCTCTCGGCGTGCCGGTGCGCGGCGGCGATCTCCTCCACCGGGTACACGCGATCGATCACCGGCCGCAACCGGCCGGACTCCACCAGAGCGCAGAGCCGAGCGAGATCCTGCGAGCGCGGCGCGGTCATCACCGCGGTCACCCGCGGTGTGCCCGCCCGCCGCGGGACGAACGAGCGGAGCAGGTCCGGCGACAACGGCCGGACCGTGACCAGTACACCCGCCCGAGCCAGCGCCCCACGCATCGCCGGGAGGGTGAGGGTGCCCGCGGCGTCGAGGACGACGTTCCACCGCTCGCCGAGAGTGGTGACGTCGTGCGTGGACCGGTCGAGCACCTCGTCGGCGCCGAGCTCGGTGGCCAGATCGAGGCGCGCCGCGGATGCGACCGCGGTGACGTGCGCACCGGCGAGCTTCGCGAGCTGCACACCGAAGGATCCGATCCCTCCGGTGGCCCCGTTGACCAGCACCCGGGCCCGGGGCCGCGCACCCAGCCCCGCCCGACCGAACAGCGCCTGCAGCGCGGTGAGCCCGGCCAGCGGCAACGCGGCGGCCTCCGCCGGCGTCGACGACCGGGGCGCGAGAGCGGCCCGGCCCTGCCGGATCAGCACCTGCTCGGCCTGCCCGCCCCCGCCGTGCCCGATCAGGGCCACCACCCGGTCACCGGGAGCGAACGCCGTGACCTCCGGACCACAGCGCACCACCTCCCCCGCGATGTCGAACCCGGGCACGAACGGCATCCGACCCAGCGTGGCGACCTTCAGGTCACCGCGCCGGAGGCCAAGATCGGTGCCGTTGACGCTGGAGGCCTCCACCCTGACCAGCATCCGGTCGCCGGTGGGAGGCCGGAGCGCGGGCACCTGCTCGACCCGCAGGACCGCCGGATCCCCGAAGGAGTGGAACAGGACGGCGCGCACGGCGTCAGCCCCGCCCGACCAGCGGTGCCGCCGCCACATAGCTGCGCTGCTCCAGGCAGTCGACGAGGAACGAGGCGAGATCACCACGCGACACGGCGGTGGCGCGCGGGGAGGAATGGGCGTGGTGCTCGACGCGACCGGCCACGGGCGAGTCGACGAGCCGCGGCGGGCGCACCAGCGTCCAGTCCAGGCCCGAGGCCGCCCAGATCATGTGCTCCGCCGCCTTGTCGGCCACCATCGCGCCACCGAACCTGCCCATGAGCGCGGAGATGACCCGATCCCGGCGCGACTTCTCATCGCCCGCCACGTCGATGCCGGCGCCGCTGACGCCGATGAACCGCCTCACCCCGGCCTCGGTCATGGCCTCGACCAGCGCGACCGCCACGTCGCGGTGCAGGGTCGGGTCCTTGCCGACCGGGCCGAGCGCCGAGATCACCGCGTCGGCGCCGGTCAGGAGCGGGCCCAGTGGACCGCGCGCCTCCCCCGCGAGCACCGCCACCTCCGCGGGCAGCCCGGCCCGCACGGGATCGCGCACCAGCGCGACGACGTCGTGACCGCGGCGGGCCAGCTCGTCGATCACCAGCCGCCCGGTGCGCCCGGTAGCCCCCAGCATTGCGATCTTCATGGTCGCCTCCTTCACATGTACAGTACATACATGTCTGACGACCTGCTCGCGGTGGACGACGCGCTGGTACGGCTGCGCCGACTGTGGACCGCCGCCCCACGGCGGGTGGGTGCACCGTCGGTGGACATGTCGAGCGTGCTGGTCGTGGAAGCCTGCGCACGTGGCGGTGACGCCGAGGTGACGGTCGGCGACGTCGCCCGTTTCGCCGCCGTGGAGCACTCCACCGCCAGCCGGCTGGTCGACCGCGCCGTGCGGGCGGGGCTCTTCGACCGGGCCGACTCCGCCCGGGACGCCCGGCGCACGGTGCTCATCCTGACCCCCGGCGGCCAAGAACTGCGGGACCGCGCCGTCGCATTCCGGATGGCATGGCTCGGCGGGATGCTCGCCGGCTGGGCACCCGACGATGTCGCCACCTTCGCCCGGCTCCTCAGCCGGTTCGCCGCTGTCGTCACCGAGCGCGGTGGGCCCGGAGCGCTGCCTGCAGAGGCGTAGCCGGGCCTCGGCGAATGCGGGTCGCCTCGTTCGGGTGCACCACGACAACCTGCGCGACGCACGTGCGTTTCGACGCCGATGCGGTACATTCCGCGTCAGCGAAAGACCGCTTCAGACCTCGGCGGCCACAACAGACGAGTGGCGGCGGAGGTCTGTGTGTCAGCAGCGAGCGTCAGGCCTGTACAGGCGCCACGGGTCCTGGTGGTGATGGGTGTCTCCGGCTGCGGCAAATCGACCGTCGCCGCGCTGCTGGCCGGTCGCTACCACTGGCCCTT
>JBBQEF010000173.1:0-12008 GCA_038320445.1 Mycobacteriales bacterium
AACCAGTGGACGCAGCGCGAGCAGGCCCGGCGCGCGCGGAAGCTGGTGCGCGCCGCCCGCCGCGCCACCCGCCGTGACGGCATCGCGGTCGACGTGCTGCTCACCCACGCCCCGCCGCGGCGCTGCGGCGACGGGGAGGACGGGCCGCACCACGGCTTCGAGTGCCTGCACGCCGTCGTGGAGGCGCTGCGGCCGCGGCTGCTGCTGCACGGCCACATCCACCCCTACGGCCAGCCCGTGCCAGACCGGTTCCTCGGCGGGACGCGCGTGGTGAACGTCGTCGGCCGCCGCGTGCTGGAGCTGTAGTGCGCGACACCGGATTCCCCCGCAACGACGCCCAGAACGACTTCGCGCGGCTGCGCCGCCAGCAGGTGCTCTCCCGTCTGGGCAGCTGGCTGCGCCGCGAGCCCGATGACGTCTCCGAGATCCTCCCGTTCCACGAGGTCGTGGCCGCGCTGGGCCGCACCGGTGAGCGGGAGCTCGGGCTGCTGCAGATCCCGCTCGACTCGGTCTGCGGCAGCGTCGACCGCACCCAGGACTTCGACCGCTGGTTCCGGCCGCTGTCGGAGGCCACCCGGGAGCGCTGGGAGCGGCTCGACCGCGCGCAGCGGCTCGGGGAGACGGTCCCGCCCATCGACGTCTACCGCATCGGCGAGCTGCACTTCGTGAAGGACGGCCACCACCGGGTCTCCGTGGCCCTGGCGTTGCACCTGCGGACGATCGACGCGTTCGTCACCGAGGTCACGACGCGGATCGACGCCACCGGCATCAGCCGCCGGGCCGACCTGATCAGCAAGGACATGCGCCGGGTCTTCCTCGACCGCGTACCCCTCCCGGGACCGGCGCTGTGCACGATCCTCGTCACGTCGTCGTGGTCGTATGCGGTGCTCAGCGAGACCGTGGAGGCCTGGGGCTTCCGGCTGATGCAGCAGGAGAACCGCTTCCTCGACCGCGCGACGGTGGCGCGCCGCTGGTACGCCGACGAGTTCCGGCCGGTGGTGCGCATGCTGGAGCAGGCGGGCCTGATCGGCGAGCGCACCGAGGCCGAGGCCTACCTGCACCTCGCCCGCCAGCGCTACCGCCTGATGCGCACCCATCGCTGGGACGACGAGGTGGTGGAGCGCCTGCGCGCCGACCCCTGACCCGCGAGTCGGTACGTATCGGTACGCGAGTGAACCCGAATCTGCTGAACCGGTTCAGCAAGAACTGGACCACTCGCGCACGGAAACGTACCGACTCGCGGGTGCTGTCAGCGGGGCGTCGAGCCCATCGCCAGCTTCGCCAGCAGCTCGCGCGCCTTCTCGGCGTTGCGTGGCTGGCACAGCACGTCGTACCGGCCGGCGACCATCTGGCTGGACGAGGTGAAGTCGCGACGACCGGCACTGGCCCGGTACCCGACCGCTGCGAAGATCATCGCGAAGATCGCGCCGCCGAGCAGGCCGACGATGATCGGTGCGTACGAGGCGGTCGGGCTGAACAGCGACAACAGCAGGCCGAAGAACAGGCCCAGCCAGGCCCCCGACGCCGCGCCGGACGCGAGCACCCGGCCCCAGGTCAGGCGGCCGATCACGCGCTCGACGAGCATGAGGTCGACACCGACGATGGTGACGTCACGGACCGGGAAATCCGAATCGGCCAGGTGGTCGACGGCGCGCTGCGCCTCCTCGTAGGTGGCGTAGGAACCGACCGGCCAGCCCGTGGGCGGGGTGGGGAGGTTGGGCAGGCCGGGCGCGGTGCGCGCGGGCCCGCCGAACGGTGTGGTCACGGGGCCCTCCTTCATCTCGTTGCTCTCTCTCATCCCAACGCCATGAACAGGGACGAAGTGCCCGCGAGGGCCGAGGATCACACTACCGTCAGCGCGACCGGTACTCCCGGAGCAGTCCCCGGCTGATGATCGTCTTCTGGATCTCCGAGGTCCCCTCGCCGATCAGCAGGAACGGCGCCTCGCGCATGAGGCGCTCGATCTCGTACTCCTTGGAGTAGCCGTAGCCGCCGTGGATGCGGAACGACTCCTGGGTGACCTCGGCGCAGTACTCCGAGGCGATCAGCTTGGCCATGCCGGCCTCGACGTCGTTGCGGTTGCCGGCGTCCTTGAGCCGCGCCGCGTTGACCATCATGTGGTGGGCGGCCTCGACCTTGGTGCCCATCTCGGCCAGCTTGAACGCGATGGCCTGGTGCTCGGCGATCGGCTTGCCGAACGTGCGACGGGTCTGGGCGTACTCGACGGCCAGCTCGAACGCGCGGATCGAGATGCCGCAGGCCCTGGCCGCGACGTTGACGCGACCGACCTCGACCCCGTCCATCATCTGGGCGAAGCCGGCGCCGCGCTTGCCACCGAGGATGCGGTCGGCCGGCACGCGGTGGCCCGTGAACACCATCTCGGTGGTGTCGACGCCCTTGTAGCCCATCTTGTCGATCTTGCCGGGGATCAGCAGGCCGGGCGCGACCTCGCCGTAGCCCGTCGGCTTCTCGATGAGGAAGGTCGTGAGGTTCTGGTAGGGCTTCGGCTGCCCCTCGTCCGTCTTCACCAGCACCGCGGTCAGCGTGGAGGTACCGCCGTTGGTGAGCCACATCTTGGCTCCGTCGATGACGAAGTCGGCGTCGGGGCCGTCGCCGTCCTGCACGGCCCTGGTCTTGATCGCGGCCACGTCGGAGCCGAGGTCGGGCTCGGACATCGAGAACGACCCGCGCGTCTCCCCGAGCGCCATCTGCGGCAGGTACTTGTTCTTTTGCGCGTCGGTGCCGTGGTGCATCAGCATGTACGCCACGATGAAGTGCGTGTTGATCACGCCGGAGACGCTCATCCAGCCGCGGGCGATCTGCTCGACGACGAGCGCGTAGGTCAGCAGCGACTCACCGAGGCCGCCGTACTCCTCGGGAATGGTGAGCCCGAACAGGCCCATCTCCTTCATGCCGTCGACGATGTCCTGCGGGTACTCGTCGGCGTGTTCGAGGGCGGTGGCGTGCGGGAGGATCTCCTTGTCCACGAACGTCTTGACCGTGGAGAGGATCTCCTCCTGGATCTCGGTGAGACCGGCGGTCTGGGCGAGACGGGCCATCGGGTTCCTCCCGGCGCTGGGTTCCTGACGGGGAAAGTATCTCCTGCATGGGATACCGAACGCCCGGGCGGAAACTGTGAACGTCCTCACCCGCAGCGGCCGCGACCGCCTGCGGTACTCACACCTCCGGCGGCGTCCACCGGTCGGTGCGCTCCATACCCGCAGCGCGGCCCTTGCCCGCGATGACCAGCGCCATCTTGCGGCTGGCCTCGTCGATCATCTCGTCACCGATCATGGCTGCGCCCTTCCTGCCGCCGGCCTCGGACGTGCAGTACTCGTAGGCGTCGAGGATGTTCTCCGCGTGGTCGTAGTCCTGCTGGAGCGGGCTGTAGGTCTCGTTGGCGGCGTCGATCTGGCCGGGGTGCAGCACCCACTTGCCGTCGAAGCCGAGCGCGGCCGAGCGACCGGCCACCCTGCGGAACGCGTCGACGTCCTTGATCTGCAGGAACGGGCCGTCGATGGCCTGCTTGTCGTGGGCGCGGGCCGCCATGAGGATGCTCATGAGGATGTGGTGGTAGGCGTCGCCCACGTCGTAGCCGGGGGGCTGCTCGCCCACCACCAGGCTCTTCATGTTGATCGACGCCATGAAGTCGGCCGGGCCGAAGATGATCGTCTCGACGCGCGGGGAGGCGGTGGCGATCGTGTTCACGTTGATCAGGCCGAGCGCGTTCTCGATCTGCGCCTCGATGCCGATCCGCCCGACCTCGTAGCCCATCGACTTCTCGATCTGGGTCAGCAGCAGGTCGAGCGCGACGACCTGGTCGGGCGTCTGCACCTTGGGCAGCATGATCGCGTCGAGGTTGGCGCCCGCGCCCTCCACGACCTCGGTGACGTCGCGGTAGGTCCACTCGGTGGTCCAGTCGTTGACCCGGACGACGCGGATCTTCTCGCCCCAGCCGCCCTCGTTCAGCGCGGCGACGATCGTCTTGCGCGCCCCCGGCTTGGCGAGCGGGGCGCACGCGTCCTCGAGGTCGAGGAAGACCTGGTCGGAGTTGAGCGTGCGGGCCTTGTCGATGAACTTCTGGCTGGACCCCGGCACGGCCAGGCAGGATCGACGGGCGCGGGTGCGGGACGTCATCAGCAGACTCCTCATCGAGATCAGCGGGTTGACCCACGATGCTGACACGCCCGGTGCCGTCACGGGTCCCCGGCGTGATCGGATTCTCAGGCGGGACACGGCTTAGGCTCTCCCGCATGGGCGTGGATCGGGTGTTCGTGGCGAGGCTGGTGGGCCTGCCCGTCTTCGGTCCGGACGGGGAACGCATCGGCAAGGTGCGCGATCTCGTCGCCACCCTGCGCGTCGACGCGAGCCCGCCCCGGGTGCTGGGCATGGTCGTGGAGATGGTCACCCGGCGCCGGATCTTCGTGCCGATGCTGCGGGTCACGACAATCGACTCCGGTGCGATCACGCTGGCCACCGGGTCGGTGAGCCTGCGCGGGTTCGCCCAGCGCCTCAACGAGACGCTGGTGCTGGGCCAGCTGGTCGACGCGCCGGTGCAGGTCGTCGAGACCGGCGCCGAGTCGGTGGTCGTGGACGCCGCGATCGAGCAGACCCTGTCCCGCGACTGGATCGTCGGGCGGTTGGCGATCCGGGCCCGCCGCAACGGCCTGGCCCGGCGTCGCGGGCCGGTGCAGGTGGTGAGGTGGAACGCGGTCACCGGCCTCACCCTGACCGACCGGCAGGGCACCGCCGCGCTGCTCTCGGTGTTCGAGACGATGCGCGCGGCCGACGTCGCCGCCACGGTCCTGGAGCTGCCGGAGAAGCGCCGGCACGAGGTGATCGACGCGTTCGACGACGAGCGGCTCGCCGACATCTTCGAGGAGATGTCCGAGTCCGACCAGCGCACCCTGCTCGGCCACCTCGAGGACGAGCGCGCCGCCGACGTCCTGGAGGCCATGTCGCCCGACGACGCCGCCGACCTGCTCGGCGAGCTGCCCGACGCCGATGCGAAGGCGCTGCTCGCGCTGATGGAGCCCGGCGAGTCGGCGCCGGTGCGCCGGCTGCTGACGTACTCGTCGAACACGGCGGGCGGGCTGATGACCCCGGAGCCGGTCATCCTGCGCCCTGACGCGACGGTCGCCGAGGCGCTCGCGCGCATCCGCAACCCCGACATCCCGCCCGCCCTGGCCAGCATGGTGTTCGTCTGCCGGCCGCCGACCGAGACGCCGACCGGTCGCTACCTCGGCTGCGCCCACGCCCAGCGGCTGCTGCGCGAGGCACCGTTCGCGCTGGTGGCGGGGGTGCTGGACAAGGACCTCGTCCGGCTGCACCCGAACGCCACGCTCGGTGAGATCACGCGCTACTTCGCCGCCTACAACCTGGTGGCAGGCCCGGTCCTCGACGACGAGGACCATCTGCTCGGCGCCGTCACCGTCGACGACGTGCTCGACCACCTGCTGCCGCCGGACTGGCGCGACCGGCTCTCCGACGACGGCCGCGACCGCCACGGCGAGATCAGCGGCGACGGCCACGAGCACGGGCGGCACGGGATCAGCGGGGTGGCCGGTGCCTGAGCTCACGCAGCGGCGCAGGCTCGACCAGCCGCGCGTCGGGCGCGGCCGGTTCGAGATCGATCCCGACGGCTTCGCGCGGATCTCCGAGCGCATCGCCCGGTTCCTCGGCACCGGCCGGTTCCTCGCGATCCAGTCCGTGATCGTCGTCTTGTGGATCATCGTGAACGTGGTGGCGGTGTCCTGGCAGTGGGACCCCTACCCGTTCATCCTGCTCAACCTGGCCTTCTCCACGCAGGCCGCCTACGCCGCCCCGCTGATCCTGCTCGCCCAGAACCGGCAGGACGACCGCGATCGCGTCTCGCTGGAGGAGGACCGGGCGCGCGCCGAGCGCACGAAGGCCGACACCGAGTACCTCGCGCGGGAGCTGGTGGCGTTGCGCCTGGCCGTCGGCGAGGTGGTGACCCGCGACTACCTGCGAGGGGAGCTGGAGAAGCTGATCGAGCTCCTGGACGACCAGCCGCCGCGGCGCGCCCGGGGCCGCAAGGCGCGCCTCAGCCGGTCAGTCGACGACTGATCCGCTCCAGCGCTTCGAGATCGTCCGCGTCGAGGCGCGCGACGAAGTGGCGCACCACCCCGGCGAGGTGGGTGCGCGAGGCGACCCGCAGGCGCGAGAGCCCGGCGTCGGTCAGCTCCGCCGCCACGCCGCGCCCGTCGGACTCGACGCGGCCGCGCGAGACCAGCCCGGCCTTCTCCAGGCGGTCCACGAGCCGCGTGACGCCCGAGCGCGAGAGCAGCACGGCGTCGGCGAGCTCGGTCATGCGCAGGCGGTGTCCGGGAGCCTCGGCCAGCTGCACCAGCACGTCGTAGGAGGCCAGGGACAGGTCCTGGTCGGCGACGAGCTCGCCCTCGAGGGTCCGTGCGAGGGTGGCGTGGGCACGCAGGAACGACCGCCACGCGGCGAGCTGGTGCTGCGTGGGGCTCGACCGTTCCGGCGCGGCGGCCCCCGGGGCGTCGACGGACGGCCGGGCCGCGAAATCGGTCACCGCAGAGATGCTACGGACGGGTGTGCCCGCAGGCACGGACGTAGCATCAACCGGGTCGCGCATCACCAGGGAAGGTTCTGATGTCCACCTCGGGTCGTACCACCACCATCGAAGAGGCCGTCCACGCCGCGCTCGCGGGCGTCGACGACCCGGAGATCCACAAGCCGATCACCGAGCTGGGGATGGTGAAGGGCGTCTCGGTGTCGGCCGACGGCGTCGCGGCGGTGGGTGTCTACCTGACGGTCGCCGGGTGCCCGATGCGCGAGACGATCACGAAGCGGGTCACCGAGGCGGTCTCCGCCGTCGCGGGCGTCACCGCGGTGACGGTGGAGCTCGACGTGATGAACGACGAGCAGCGCACCGAGCTGCGACGCGGGCTGCGCGGCGACAGTGCCGATCCCGTGATCCCGTTCGCCCAGCCCGGCTCGCTCACCCGCGTGTACTGCGTGGCGTCGGGCAAGGGCGGCGTCGGCAAGTCGTCGGTCACGGTCAACCTGGCGGCGGCGATGGCCGCGCGCGGGCTGTCGGTCGGCGTGGTCGACGCCGACATCTACGGCCACTCGGTGCCGCGGATGCTGGGCACCACCGACAAGCCCACCAAAGTCGAGAACATGATCATGCCGCCGCAGGCGCACGGCGTGAAGGTCATCTCGATCGGCATGTTCACCCCCGGCAACGAGGCGGTGGTGTGGCGGGGCCCGATGCTGCACCGCGCGCTGCAGCAGTTCCTGGCCGACGTCTACTGGGGCGACCTCGACGTGCTGCTCCTCGACCTGCCCCCCGGCACCGGCGACATCGCGATCTCCACCGCGCAGCTCATCCCCAGCGCCGAGCTGCTCGTGGTCACCACCCCGCAGCAGGCCGCGGCCGAGGTGGCCGAGCGCGCGGGCTCGATCGCACTGCAGACCCGCCAGCGCATCGCCGGCGTCGTCGAGAACATGAGCTGGATGGAGCTGCCCGACGGCACCCGGATGGAGATCTTCGGGCACGGCGGCGGCCAGACGGTGGCCGATTCCCTGAGCACGAGCCTCGGCGCCCCGGTCGCGCTCCTGGGCCAGGTCCCGCTGGAGACCAGGGTCCGGGAGTGCGGCGACGAGGGCACCCCCATCGTCCTCGCGAACCCCGAGGCCCCGGCCGCCAAGGCGCTGCAGGCGATCTCGAACAAGCTCACGACGCGGGCCCGCGGCCTGGCCGGCATGTCGCTCAACATCAGCCCGGTGAAGCGCTAGCGGCCGTTCCCACCGTGTCGACGGTATCTGTTTCCGCAGCTCACGGGCTCACCGTTCTCCATGCGGACGACCAACCCCGGGGCCTCGACGCCCGCTTCGCCGACGACGCGCCCTCGCTCGCCGCGGCCCTGCCGGGCACCGAGGTGCTGCTCGTCTGGGACTTCCTCTCCGACGCCGTGCGCGACGCCTGGCCGCTCGCGGACGTCTCGGCGCTGCGCTGGGTGCACACCGCGAGCGCGGGTGTCGACCGGTTGCTCTTCCCCGGCCTGCTCGACTCCGACGTGACGATCACCAACTCCCGCGGCGTGTTCGACGGGCCCATCGCCGAGTACGTGCTCGGGCTGGTGCTGGCGATGGCCAAGGACCTGCCCGGAACCTTGGCCGCGCAGGCCGACCACGCGTGGCGCCACCGCGAGACGCAGCGGGTGGCGGGCACGCGCGCCGTCGTCGTCGGGGGCGGACCGATCGGGCGCGCGATCGCGCGGATGCTCGGGGCCGTCGGCATCGCCGTCGAGCTGGTCGGGCGACGCGCCGCCCCGGGCCTGCACGGGTTCGACGCGCTGCACGACCTGCTCCCCCGCGCCGACTGGCTGGTGCTGGCCGCTCCCCTGACCGACGCCACCCGCGGACTGCTCGACGCCGGCGCGCTGGCCGCGCTGCCGCCCACCGCGCGGGTGATCAACGTGGGGCGCGGCGGGCTGGTCGTCGAACCGGCCCTGATCGACGCGCTGCGCGCCGGGCGGATCGCGGGGGCCGCGCTCGACGTGGTGGCGGAGGAACCCCTCTCCGGGCACTCGCCGCTGTGGGACCTGCCCGGCGTGATCGTGTCGCCGCACATGTCAGGTGACACCATCGGGTGGCGCACCGCGTTGATGGACGTGTTCACCGCCAACCTCGCCTGCTACCGGGCGGGTGAACCGCTCCACAACGTGGTGGACAAGACGCTCGGCTACGTCACGTCCCGAGGAGCACCGGTATGAGCCCGCCGACCCACCGCCCCGCCGCGGCACCGGCGCAGGAGCACCCGGCATGAACCCCGCTGACCTGACCGCCGCGGAGCTGCTGGCCGCGTACCGGGCGGGCGAGCTGTCGCCCGTCGAGGCCACCCGCTCGGTGCTGGACCGCATCGACCGGCTCGACGGGGCCGTCAACGCGTTCTGCCTCGTCGACGCGGACGGCGCCCTGCGCGCGGCACGCGCGTCGGAGGAACGCTGGCGGCGCAGGGAGGCGCACGGCCTGATCGACGGCGTGCCGGTGTCGGTCAAGGACCTGTTCCTGACCGGCGGCCACCCCACACTGCGCGGCTCGCACTCCGTCGACCGGGCCGGCCCGTGGACGGTCGACGCCCCGGCCGTCGCGCGGGTGCGGGCGCACGGCGGCGTGATCGTCGGCAAGACCACCACCCCGGAGCTGGGCTGGAAGGGTGTCACCGACTCCCCTCTCACCGGTGCCACCGGCAACCCCTGGGACCCGGCGCGCACCGCGGGCGGGTCGTCGGGCGGCAGTGCGGCCGCTGTGGCGCTGGGGATGGCCCCGCTGTCGCTGGGCACCGACGGCGGTGGCTCGGTGCGCATCCCGGCCGGGTTCAGCGGGATCTCCACGATCAAGCCGACGCACGGGCGAGCCCCGCTCTACCCGGCGAGCCCGTTCGGCATGCTCGCCCACGCCGGGCCGATGACGCGCACGGCCGCCGACGCCGCGCTGCTGCTCGACGTCATGTCCGGCGCCGACGCGCGCGACCCGTGGGCGCTCGCCCCGGCCCCGACCACCGCGGACCGGATCGGTGCCGGCTGTGCCGGGCTGCGCATCGCCGCCAGCCCGACCCTCGGGTACGCGACGGTGGACCCCGGCGTCGCGGCCGCGTTCGCCGCCGCCGTGGACGTGTTCGCCTCGCTGGGCGCGCGCGTCGAGGAGGTCGGGCCGGGGTTCGCCGACCCGGTCGCGGCCTTCGAGACGCTGTGGTTCGCCGGGGCCGCGAAGCTGCTCGAGCACGCGGGCCCGGAGGTCCGCGCCCGGATGGACCCGGGCCTCGTCGCGGTGGCCGAGCAGGGCGCCCGCATCAGCGCGCTGCAGTACCTGGGCGCATTGGCCGTCCGCAACGAGCTGGGCGTCGCCATGGGCGCGTTCCACTCCCGTCACGACCTGCTGCTGACCCCGACCCTCCCGATCCCCGCGTTCGAGGTGGGGGTGGAGGTGCCGGCGGGCTGGCCGCGGGAGCGCTGGACGTCGTGGACCCCGTTCACCTACCCGTTCAACATGACCCAGCAGCCTGCCGCGAGCGTGCCCTGCGGGTTCGTGGCCGGCCTGCCGGTGGGCCTTCAGATCGTGGGCCCCCGCCACGCGGACGCCGCCGTTCTGGCGGCCGCCCATGCCTTCCAGCAGGCGACGGAGTGGCACAGCGCCCAGCCCCCGCTGCTCCTGGCCGACCCCTGAGGGTCGTGCGCGGAAAGTGTCGCCCTGGCGACACTTTCCGCGCACAGGCGGCGGAGCCGCTCAGGTGGGGCCGCTCAGGTGGCGTCGTCGTCGATCGGGGGGCGCTCGTCCTTCGTCAGGCTCGGGCGCTCGGCGGGCTTCGTCATGTCGATGCCGTCGCCGTCGGCGGCGCTCTGCGGGGCGGTGCCGAAGCCGTTGGGCTTCACCGGCTGATCGTCCCCGAACAGGGCGTTGGTGGCCATGGTGCGGGGGTTGAGGTTGCGCAGGCCGCGCAGCTCCTCCAGCGGTTTGCGCAGCTCGTCGAACTCCGGGCCGAGCTCGCCACGCAGCTGGTCGCGCGCGCCGGTGGCGTACTCCTTGACCTGGCGGATCGACCGGCCCACCCACGCCGCGGCGCCGGGGAGCCGCTCCGGACCCAGGATGAACAGCCCGGCCACGATCAGGACCAGGATCTCGCCCCACCCGACGCTCTCGAACACCACTCCACCATACGGCCCTGCCGCGGCCCCACACTGCCGGGCGCGCATTTCCCCCCGGCCGCTCGGGATCGGCGGCACACGGGACGTGTCTCAGTCGGAGGTCAGTACCACCGGCAACGTCAGCGGCCTGCCGTCGCGCACGAGCGCGACCTGCACCGTCTCGCCCGGTGTGCGCTCGGCGACCGCGACGGCCAGCTCGTCGGCCCCCGCGATGGTGCGCTCGCCGACCTTGACGATCACGTCGCCCTCGACGATGCCGGCGGCGGCCGCGGCGCCGCCGACCTTCACGTTCTGCACCTGCGCGCCGCCGCCGGTGACATCGGTGACCGAGCGGGCGTTGATGCCGATCTCGGCGTGCTTGGCCGCGCCGGTGCGGATCAGCTCGTCGGCGATCACGCGCGCGTCGTCGATGGGGATGGCGAACCCGAGCCCGATCGAGCCGCCCTCGCTCGCACCGTCGCCCTGACCGAGGCTGCGGATGGCGGTGTTGATGCCGACGACAGCGCCCGTGGAGTCCACGAGCGGGCCGCCGGAGTTGCCGGGGTTGATCGCGGCATCGGTCTGGATGGCGTCGATCACGGCGTTGGTGTCGCTGCCGCCCGCGGTGAGCCGGACGGGTCGGTTGAGCGCGCTGACGATGCCGTCGGTGACCGTGCCCGCGAGCCCCAGCGGGGACCCGATCGCGATCACGCCGTCGCCCACGGCGAGCCCGGCCGAGGAGCCGATCGTCGCCACCACCGGGTTCGCGACCTCGACCTTCACCACGGCGAGGTCGGTCTTGGGGTCGCGGCCGACGATCCGCGCCGGGGTGCGCGTGCCGTCGTGGAAGACGGCCTCGATGACGGCGCTGTCGGTGCCGGCGGCGGGCGAGACGACATGGTTGTTGGTGAGCACGTAACCGGCCGGGTCGAGGACCACGCCGGAGCCGGTGCCGCCCTGGTCGCCGACGCGGATCTCGATGGAGACGACGGCGGGCACGGTCCGCGCGGCGATGTCGGCCACCGAGCCGGGCGGCCGTTCCTTCGCCGCGACGGCCTGCGTGATCGTCGGATCGGGTTCGGTGAGGCTGGCCGCGCCCTCGGCCGTGATCCGACCCACGACCCCGCCCGCTGCTCCGACCAGCACCGCCACGACGGCCAACGCCGCCAGGGCGCGCGGCCGCACCCGCCGACCGAAGAGCACGTCGCTCAGGCTCAGCCGGGCGCCGTCGCCGCGCGGCCCCGGGCCGCCGTCGGCGGCGGCGGGCTCGGCCGGAGCGCCCAGCGCGACGCCGCTGTCGGGGTCACGCCAGGGGTCGCGGTCGGCATCGGC
>JBBQEF010000174.1:0-11843 GCA_038320445.1 Mycobacteriales bacterium
CGGTGAACAGCCACGCATGGGTCATCGCCGACGGGTTCTCGGCGGCCGCGCTCAGCTCGGCGACCGCCGACGGCTGACCGACCACCTCGTCCCAGACGCTCATCGCCCCCACTGCCCGCCGCTCAGCCACCGGCTCGCCTCGACCGATCGCCTCCGTGCCGGCTCCACGCCGACACCGACCAGGTCGGCCTCGGCCGCCTCGCCTGCGGACGCACCGGTGCTGCTCGGCCCGCCGACAAGCGGGATCGAGATCCAGCCGGGCCGACGCCGTGGCCGGATCACGGCGCCACCTGCGTCGATCCCGGTGGCTGAGCCCGATCGCCCACGGCCTGATCGACCACTCCCTGATCGACCGTGGGCGGTGTCGTCTGCCGCCTCTGCGCCCGCTCGCCGGCCGGCACGATCCCGGCCAGCCCCTCGAGGACGCGCCCGGCCACCTCATCGGGCGTGCCGTCGGCGTCGACCACGACGTAGTGATGCGGCTCCGCGGCGGCCATGTGCGTGAGCAGCCGCCGCACGCGCAGGTGCTGCTCACCCGCGATGCCGGACGCCGGCGCGACGCCGGTGGGTGCTCGATCGAGCAGCACCGACACGTCGGGACGCAGGCGGCCGGTGGCCCACGCCGCGAGGTTCTCCAGCTCGCGCGGATCCAGCACCGCCTGACCCGAGGCACCGTAGTGGGCGAGCGGGCTGGCCAGAAACCGGTCGACCACCACGATCGCGCCGCCGGCGAGCGCCGGCCGGATCACGCGCTCGACCTGATCGGCCCGCACCGCGGCCGCCGCCAGCGCTGTGGCGCGGGTGCCCGCCAGGGCGGCCTCCCGGGTGGCGGCCTGCCAGCGCTCGCGCTCGTCGCCCTCGGGCTCGACGACGGTGAACCCCTCCGCGCGCAATCGGGCCGCCAGCCGCGACGCCTGCTCGGCCGTCTCCTCGGCGGTCGCGCCCTCCACGGCGATCAGCATTCCGGCGCCCTCGCGCGGCTCGCCCCGGCGCAGCGCGGCCAGCAGATCGGGGAGCATCGGCTCGGTGCGCCGATCGTCCATCTGACGGTAGGCGAGCATGCCCACCCCGGACGCGACGAGCCCACCGAAGAGCATCACGACGCGCGTGCCGTCGACGACGACCGCGAGCCCGAACAGATCCACCGTGCGGGTGGCGACCAGCCCGACGATCAACGGGACCAGCGCGAGCGACCCGAGCAGCGTCAGCCGGACGATCGACTGCACGAACGCGTTGATGCGGCCACGGATGTCATCGGCCACCTGCGAGCCGATGATCGTCAGGCCGGTGAGGAACGCGATTCCGGCGAACCCGCCCACCAGCATCACCGCGGCGATGGCCAGGAACAGGTGGGGGGCGATCGCGACCAGCACCAGCGCCGACCCGGCCGCGACGATGGCCGCACCGAACAGCCGGTTGTGCGGGATGCGGCGGGCCATCCGCGGCGCCGTGCCCATCCCCAGCGCCAGCCCGATGAACACCGACGCGAACAGCACCCCGTACGCCGCGTTGCCGCCGCCGAGGCTCGCGGCGTAGAGCGTGGCCGAGCCGACGATGATGCCACCCGCGGTGAACGCCCCGATGATGCCCGTGACGAGGCCCCGGATCAGCGGCGTGCGGACGACGAACGTGGCGCCGTCGCGGATCAGGGCGATCACGCCCGGCGCCACCTCACGACGCTCCGCGGCCCGCCCCGAGATCTCCGGGATGCGGAACCAGACCGTGGCCGCGAGGACCAGGTACGCGACGCCGCTGAACACGAGGGCGACGTAGACGACGTCGATCGCCGAGAATCCGAGCATCGCCCCGCCGCGGGACAGCACTGCGAACAGGCCGGCGGCGGTGATCACCGAGACGCCGTAGGTCATGACGAGCGCGAGCTGATTGGCCGTCTCGACCTGATCGGGGCGGCGCAGCAGGTTCGGCACGGCCGCGTCCTTGGCGGGGATCCAGAACATCGCGCAGAACTCGATGAGGAACGTGGCGACGAACAGCCACCACAGCGAGCCGACCAGCGGTATGGAGACGAACAGCACGAACCGCAGCAGATCACTGACGACCATGACGGCGCGACGGTCGAACTTGTCCGCCAGTGCACCCGCCAAGGGCCCCAGCACCAGCGACGGCAGGAGCTTGGTGGCCACGACGCCGCCGAGCGCGAAGCTCTGCGCCTGGTATCCGCTGGTGAGCTGGGTGGCGAGGGCGGAGAGGGCGAGCAGGCTCATCCAGTCGCAGATGCCCGCGACGGACGTGACCATCCACAGCCGCCGGAACGCGGGGATGGCCAGCACGCTGCGCACACGGTGGGAGGTGGCAGCGGAGAGATCGGGTTCGGAACCGATCGCGCGTCACCTCCTCGGTGGGCCGGGTCGCAGGACCCCAGGGTAATCGGGGGCACCGACAGTCATCGAGCTGGACGGGGCGGCGGTTCAGTGCGTGAGCAGCGCCACGATCATCTGGATGAGGATGAGGGCGAACACGAACACGAAGAACAGGTTGAACAGCCGCGCCCCGAGCCGGCTGCGCGTGTGCCGCGACAGGCCCAGGATGGCGGGCTCCGGCTCGATGCGGGGGCGGGCGGGGGGGCGGGTCTCCGGGCGGGGCAGCGGCGTGACGATCGGTGGTCCGGTGCGCGGAGCCGGCCGCGGCGGGGCAGCACGTTCCGCAGCGCCGATCACGGGCGGCGGTTCGGAACGCACAGCCGGCTCCGGCGCGGCCGGAGGCTGCCCAGGGGCATCGGCGCCCGCAGGAGCGCCGTTCGAACCGCTCCCGGATCGCCCGCCCACGAGGCCCGGTTCCGCGTCACCGTCGGCGGGCGCCGCCGAGCCGTCCGCCGCCCTGAGCCTGGCGAGCCAGGCCTCCTCCACCGTCATCCGGCGGGAGTGGGGGACGGCCTTCATGACACGGGATGGTAGGCCGATCGGGCGCGTCCGTCAGGCGCTGACGCGCCACCCGACACGGTGCTCAGCCACCGCCACCGCCACCGGGCGGCGGCGCCCCGGCATCGGGCGGCGGCGCCCCGTCACCGGGCGCCGCAGGCGGGGGCGGGACGTCGCCGCTGCTCACGCTCAGCACGATCGTCTCACCCGGCAGCGCGGTGCCCCGCGGGCTCTGGCCGACCACCGTGCCACGGGGCGCCGCGTTGTCCGCCGTCCTGGTGGTGACCTTCCAGTTCGCCGCCTGCAGCACGCCGCGCGCGTCGTTCAGGCTGCGGCCCACCACGTCCGGGACGCGCGATGCGGCGCCACCGTCGAGGAAGCGGCCGTCGGGCGGTGGCAGGGGCAGGACGGGCTGGCCGGCGAGGATCGGCGTCATCGCGCCGTACCAGGTCTCGGCCGGGGTCTTGCCGCCGAAGATGTTCCCGCTGCGGCAGGCGAAGGGCGCGCCGGCACCGTCGCACAGCGGCTTGGGCGAGCGGGAGTTGTCGAACGTGATGACCGCCCCGGCCATCTGCGGGACCACTCCGACGAACGCCGCCGACTTGTGCTGCTGCGTGGTGCCGGTCTTGCCGCCCATCGGCCGGTTCCAACCCACCTGCCGTGCGGCGCCCGCGGAGGTGCCGCTGGTGTCGTCCTTGCTGAGCCCGATCAACAGCGTGTTGGCCAGCCCGGGCTCGACGGCCTGCTCGCACGGGGCCTCGGTGATAGCCACGGGCTTCCCGGCCTGGTCGGTGATCGACTCGACCGGGCTCGGCGGGCACCACTTGCCGCTGCTGGCGATCGTCGCGCCGACGTTGGCCAGCTCCAGGACGCTCGTCGGGCTCACGCCGAGCGTGAACGAGGCCTGCCGCTGTGCCTTGGTGACCTCGGCGATGGAGCGGTCGGTGCGCCGCCCGTTCTGCGGGTCGACGAACGGCGTGGTGGCCAGCGACCGCATGCCCAGCCGCACCGCCATGTCGACGACGTCGGGCACGCCCGTGAACTCCTCGAGCTTGACGAACGCCGTGTTCGGCGAGGTCGCCAGCGCATCCTGCAGCGACATCCGCTCGGCGTAGTTGCCGGCGTTGTTGACGGGGATCGGGCGCCCCCCGCCGTCGAGGTAGATGGGCGAGGCGTAGCCGCTCGGGGGAACGGCGAGCTGGTAGTTGATGCCGAGCCCCTTCTCCAGGGCCGTGGCGGCTGTGAAGATCTTGTACGTGGAGCCCGCGCCGAGGTTGACCGGCTCGTAGGGCAGGCCGTAGCTCGTCTCGAGCCGGTCGGCGTTCAAGCCGAACGTGCGGTTCGACGCCATCGCGAGCACGCGGTGCTTGTCCTGCCCCGGCGACACGACCGACATCACGTTGGCCACGTTCGGCTGGCCCGGCGGCACCTCCGCGTCGAGCGAGGCCTTCGTCTTCTGGAGGACTCCGCGGTCGAGCGTGGTCTTGATCGTGTAGCCGCCGCGGGTGAGCTGGTCCTCGGAGAAGCCGGCTTCCAGCAGGTAGCTCTGCACGTACTTGCAGAAGTACCCGGCGTCGCCGGCCCCGATGCAGCCGCTGGGCTGTGTCACGAGCGGGTTGGCGATCCCCAACGGGGTGGCCAGCGCCGTGCGCATCTGCGCGTCGTCGATCATCTGCTGGTCGCGCATCGCCTGGACGACGACGTTGCGGCGGTCGAGCGACGCCTGCGCCTTGGTGACCGGGTCGTACGCGGTGGTGCTGCGGACCATCCCGGCGAGCATCGCGGCCTGCGGCACCGTCAGCTTGTCGGCCGTCGTGGTGAAGTAGGTGCGCGCGGCCGCCGAGATGCCCGCCGCCCCGTTGCCGAACGAGACGATGTTGAGGTAGCGGGTGAGGATGTCGTCCTTGCTCAGGTTGCGCTCCATCTGCAGCGCGATCTGGGCTTCCTTGAGCTTGCGGGCCGGCGTCTGCTCGGTTGCCTTGAGCCGGTCGGTCTCGGTCTTGGCGTCGACGTACAGGAAGTAGTTCTTGACGTACTGCTGGGTGAGTGTGGATGCGCCCTGCACGACGTCGCCGGAGGCGGAGTTGGCGACGAGGGCGCGGATGGTGCCCTGCCAGTCGACGCCGTTGTGCTGGTAGAACCGCCGGTCCTCGATCGCGACGATGGCCGCCTTCATGGCGGGCGAGATCTGCCCGGAGGTGACGGCCTGCCGGTTCTGGTTGGGGTCGAAGAACCGGGCGATCGGCTGGCCTGCGGAGTCGGTGACCGTGGTGGTCTCGGGCAGCGGGCCGTCGACGACGTCGGTGGAGACGGTGGTGACCGTGTCGCCCGCGTCGTTGGAGACGAGGCCGAGGCCGGCCACCGCGGGGAACGAGAGGCCCGCGACGAGCACCCCGGCGACCAGGCTCAGTCCGAGAAGCAGGCCGACCGGACGCAGGTGACGGCGCGGTGAGCTCACAGTCGGTCAGCCTACGCGTGGCGAGGTGATCGCCCCGTCAGGCGCGAGCCGGGTGCTCGGGCGGCGGGACCACGTTGAGTATTTTTGCTCGGTTCCGAGGGGAACCTACGGCTCTCAGAATTCGTCTGTGCTGGTCATGGGAATCGCATCGACGGATTCGGGAGCAACGATGGCGGGTCGATGGAACTGGCGGGCGGCGGCACGGTGCCGCGCGGCCGATGCCGACGAGCTGTTCGTCAACGGCGCGCGGCAGCGGCAGGCGAAGCTGCTCTGCCGCACGTGCCCCGTGCGCACGGAGTGCCTGGCCCACGCCCTGGACCGGCGCATCGAGTTCGGGGTGTGGGGCGGCATGACCGAGCGCGAGCGGCGGGCACTGCTGCGCGAGCGGCCGGACGTGACGTCGTGGGCCGAGCTGCTCTACGACGCGCGCAGCGCCCACTACACCGAGGACTCGGCTTGACCGCGCCGCGCCGCCGGGGGAGCGCCCGGCACGGCGAGCCCGGCCTCAGCGAGCCCGGCGCAGCGGGGCGGGTGCCGGCGGGGCGGCGGCCAGCAGCTCGCCGATCTCGCGCAGGCCGTCGAGGTCGGCGAGATCGGGGACCACCGGCACCCGCGCAACGGCCACCGTGGGGTGTGCGCCGGTGAACCGTGCCAGCAGGCTCTCCTCGCGCCCGGCCAGGTCCACACGGTCGGCGTGCAGCCGCAGCACCGCCGTGGCGAGCGGCGCGCCGCGCAGCTCGTCAGCGGTGTTGCGGGCCTTCGAGGCCGAGAGGTCGGCGAGCACCGGGTGGGTGCGGTTGAGCACGAGCCCGGCCAGCGGCATCTCCTCGGCCGAGAGCCGGTCGACGAAGTACGCGGCCTCGCGCAGCGCGTCCGGCTCCGGGGTGGCGACGACGACGAACGCGGTGCCGGGCGAGCGGAGCAGCTCGTAGGTGGCGGTGGCGCGCTCCCGGAAACCGCCGAACATCGTGTCGAACGCCTGCACGAACGCGGAGGCGTCGGTGAGCAGCTGCCCGCCCAGAATCGTCGACACGGCCTTCGCGAACAGCGTGAACGCGCCCCCGACGAGCTTGCGCAGCCCCTTCCCGCCCGCTCGCGCGGGCGAGGAGAGCAGCCGGATCATGCGGCCGTCCAGGAAGGTGGACATGCGCTGCGGGGCGTCGAGGAAGTCGAGCGCCGACCGGGACGGCGGGGTGTCGACCACCACCAGGTCCCACTCGCCGGTGGCGACGAGCTGGCCCAGCTTCTCCATGGCCATGTACTCCTGCGTTCCGGAGAACGACGAGGAGATCGTCTGGTAGAAGGGGTTGGAGATGATCGCCTCGGCGCGGCCGGGCTCCGCGTGCGTCTCCACCATCTGGTCGAAGGTGCGGCGCATGTCGAGCATCATGGCGTCGAGATCGCCGTCGGCGGCGGCCACCCGGCGCGGCTCGTTGCCGAGGATCTCCAGGCCCAGGGCCTGCGCCAGGCGCTTCGCGGGGTCGATCGTGAGCACGACGACGCGCCGGCCGCGCTCGGCGGCGCGCACGGCCAGCGCCGCGGACGTGGTGGTCTTGCCGACCCCGCCCGAGCCGCAGCACACGATGACGCGGGTGGTGCGGTTGCCCAGCAGGGCGTCGACGTCCAGCGCCGGAACGGACCTCATGTGCGTGCCCCCTTGGTCGTGCGCGCAAACCGTTGCGGGAACGACGTTATGCGCGCACGGGCGGCGGAGCCGCTCATGCCCGCACCGCCGTCGCGGCCTGGCCGACACCCTGCTCGCGCAGCGCCTCGGCCAGGCCGTACAAGCCGCCCAGGTCCACGCCGTCGATCAGGCGGGGCAGCTCCAGGCGGGCGAGCGGGATCGTCGGCTCGGCGTCCAGGCGGGCCTGCGCCACTGCCTCGCTGTGCACGCGCTGCGCGTGCTCCACGGTCTCGGCCACCAGCCCGTCGATCACGTCCGGTGGGAGGTCCAGCCCGGCCGAGGCCAGCCCGGCGCGGATCCGCGCGGCATCCACCCGGCCACCCGCCGCGGCGGCGACGGAGCGGTCGGGCAACCACTGCGGGCGCACCTGGTTGGCGATCACCGCACCCGGGCGTAGGCCGGCCGCCGCCAGCTCGTCGATCGTCTCCAGCGTCTCCGTCACGGGCAGCTCCTCCAACAGCGTCACCAGGTGCACGGCTGTGAGCGGCGAGTGCAGCACCTCGACCACACCCTCGGCCTGGTTGTGGATGGGGCCGCTCTTCGCGAGGTCGGCCATGGCCTTCGTGACGTCGAGGAAGCTGACGACGCGGCCGGTGGGCGGAGCGTCGAGCACGACGGCGTCGTAGACGGGGCGGCCGCCGGCGTCCTTGCGGTTGACGCACTCCTTGACCTTGCCGGTGAGCAGCACGTCGCGCAGCCCGGGAGCGAGGGTGGTGGCGAACTCGATCGCTCCCATCCGGCGCAGCGTCCGGCCGGCCATCCCGAGCCGGTAGAACATCTCGAAGTACTCCAGCAACGCGGCCTCGGTGTCGACGGCGAGCGCGCGGACCTCGCCGCCGCCGGGCGCCACCGCGATCCTGCGCTCCTCGTAGGGCAGCGGCGGGGTGTCGAACAGCTGGGCGATGCCCTGACGGCCCTCCACCTCCACGAGCAGCGTGCGCCTCCCCCCGGTGGCCAGGGCGAGGGCGAGGGCAGCGGCGACCGTCGTCTTGCCTGTGCCCCCCTTGCCGGTGACGACGTGGAGGCGCGCGGCCCCGGGCCAAGTGGATGTCACCTCCTCAGGTTACGAGCGAGTAGCCCGCCCGGCCGCTCGAACGGGGTGAGGCGCTGGATACAGTCACGCGTCATGAGCGCCCCGGCTTCCGTGCAATGGGAATACCTCACCGCTCCCGTGCTGATCCACAGCACGCAGGCGATCCTCAACAACTTCGGCCGTGACGGCTGGGAGCTGGTGGCCGTCACGTCCGGCGCCAGCGGCGATCAGCTGGTGGCGTGGTTCAAGCGCCCGGTGCAGAAGTGACCGCCGACGGGCTCCGTCCCGCGCAGGCGGCGACGTGACGGCCTGGACGGCCCGCCTCGCCGAGCTGGGCATCACGCTGCCGGCCGTCGCCGCGCCCGCCGGGGCCTACATCCCGGCGCGCCGCACCGGCGCGCTGGTGTTCACCGCGGGCCAGGTGCCCTTCGTCGACGGGAAGCTGGCCGCCACCGGCAAGGTCGGTGCCGACGTCGAACCGGAACTGGCCTACGACCTGGCCCGCACCTGCGCCCTCAACGCGCTGGCCGCGATCGACGCGCTGGTCGGCCTGGACGCCGTCACCGGCATCGTCAAGGTCGTCGGGTTCGTCGCGTCCGCGCCGGGGTTCGGCGGCCAGCCCGGCGTCGTCAACGGCGCGTCGGACGTGCTCGGCGAGGTGTTCGGCGACGCGGGCAGGCACGCACGGTCGGCCGTCGGCGTGGCGGAGCTGCCGCTGAACGCGCCGGTCGAGGTGGAGCTGATCGTCGAGGTCTCCGGGTGAGCACCGCGGTCGTGATCCTTCCCGGGGAGGCGGCATGAGTACCGCCGACGTGATCCTTCCCGCGGAGGCGGCATGAGCAGCGCTCAGCAGGCCGCCCACGACCTGCTCGTGCGGCTGGCCGGGCGCCTCCCCGACGAGGTGCTGTGGCGGTTGCGCGACTGGCTGGCGGCCGGCGCCCACAGCGCCGTCGCGGCCGCGCTCCCGCGGGAGCTGCTGCGCCACCGCATCGGGCTCGACGACGACGAGCGCGAGCTGCTCCTCGCGTCCGCCGGGCAGTGGGGGGCCTCGCGGCGGCTGCTCGAGGCGGTGCTGCCGATGCACACGCAGGACGGGTCGCCTGCGGCCTTCCGCACCGAGCCCGACGTCGACCCGGCCGCGCTGAGCGTGCTCGCCGTGGTCCGCGGACACGCCGGGTGCATCGAACTGCGGCAGGCCCGGCGGTCGGGCGGGCGCCGCGAGCAGCGGGTCGTCCTCGTGCACGGTGCCGACCGGCCGTGGGAGCTCGCCGGCACCCTGCAGCGCGTACTGCGGGCGCACGGCGACCGCACACCGTGCGTGGAGGTTCTCCCGCCGCACGGGGAGCCCCCGGCCTACCACCGGGCCGCCATCATCGGGTCGGCTCCGCTGTGGCGGTCGACCGAGTGGCGTTCCCCGACCGCGGTGGCGCCCGCGGGGGGCTGAGTTGACGACCGGAGGGGGTCGCGTGGACGAGACGCACGAGCTGTTGCTGGCACTGGCCGGCCGCGTGGACGACGACCTGCTGGCCTGGGCGCGGGAACTGGTGGCCGTCGGTGAGGACGCCAGAGCGGTCGAGCTGGTCACGGCGGGCCTGTGCGCCGACCGCGTCGCGCTGCCCGCTGCCGTCCGCGCCGCGACCGTCGAGGCGGCGACGACCGCCCGGATCGATCTCGACGCCGACGCCGCCCTGCCGCCCGCCGCGGACGACGACCCCGGCCCCGGCCACCGGTTCACCGGCCACCACGGGCACGAGCAGGTTGCGGCCGCGGTGCGCGCCGTGCCCGCACGGCTCCTCGACGGGGCCCGCGTGCAGCTGGCCTGGCGCGTGACCCCGGCCGGCGCGGCGCCGGGGCCGCTCCCGCATCCGGTGCTGCTCGTGGAGGTCGAGCCGGGCGGACGGCCGGCCGATGTCCTCGCCTACCAGCTCTCCGCGACGCTGGACCGCGCCGGCGTGGCGGCCTCGGTCGAGGTGCTCACCAGCGGCCGCCCGCTCTCGGCCTACCACGCCGCGGCGCGGCGCGAGGCCCGTCCGGTGGACACCGCGACCGGTTCGGCGCGCGCCGAGCCGGTCGCGCTCCCGGTTCGGGCCGAACCCGACATCGCACCGGCGTTCCGCGACGAGCACACCGACGAGGTTCCCCCCACCTCGCCCGTCGCCCGTCCGCTGCCGTTGCGACCGGCGTCGGAAGGCGGGCGACGGCGACGGACTGCTTCCGACCCCGCCTCCGGCACCGCATCGCGAGCGGGCGAGCAGCGCAGGCCGACCGTCACCTCCATCTCCCGCAACGCGCTGCCGAGCCCGGTGCCGCTGGTCCGGCGCGAGGGTGGCGGCCCGGCCCGGCCGCCCGCACCCGTCGATCCGCCCGGCGAGGCCACCGACCAGCAGCACGCCGTGCGGCCCGCCGCCGAGGGACAGGTCTCCACTCCGGCCGACACGCCGACCTTCCGCTCCGTGCAGGATCCGCTCAGCGGGCCCTTGAACGCCCCGCTGCTGGCAACGCTGCTGGATCCGACACCGTCGGCGGGCACGGACGGGTACGAGGACGGCCGGGAGTACCGGGGCGCCGCCTTCAGCATGCGCGGCGTCAGCCCGCTCGCACCGGACGCGAACGCGGCCGTCGAGGACGGATGGGCCGGGGACTGGGCATCGGGGGAGTGGGCGTCCGGGGACTGGGCGGTGGCGTCGCCCGCGGACGCCCCTGACCCCGACTTCGACGGCGACGAGCCCGAGGACGCCCCGGCCGCCTCCGCGGCCCCCGAGCCGGTGCCCGTCGACGCCGCCCGGCACCGGTTCGCCGGTCCGCAGCCACCCCCGTTGCCGCCCCTGCCCCCGCTGGCCCCGACGCCGGCTGCGCAGCGCCAGGTCCCGGAACCCCAGCGCCCCGAACCCCAGCGCCCCGAACCCCAGCGCCCCGAGCCCGACCGCAACGACCTGGGCCTGCGGCCGGACTCGCTCGCCCGGCTGAGCGACGCCGACCGCGAGCTCCTGGCGAGGCTGCAGGCGGAGCTCGGCGCGGCGGGCCGCAAGCCGCGTCTGACCCGCGGCGCGAGCGCGGTCCCCAACGGCAACGGCCGGCCACCGAACCTCGCCGGGTGACCGCCGGCCGTCAGACCGCGTCGCGGACCGCGTCGAGGATCTCCTGCAGGCGCAGGCCGTGGGCGACGTCCAGGGCCGGCGGTGGGCCGGTCCCGCGGGCGGCGGCCACCAGCTCGTCGAGCAGCGCGGCGTAGCTCGCCCGCGCGTCCCACGCCCGCCCGGGCAGCCGGTGGCGGCCCGCGGCGCCGAACACCGTGAACTCGGTCTCCGACGGGTCGACGGGCAGCCGCAGCGATGCCGAGACCGTGCTGCGCGCACCGCCTGCGTGCAGGAGACCGAAGCGCCACAGGTCCGGTTCCGCGAAGTGGGCCCACTCGACGCCGGTGACGGGGCCGAGCGCGGCGTCGAGCAGGTCGACGAGGTGCGGTCCGACGTCGAGCAGCGCGCCCCGCTCCGCCCGCCACGGAGACGCCGCGAACAGCCCGCCGAGCAGCGCACCCGACAGCCAGCGCGCCGAGCCGACCGTGTCGGCCCCGGGCGGCACAGCAGGCATCCCGCTGAGCCATTCCTGCACGTCGGGGGCATGGCGCAGGGTCAGCACCACCGTGGAGAGCACGCCGGCGCCACGCACCGCGCCGACCACGGACCGCGCCGCGCCGACGGTCTCGGCCAGCGGCTTCTCGCAGATCAGGTGCTTGCCGGCGGCTGCGGCGCGCAGGGCGAGCGCGCCCTGGACCTGCGGCGGGACGGC
>JBBQEF010000175.1:0-11837 GCA_038320445.1 Mycobacteriales bacterium
CACGCTGATCACCGAGGCCGCGCTCGAGGAGTCGGTCGACCGCGTCGTCGGAGGGCCGCGCCGCAAGGGCCAGATCATCTCCGAGATGGAGAAGAAGATCACAGCCTACCACGAGGGCGGGCACGCGCTCGCCGCGTGGGCCATGCCCGATCTGGAGCCGGTCTACAAGCTCACGATCCTGCCGCGCGGCCGCACCGGCGGCCACGCACTCGTCGTCCCCGAGGACGACAAGGGCCTGATGACCCGCTCGGAGATGATCGGCCGGCTCGTGTTCGCGATGGGCGGGCGCAGCGCGGAGGAGCTCGTGTTCCACGAGCCGACCACCGGCGCGTCCTCCGACATCGACCAGGCCACCAAGATCGCCCGCGCGATGGTCACCGAGTACGGCATGAGTGCGCGGCTCGGTGCGGTGCGGTACGGCCGCGAGCAGGGCGACCCCTTCCTGGGCCGCTCGATGGGCAACCAGCCCGATTACTCGCTCGAGGTGGCGCACGAGATCGACGAGGAGGTGCGCGCGCTGATCGAGGCCGCGCACACGGAGGCGTGGGAGATCCTCAACACCTACCGCGACGTCCTCGACGAGCTCGTCTTCGAGCTGCTGCAGAAGGAGACGCTGGTTCGCAAGGACCTCGAGCGCATCTTCGGCCGGGTCGAGAAGCGCCCGCGCATCACCGCGTTCAACGACTTCGGCGGGCGAACGCCGTCCGACAAGCCGCCGATCCTCACCCCGGCCGAGCAGGCCAAGGAGCGCGGCGAGCCGTGGCCGCCGCAGATCGCGGCGTCCCGGGAGCCCACCCCGGTGGGGTCCTATCCCGGTGGCGCCAACGGCGCCCCCCAGCCGGGTCCGTCCCACGGCGGCTACCCGCCGGCCCCGGGCCCGTACCAGCAGTCCGGGTACCCCCAGGGCGAGTACACGCCGGGCAACCCGCCGCAGCAGAGCTGGGCCACCCCGGTTCCCCCGCCGCCGCAGCACCCCAACGCGGTGCCGCACAACTACGGGGCGCCGCCGGACTGGCGCCCGGCCACCACGCCGTCGGGCCAGTCGTGGCCGCCCGCGGGGCAGTGGCAGCAGCCACCGCAGCAGGGTTGGGTCGCGCCCACGCAGGAGCCCAACGGGAACGGGCACTCCGACGACGGTCCCGATCTCACGAAGCCGCCCTCGAACGGCTCGGCCGAGGACGGGTCGCGCTGAACGCGCCCGTTCCCGGCGCGGCGATCACGAACGGCCGCGCCGGGGTGGATCACGCACGCGCCGAGGCGGCGGTGCGCGAGCTGCTCATCGCGGTCGGGGAGGACCCGGACCGCGAGGGGCTGCGGGACACGCCGGCGCGCGTGGCGCGGGCCTACGAGGAGATCTTCGCCGGGCTCTACATCGAGCCGGACTCGGTGCTGGAGAAGACGTTCGACGAGCACCACAACGAGCTGGTCATCGTGAAGGACATCCCGATCTTCAGCACCTGTGAGCACCACCTGGTGCCCTTCCACGGGATGGCGCACGTCGGCTACATCCCTGGCCTGTCCGGGCAGGTCACCGGCCTGTCCAAGATCGCACGCGTGGTGGATCTCTACGCCCGACGCCCGCAGGTGCAGGAGCGCCTCACCGCGCAGGTGGCCGACGCGATCGTCCGCAAGCTGGATCCGCGCGGCGTCATCGTCGTGATCGAGGCCGAGCACCTCTGCATGGGGATGCGCGGCGTCCGCAAGCCGGGGGCGCGCACGGTCACCTCCGCGGTGCGGGGCCTGTTCCAGTCGTCGCCGTCGTCGCGCGCGGAGGCGTTGTCGCTGATCAGGAGCGGGTGACAGCGTGTCCTCCGGACTTCCCCAGCCCGGGCGGTGCGTGGTGATGGGCGTCCTCAACGTCACGCCGGACTCGTTCTCCGACGGCGGCCGCTACCTCGACCGGGACCATGCCGTGGCCCATGGCATCGCGATGCACGAGGCGGGTGCCGATCTCGTGGACGTCGGTGGCGAGTCCACCCGGCCCGGCGCCGCCCGCGTGGACGCCGACGTGGAACGCGACCGGGTGGTGCCGGTGATCCGCGAGCTGGTCGCCGAGGGGGTGCGCGTCAGCGTCGACACCACCCGCGCGACCGTGGCCGAGGCCGCCCTCGAGGCGGGCGCGTCGCTGGTCAACGACGTCTCCGGCGGCCTGGCGGACCCCGCGATGGCCGCCACGGTCGCGTCGGCGCGCGTGCCGTGGATCCTCATGCACTGGCGTGGCCACAGCGACCGCATGGCCGAGCTCGCGAGCTACGAGGACGTGATCGGGGAGGTGCGGGCCGAGCTGGTGGCCCGCGCGGACGCGGCCGTGCTCGCCGGCGTCGATCCGGCGCTGCTCGTGCTCGATCCCGGCCTGGGCTTCGCCAAGACCGCCGCCCACAACTGGGCCCTGCTGCGCCGCCTCGACGTGCTGATCGCCCTGGGCTTCCCGGTGCTGGTCGGGGCATCGCGCAAGCGCTTCCTGGGCCAGTTGCTGGCCGATGCCGACGGCCGTCCGCGGCCCACGGCCGAGCGCGACACGGCCACGGCGGTGATCACCGCGATGGTGGCGCACGCGGGCGCGTGGGGGGTGCGGGTGCACGACGTGCCCACGTCGATGGACGCCGTCGCGGTGGCGACGGGCTGGCAGCTGGGGGCGTCGAAGGCCCGCATCCCCGGGCCGTGGCTGGGAGACCCGCCCCGGTGACCGCCGACGTGATCTTCCCCGCGGAGGCGGCGTCGTGACCGCCGACGTGATCTTCCCCGCGGAGGCGGCGTCGTGAGAGCCGACGTGATCTTCCGCGCGGAGGCGGCGTCGTGACCGATCGCATCGAGCTGCGCGGGCTGAAGGTCCGCGGCAACCACGGGGTGTTCGAGCACGAGCGCCGCGACGGCCAGGACTTCGTCGTGGACGTGACCGTGTGGATGGACCTGGCTCCCGCCGCGAGGTCCGACGAGCTCACCGACACGCTGCACTACGGCGAGCTGGCGCAGAACGTCGCCGCGGTCGTCGGCGGCGAGCCGTGCAACCTGATCGAGACGGTGGCCGCGCGCGTGGCCGAGGACGTGATGACCGATGCGCGGGTGCAGGCCGTCGAGGTGGTGCTGCACAAGCCCCAGGCCCCCATCCCGCTCGAGTTCGCCGACGTGGCGGTGGTGGCACGGCGCTCCCGCCGGGGCGGCGGGCGGATGGTCCCGGCATGAGGACCCGCGAGTCGGAGTCCGAGTGCGCGCGAGTGGCGGATCTCCTGCGATGAGTACCGCGGTGCTCTCCCTCGGCTCGAACCTCGGCGACCGGGTCGCCCACCTCCGCGCCGCCGTCGCCGGCTTCGCCGACGTGCTGGTGGCCCTCTCGCCCGTCTACGAGACCGCGCCGTGGGGCGGGGTCGAGCAGGCCGATTTCCTCAACGCCGTGATCGTCGTCTCCGACCCGGCCGCGGACGAGTGGGAGTGGCTGCGCCGCGGGCAGGCGCTGGAGAACGCCTCGGGACGGTTGCGCGTGGTGCACTGGGGCCCCCGCACCCTCGACGTCGACGTGGTGAGCGTCGACGACATCCGTTCCGAGCACCCCGACCTGCTCCTCCCCCACCCCGGCACGCCGAAACGCGCCACCGTGCTGCGGCCGTGGCTCGACGTCGACCCCGGCGCGGTGCTCCCGGGCCACGGCCCGGTCGCGGAGCTGCTCGCCGCACTGGGTCCCGACGCCGAGGACGGCATGCGCCGCCGGGACGACGTCGTGCTGGCGCCGTGACCGGCCGCGACGTGCGGCTCCGCCGCCCGTGCGCGGAAACGGTTGCCCTGGCCCCCTTTTCCGCGCACGACCCGTGTCGCGCGGGGTCGGCGGCATGACCGCCACCAGGCCCCGGGACCTGCTGGTCGTCGCGCTCGTGGCGTCGGTGCTCGCCAACCTCGTCGTACGGCTGAGCTACGGATCGCTGCCCGGGTTCCCCCTGCTGGGCGGCGTGACGCTCGGGGTGCTGGGCGTGGCGGAGCTGATCGGCGGCAACGCGCTCCGCGCCCGGATCCGGCGCCGGCCGGGCAGCCGGCCGGTGGAGCCGCTGGTGGCGGCGCGGGCCGTGCTGCTGGCGAAGGCGTCGTCGGTGGGCGGAGCGGTCGTGGGCGGGGCCTGGGCGGGTCTGCTCGTGTACACCGTGCCGCGCAGCGCCGACGCGTCGGCGGCGGTGTCCGACACGGCGGCGGGCCTGGTCGGCGTCGTGTGCGCACTGGCGTTGGTCGGGGGCGCGCTGTGGCTGGAGCGCTGCTGCCGCGCTCCGGAGGATCCGCACACCGACGATCCCCGCTCGTAGCGCAGGGTCGTGTTACCCGAGGTCCGCGGCGAATTGTCGGAGGTCGCCCGTAGGCTCTGACGCCATGACGCAGCTGACGGGCGGGTGGGGGCCGGGTGGCCGCACGGTGATGCTGCCCACCCAGAAGCGGCAGCGCCGTGGGGTGCTGGCGCCCGTCATCGGGCTCGTGTTCCTCGGGATGTGCGGGCTCGTGGTGCTCGGGCTCGTGGGCAGCACCGTCGGCGTCGGCGGTGTGGTGGTCGGGGCCCTGTGCGCGTTGCTGCCCGTCGGGCCGGTGGTGGCCACGTTCCTGTGGATCGACCGCTGGGAGCCCGAGCCGCCCGGGTTGCTGCTGGTGGCGTTCCTGTGGGGAGCCTGCTTCGCGGCGCTGTCCGCGCTGGTGATCAACTCGAGTGCGTCGCTCGTCGTCGACGAGCTCTACGGCCGGGGCAGCGGGGATGTGGCCGGCACCGTGCTGATCGCGCCGTTCGTCGAGGAGGCGCTGAAGGGCGCGTTCCTCGTCGGCATGCTGCTCTTCCGACGGCGCGAGTTCGACGGCGTCATCGACGGCATCGTCTACGCCGGGATGGTGGCCACGGGCTTCGCGTTCACCGAGAACATCCTGTACTTCGGCCGGGCGTTCAGCGAGCAGTCCGCGGCCGGCGCGAGCGGTGGGGTGCTGGCGGTGCTGATCCTGCGCGGCCTCCTCTCGCCGTTCGCCCATCCGCTGTTCACCGCCATGACGGGCATCGGCGCCGGTGTCGCGGCCAATAGCCGCAGCGTCGCGGTGCGGGTCGTGGCCGTGCTCGGTGGCTACATCGTGGCCGTCCTGCTGCACGCCCTGTGGAACTCCTCGGCGTCGCTGTTCGGTGGCGCCGGGTTCCTCGGCGTCTACGGGTTCTTCATGCTGCCGCTGTTCATCGCGATGGTGACCCTGGTGCTGTTCCAACGCCGCCGTGAGCAGCGCATCGTCATCGACCAGCTCCCGGGGTTCGCGCAAGCGGGCTGGATCGCGCCCAGCGAGGTCGCACTGCTCTCCAGCCTGGCCGGGCGGCGTGGGTGGCGGGCCGCGGTGCGGCGCCGGTCGGGCAAGACCGTGGCCAAGGCCGTGTCCGACTACCAGGCCGCGGTCACCGAACTCGCGTTCCTGAGATCGCGGATCGCCCGCGGATCCATCGGGGAGTCGGGCCGGGAGTGGCACAAGGAGGCGCTCGACGAGCTGTACCGGACGCGGATGAAGGCCGTCGGACATCCGGAGGCGCTCACCGTCGCGCTGCGCCATCAGGGGCCGCCGCCGGGTGGGTGGGCGCCGCCTCCGCCGGGGCCGCCGCCGCACGCCCCGCTGGCCCCGCCGCCGGACCTGCCCCCGCAGAGCTGGCCACCACCACCGCGGCGGTGAGGCCGGTCACCGGTTCCCGGCGCGCCGACGTCCGACCGGCACTCGGTTACCCTTGCGGGCGCCGCCGAACGAGGTGGCGCGGCGTCCGGTACCTGCCTGCAGGACTGGAACGAGGGAGACAGAAATGGGCCGACCTGCTCGTCTCGCCGTGGGCGTCGTGTCCGCAGGCCGGGTCGGCTCCGTCGTCGGCGCGGCGTGGGCCGCGGCCGGCCATCACATCGCTGCCGCCTCCGGGGTCTCGCGCGATTCGGTGAGGCGGGCCGCCGCGCTCCTGCCCGGCGTTCCGCTGCTGCCGCCCGACGAGGTCGTCGCCGGCGCCGATCTCGCGTTGCTGGCCGTCCCCGACGATGTGCTGGCCGGCCTGGTCCGCGGGCTGGCCGCCGCGGGCAGCTTCCGGCCGGGACAGATCGTGGTGCACACGTCCGGTGCACACGGGATCTCCGTGCTCGCGCCCGCCGCCGAGCACGGCGTGCTGCCGCTCGCGCTGCACCCGGTCATGACGTTCACCGGCCGCGTCGAGGACGTGGCGCGGCTCGCGGGCGCCTCGGTCGGCGTCACGGCGGCGGCGGGCGACGAGGCGGCATGGAGCGTCGGCGAGGCGCTCGTCGTCGAGATGACGGCGGACCCCGTCCGGGTGCCGGAGGACGTCCGGCCGCTCTACCACGCCGCGCTGGCCCATGGGGCGAACCACCTGGTCACCCTCGTCCGCGACTGCGTCGACACCCTGGAGAGGGCCGGCATCAGCCCGGCCGAGCGGCTGGTGGCGCCACTGCTGTCGGCCGCGCTGGACAACGCCCTGCGTCACGGCGACCGCGCTCTTACCGGCCCCGTCGCACGCGGCGACGTCGGCACGATCCGCACCCACCTGCGCGAGCTGGAGGTCGTCGACCCCGATCTCGCTGCCACCTACCGTGCACTCGCCACCCGTACCGCCCACCGCGCGGCGGCCGCGGGCCTGCTGCCCGAACACGCCGCCAAGGACGTCCTCGCCACTCTGGAGGAGAGATGACACGGCTTCGCCGCCGGTGCGCGGAAGACCTCGGGCACTGCTGCGAGGCGACGTCGTGACGAGCGTGCGCACCCACGGCGGGTTCGCCTCGGGCGAGGTGACGGTGCACCGCACACCGGCCGCCATCGCGCCCGTCACGCGGGCGTTGCGTTCCGCGGGACGTCGCGTGGTGCTGGTCCCGACCATGGGCGCACTGCACGCGGGTCACCGCGAGCTGATCCGGCACGCCCGCCGCGCGCCCGGCGCCACCGTGGTCGCCGTGTCGATCTTCGTGAACCCGCTGCAGTTCGGCCCGAACGAGGATCTGGGCCGCTACCCCCGCCCACTGGAGGCCGATCTCGAGACCTGCCGGGAGGAGGGCGCCGAGCTCGTGTTCACCCCGGGCGTCGAGGACATGTACCCGCCGGGCGCCGACACCACCGTCGCCCCCGGGCGGCTCGCCGAGCAGCTGGAGGGCGCGGTCCGGCCGGGGCATTTCGGCGGCGTTCTGACGGTGGTGGCGAAGCTGTTCCACATCGTCGCGCCCGATGTCGCGTTCTTCGGCGAGAAGGACTACCAGCAGCTGGTCCTGGTCACGAAGATGGCGCGCGACCTCGACTTCCCGCTGCACGTCGTCGGCGTGCCCACCGTCCGCGAGCCCGACGGCCTGGCACTCTCCTCGCGCAACGTCTACCTCTCGCCCGAGGAGCGGGCCCGCGCGGCCACACTGCAGCGCGCCCTCGCCGCCGGCGCGTCGGTGTCGGCCCGCGGCGCCGACGCGGTGCTGGAGACCGCCCGCACCGTGCTCGCCGGCGAACCCGGGATCGCCGTCGAGTACCTGGAGCTGCGCGATCCCGATCTGGGACCCGCCCCTGCCGAGGGCCCGGCCCGGTTGCTCGTCGCGGCGCGCCTGGGCCCGACACGGCTCATCGACAACGTCGCCGTCAGGCTCTGAGGCATGCTGCGCACCATGGTGACGCTGCTGCCCCAGGAGGTGTAGGAGGTGCTGCTCTGCGTCGACGTCGGCAACACCCAGATCGCGCTCGGTCTCTACACCGACGACGCGCCCGACGACCCGCGGCCGCCGCTGGTGCGCGACTGGCGGATGCGCACCGACCCGCGCATGACGGCCGACGAGCTGGAAGTGGCGCTCGGCGGCATGCTCGGCCGGTACGCGAGCCGGGTCACCGGTGTCGCCGCACTGTCGACGGTCCCCAGCCTGCGGCGCGAGCTGAAGCTGCTCATCGACCGCCGCGGCGACCCGGCCGTGGTCGTGGGGCCGGGGGTGCGCACCGGAGTTCCGCTGCTCGTCGACAACCCACGCGAGGTCGGCGCCGACCGCGTCGTCAACACGCTCGCCGCGCACCGGCTGTTCGGCACCGCGTGCATCGTCGTCGACTTCGGCACCTCCACCAACATCGACGTCGTCTCGGCCAAGGGCGAGTTCCTCGGCGGCGCGCTCGCACCCGGCATCGAGATCTCCATGGACGCGCTGGCCACCCGCGCGGCCGCGCTGCGCAGCGTCGAGTTCGTCCGGCCGCGATCGGTGATCGGCAAGAACACCGTGGAGTGCCTGCAGTCGGGCGTGCTGTTCGGCTTCGCGGGGCAGGCCGACGGGCTGGTGCGGCGCATCCTCGCCGAGCTGGGGCCCGGCGCCGGTCCCGTCACGGTGCTGGGCACGGGCGGGCTGGCGCCGCTGATGATGGGTGAGTCGGAGACGATCACCGAGTACGTGCCGGACCTGACGTTGCTCGGGCTGCGCCTGGTCTACCTGCGCAACGCGCGCACCACCTCGGTCACGAGCGGCAGCTCGAACACGCCCGACGACGTCTCGGGGCGCGTGGCGAGGTAGGCGCGGATCCGTGCCATCGCCTCGTCCCGCTCGGCCGGGTCGATGACGAGGGTTCGAGGAGGGCCTCGGTGAGCTTGCCGGTGCCGGCCCCGAGATCCAGCACGTCCGCACCCGGCGCCGGGCCGAGCGCCCACTCCACCGCGGCGGCGGGATAACCCGGCCGGTGCTCCGCGTAATCGGCGGCCACCGCCCCGAAGGACCTCGCGCGTGTCGTCATCTCATCGACCGTACGGCCGCCCGATTGCCGGGGCGACGGCATTACTACCCTTTGCCGGGTGAGCACAGAGCCCCCCGTCGCGCCAGACTCCGAGCTTCCCGAGCAGATGCGGGTGCGCCGGGCCAAGCGCGCGGAGATGCTCGCCGAGGGCCGCGAGCCGTATCCCGTGGCCGTGGGGCGAACCCACAGCCTGCGCGAGGTTCGCGCCGCCCACCCCGATCTCCCCGCCGACACGGCCACCGGCGCCATGGTCGGCGTGGCCGGCCGGGTGATGTTCCTGCGCAACACGGGCAAGCTGTGTTTCGCTACGCTCCGTGAAGGTGACGGCACCGAGTTGCAGGCCATGCTCAGCCTTGCGCTGGTCGGCGAGGAGGAGTTGGCCCGCTGGAAGGCGACCGTCGATCTCGGCGACTTCGTGTTCGTCCACGGCGAGGTGATCACCTCCCGGCGCGGGGAACTGTCCGTCATGGCCGACGCCTGGGCGATGGCGTCGAAGTCGGTACGGCCGCTGCCCAACACGCACAGCGAGCTCTCGGAGGAGACCCGCGTACGCCAGCGCTACGTCGACCTCGTCATCCGGCCACAGGCCCGCGACATGGTGCGCCGCCGCGCCCGGGTCGTGCGCGCATTGCGGGACCTGTTGCACGGCCGCGACTACGTCGAGATCGAGACGCCGATCCTGCAGTTGCTGCACGGCGGCGCCACCGCCCGGCCGTTCGTGAGCCACGCCAATGCGCTTGATCAGCAGCTTTACCTCCGTATTGCGCTGGAGTTGTACCTGAAGCGCGCGGTGGTCGGTGGCGTCGAGCGCGTCTTCGAGATCAACCGGGTGTTCCGGAACGAGGGCATCGACTCGACCCACTCGCCCGAGTTCACGATGATCGAGGCCTACCAGACCTACGCCACCTACGACGACATCGCCGAGGTGACCCGCGCGATGGTGCAGGCGGCGGCCGTCGCCGTGTTCGGTTCCACGACCGTGGAACACACGGACGGGTCGTCACACGATCTGGGTGGTGAGTGGCGTTCCGTGACATTGCACGGGGCGCTGTCCGATGCCGTGGGAACGGTTGTGACGTCGGATACCTCGATTGCAGATCTGCGTGAGATCGCCGTGAAGTTCGACGTCGAGCTGAAGGACGGGCTCTCCGCGGGGGAGATGGTGCTGGAACTGTTCGAGGCGCTCGTCGAGCACACCCTCGTGGCGCCGACGTTCGTGCGCGACTACCCCGTCGAGGTGCGTCCCCTGACGCGTCAGCACCGTGACGACCCGCGGCTCGCGGAGGCGTGGGACCTGTACGTCTTCGGAACCGAGCTGGCCACGGGCTACTCCGAGCTGGTGGATCCCGTGGTGCAGCGGGAGCGGCTCACCGAGCAGTCGCTCCGCGCGGCGGCAGGGGATCCGGAGGCGATGCAGCTCGATGAGGACTTCATCCGCGCCCTGGAGTACGGAATGCCCCCTACCGGCGGCATGGGCATGGGGGTCGACCGCCTGCTCATGACGCTCACCGGCGTCGGAATCCGCGATACCATTCTGTTTCCGCTCGTGCGTTCTGAGTAACCGAACCGGGTAACCCACCCCGGGCGACTCGACAGTGTCGCTGTAATAGTTATATCGTGCGACGCATGCGGCGTCGCCGCAGATGACAGCGAGAGAAGCATGGAGGGCTGCGGCGGTGGCGCAGATCCGGGAAGTCCGGCTGGTCGATGACATCGACGGCAACGAGGCCGACGAGACGCTCGAGTTCGGAATCGACGGCAAGAACTACGAGATCGACCTGTCCAAGCAGAATGCGGGCAAGCTCCGCGACGCGCTCGCCCAGTTCGTGGCTTCGGGCCGTCGATTGAGCGGTGGCCGTGGCCGCCGTCCCGCGGCCACGGCGGTGGCGGCAACGCGGCGCCCGTCGATCGACCGCGAGCAGAACCAGGCGATCCGCGACTGGGCGCGCAAGCGCGGCATGAAGGTCTCCGATCGCGGGCGCATTCCGGCCGAGGTGCTGGATGCGTACCACCAGGAGAACTGAGAAGATCTGACCTGAGAATCCCCAGGGCCGGCGCGCTGCGCCGGCCCTGTTCTGGTGGTGAGGGTGGTCTCACCACGAGACCGAGGAGGCCCTGTGGCCCGCAGGACGACGACATGCGAGGTCCGACGCACGGAGCAGCTGACCCCGCACCCCCACACCGTGCGCAACCTCGATCCGGCCGCGTGCGAGCTCACGATCGACGTCGTGCACCACGGCGACGAGCGGATCGCCGGGCCGTGGGCCGCAGCGGCCCGTCCCGGAGACGCACTGCGGCTGATGGGCCCCGGAGGGGCCTACGCCCCGGACCCGGACGCCGACCGGCACCTCATGGTGGGCGACGAAGCTGCGCTGCCGGCCATCGGTGCTGCGTGCGAGCGCGTCCGTCCCGGCGTTCCGGTGGTCGCCCTCCTCGAGGTGGCGGACGCCGCCGAGCACCAGGCTCCGGCCGGTGCCGTCGCCACGACGTGGCTGCACCGCGACGCGTCGGCACCCGGTCAGCTGGTCGACGCCGTACGGGCCGCGACGTTCCCGGACGGCCGGGTTCACGCCTTCGTGCACGGTGAGGCCGGGTTCGTCCGGGATGTCCAGCGGCACCTGCTCGACGACCGGGGCGTTCCCCGCGAGTTGCTGTCGGTGTCCGGATACTGGCGGCGCGGCCGTGACGAGGACGGCTGGCGGGCCGACAAGGCGGCCGAACGCGTCGCGACCCGGGCCTGACCAGCGTGTTCGGCCCCGGGCCCGCAACCGGCCGGGCCGGGAATCCGAACCGGCGGTTTCGCGTTGGGCACAACGAGGTGCCTGGACCACAGGCGACCACCGCCCACAAGCCGATACAGTGGTGGTTGGGCGTACGCGGCGTAGCGCGCGCCAGCGCGCAACGGCACAGTCGCTCACGGCGGTGTCGCCAACGGTTCAGGGCGGCGCAGTACGGCGCAGTAGGCGAGGAGCAGGAGATGTTCGAGAGGTTCACCGACCGAGCAAGGCGTGTTGTCGTCCTGGCCCAAGAAGAGGCCCGGATGCTCAACCACAACTACATCGGCACCGAGCACATCCTCCTCGGCCTCATCCACGAGGGCGAGGGAGTGGCCGCCA
>JBBQEF010000176.1:0-11736 GCA_038320445.1 Mycobacteriales bacterium
CCTCGTCCCTCGGCGGGGGAGACCAGCTCGTCGTGATCGACGCCACGTCGGCGGCCGGCGGACTGCCCGTCGACGTCTCCCAGGCCGACACGTACTACTTCGCCCCGCAGAAGGGCTTCGCCGCCGACGGCGGGTTGTGGATCGCGCTGATGAGCCCGGCGGCGCTGGAGCGGGTGGCCGAGCTGGCCGCCGGCGACCGGTGGATCCCGCCGTTCCTGTCGCTGTCCACCGCGGTGGACAACTCGGTCAAGGACCAGACCTACAACACCCCCGCGGTGGCGACCCTGTTCCTGATGGCCGAGCAGGTCGACTGGATGCTCGGGCTGGGTGGGCTGGACGCCTGCACCGCCCGCACCGCCGACTCCTCCGGCCGGCTCTACCGGTGGGCCGAGGCCAGCGAGTTCGCCACCCCGTTCGTGACCGACCCGGCGCACCGCTCCCAGGTCGTCGGCACCATCGACTTCGCCGACTCCGTCGATGCCGCGGCGGTCGCCAAGGTGCTGCGGGCCAACGGCATCGTCGACACCGAGCCGTACCGCAAGCTGGGCCGCAACCAGCTGCGCATCGGCATGTTCCCGGCGGTGGACCCGGGCGACGTGACCGCGCTGACGGAGTGCGTCGACTGGGTGGTCGAGCACCTGGGCTGATCACCCGGGCGTCCTCATACGCACCGCAGTCACATCTTTGACACCAGCCCCAGAGCTACCCCGTGCGACCGATATGACACGCTGCGTGCGCACGAGGCCGGGGGGCAGCACATTCCCCGGCCGGAACCGGTTTTCCGGGTTCGGCGCGCCTCCGCTGTCGGTTGCGGTTCGACAACTACCGTCACCCGGGCGGGGAATGAGAGCGGGGAGGCCGCCGATGCGGGCGCTGCGGGTCGTCGGGATCACCGAGGGGGACGGGGAGCTCTCCGTCGTCCTCGAGGACCCCGGCCGACGGGAGCGCTTCACGGTGGCGGCTGACGAGCAGTTGCGCGCTGCCGCTCGGGGAGACCTGACCCGGCTCGGACAGATCGCGATCGAGTTGGAGAGCCAGTTGCGTCCACGTGAGATCCAGGCCCGTATCCGCGCCGGAGCGTCCGTGGAGCAGGTCGCCGCGGCGGCAGGCGTTCCCGAGCAGAAGATCGAACGTTTCGCGTACCCGGTGCTCCTGGAGCGGTCCCGCACCGCCGAGGTCGCGCAGCGCGCCCACCCGATCCGCGCCGACGGGCCGGACACGCGCATGCTCGGCGACGTCGTGGCACACACGTTCGGACTGCGCGGTCAGGACTACGCCGACGCCGACTGGGACTCGTGGAAGGGCGAGGACGGCCGCTGGGTCGTCGCGCTGTCCTGGCGGGCCGGGCGCTCGGACAACCGCGCGCAGTGGACGTTCCAGCCCGGCGCCCACGGAGGCACCGTCACCGCCGTCGACGAGCACGCATCCGACCTGGTCGAGGGCCTTCCGGCACGTCCGCTGCGCACGGTCGGCCCGGTGATCGACATCGGCCGCCCGGACGAGCTCGGCCCGGCACCGGCACCCGTCGAGGAGCTGCGCGCCGCGGCGTCCGCCGCCGGCCGGGCCGCTGGTCCCCCGCGCGGCCCCGAGGCCCGCACGGCCACGGTCGAGCGGTCCCCGGCGCGTACCGCGCCGGAGCCGCGGCGGCCCGAGCCACCGGTCCAGCGCCGTCCGGAACCCCCGCAGGTCCAGCGCCAGCCCGAACCCGTGCGCCAGCCCGAGGGCCAGCGCCAACCGGAGATCCAGCGCCAACCGGAGATCCAGCACCAGCCGGAGAATCAACGCCAACCGGAGATCCAGCGCCAGCCGGAGCCGGCACGCCAACCAGAGCCCGTGCATCCGCCGGAGCCGGTTCGGCAGCCCGAGACCCGACGGCAGTCCGAGGTCGAACGGCAGCCCGAGCAGCCGAGCGAACCCGGGCCGCCCCAGCCTGCGCGTGCCGGAGCGCCTGCAGCAGAGGCCCCTCGCGAGCAGCCCGATCCGGCCGCGGAGCAGCCGGCCCCCGCGGCCGCCGCTCGCCGCACGAAGAAGGGCAAGCCCGTCATGCCGTCCTGGGACGAGGTACTGCTCGGCGTGCGCGGACAGCGCTGAGGCGGGCTGGGCCACTGCTGATCACCGGATGGGTGCCTTCCCGGCCGTAAACGGCCGCCGATGCACCCATCCGACGATCACCGACCCGGCCCGGCCCACCGATCACCGTCTCGGCGCCTCACCGCGCGCGCCCGCCTCAGCCGAGCAGGCCGAGCAGCAGCACCACCCATGCCACGGCCAGACCGGCCGCCGCACCGAGCGCGGGCCAGCGCCACAACGGCGTACGCCGCGCCATCCACAGCGACGGTGACAGCCCGAGCGCCACCACGAGGTTCGCCGGCACCCACAGCAGCCCGAACGCCTCGCCGAACGCGCGGCTCAGCACCACGTCCCCGATCGTGACGAGCACGGCGAAGAACGCGGCCACGGTCAACCCGGTGGCCCACGGCGTCGGCCCCGGCGGCTCGGCGGCCAGCAGTGGGAGCGGCCCGGTGCTCCCCGCCTGCACCGATTCGACGGCGCCCGTGACCGGGTCGACCAGATCCACCGGCCGTCCGAGCACGTCGGCCACCCGGGACGCGAGCTGCCGGCCGCGACGGCGCAGCAGCTGGACCTCCTCCGGGCGACCCGACCGTGTGACGGCGGAGGCGAACGCCGCCCATTCCTGCAGCGCGTTCTCCAGTTCGACGGGCAGTTGTGGTTCTCCCGGCTGCCGGTCCCCGAGCACCGTCCACCCCCGATCGGTCACGTGCAGCGGCCAGCCTACGGCGAGCCGACCGCGTGGAACGCCACCGCCGCAGCCGTCGCCACATTGAGTGAATCGACGCCCGTCGCCATCGGGATCCGGACGTGGACGTCGGCGGCGGCGAGCGCCTCGGCCGTCAGCCCCGGACCCTCCGCACCGAGCAGCAGCGCCACCCGCTGACCGGCCAGCCCCGCCCCGGCGAGCGTCTCGGCGTGCGGGTCCGGCGTCAGCGCCACCAGCCGCAGCCCGGCGGCCCGCAGCACATCCAGCGACCCCGGCCACGGGCCCGGCAGCTCGGCGAACGGCACGCGCAGCACGTGCCCCATCGAGACGCGGACGCTGCGCCGGTAGAGGGGGTCCGAACAGCGCGGGCCGAGGAGAACCCCGTCGACGCCCAGCGCGGCGGCGTTGCGGAACAGCGCGCCGAGGTTCTCGTGGTCCCCGACGCCCTCCAGCACCGCGAGCACGCGCGCGGTGCGGAGCAGCTCGTCGACGCGCGGCGCGGGTGCCCGGTCGGCCACGGCGAGCACGCCCCGGTTGAGGTGGAACCCGACCACCGCGGCCATCGTGTCCGCGTCGGCGGCGTAGGCGGGCACGTCGCAGGCGGCGAGGTCGGCGGCCAGCTCGTCGAGCCGCCGCGGCACCCCGAGGAGCGACCGCACGGGATAGGGCGACTCCAGCAGCCGCCGCACGACCACGACTCCCTCGGCGATCACGAGGCCGCGGCCGCCCGGACGGTCGGGGCGGCGGTCGGCGGCGGTGAGGTCGCGGAAATCGTCGACGCGGGGGTCGTCCGCGTCCGCGACGGGAGTGATGGTGGCCACGGGGACGCATCGTCCCAGGCGGGGGGCCCGGCAGCGCAGGCACCGCTCGGCCCCGTCATCCGGACAGAGGTAGCGGCGGGATCACGGGTGTGTCACGGTGGACAACCTCGCCCGATCGGGTCAACGCCCGGTGGTATCTCGGGCGGGCACGGTCGGATCGGCCCGGGGGCAGGGAGGCAGTGCACGCATGGGCCAGGACGTCGACCGCACCACGTTCAGTCGACGCGATCGCCAGGTCTACCGGGCGAAGGTTCAGCGGTGCCTCGACACGCTGGCGGTGATGCTGCGCGAGAGTCCCTTCGCGCGCGACGAACCCATGACCGGCATCGAGCTGGAGCTCAACCTCGTCGACGACGACCTCGCCCCCTCGCTGACCGGAGCCGACGTGTTACGCGCGATCGGCGCCGCCGAGTTCCAGTCCGAGCTGGGCCGGTGGAACCTCGAACTGAACCTGCCGCCGCGCCCGCTGCCGGGCGACGAGTGGCGCCAGCTGGAGCGCCAGCTGCTCGAGGAACTGGCGGTGGCCAGGGCCAGGGCGCGTGACTGCGGTTCGCAGCTGGCCGTGATCGGGATCCTCCCGACGCTGGAGCACCGCCATCTCGTGGTCGAGGCGCTGTCCGCCGATCGCCGCTACGTCCTGCTCAACGAGCAGATGCTCAACGCGCGGGGTGAGCCCATCCGGCTGGACATCTCGGGGGACGACCCGTCGGGGCGGCACAGCGTGACACCCGACCGGCTCACCGCCGACTTCGACTCCATCGCCCCCGAGGCCGCGTGCACGTCGATGCAGCTGCACCTGCAGGTCCACCCGGACTCCTTCGCGGGGTACTGGAACGCCGCGCAGTGCCTCGCGGGCGTGCAACTGGCCGTGGGGGCGAACTCGCCGTTCCTCATGGGCTCCCGCCTCTGGGCGGAGACCCGGATTCCCCTGTTCGAGCAGTCCTGCGACGTCCGTTCGGTGGAGCTGCGCAACCAGGGCGTGCGGCCGCGGGTGTGGTTCGGCGAGCGCTGGATCACCTCGGTGCTGGATCTCTTCGCGGAGAACGGCCGGTACTTCCCGGGCCTGATGCCGATCACCGAGGACACCGACCCGATGGCCGAGCTGGCGGCGGGCCGGGTGCCCCAGCTCGACGAGCTGCGCCTGCACAACGGCACCATCTGGCGGTGGAACCGCCCGGTCTACGACGTCGCGGGCGGTGTGCCGCACGTGCGCGTCGAGAACCGGGTGCTGCCGGCCGGGCCGACCGCCATCGACATGGTGGCCAACGCGCTGTTCTTCTACGGGCTGCTCCGCGTCCTGGTCGAGGCCGAGCGGCCGCTGTGGAGCTCGATGTCGTTCGAAGCCGTCGAGGAGAACTTCACCACCGCCGCCCGCCACGGCATGGACGGGCCGCTCTACTGGCCGGGGTCGGGCTGGATCCGTCCCGACGAGCTGGTGCTGCGCAAGCTGCTGCCGCAGGCCGCCGAGGGGCTGACCCGCTGGGGCGTCGCCGGTGAGGTCATCGACCGCTACCTGTCGGTGATCGAACGCCGCTGCGCCACGCGGCGCACGGGCGCGGCCTGGCAGCTGGACGCGGTCGCGGCGCTGGAGGCGAAGGGAGCCGACCGCCCGGCCGCCCTGCGCCGGATGCTCAGCCACTACCTCGAACGCTCGGCGGCCAACGCGCCGGTGCACGCCTGGCCGCTCCCCTAGCCGTAGCGCGACGGCCACCAACGTTCACCGGTCCTCGCGGGCCCGGGCAACGTTCGTGGCCACCGCACCAGCGATGTCGTTCACCATCGCAAAGCGCTTTTCCCGTTCGGCCACGAGGCTCCCCGGTCCGCTCCTACAGTCGGCGCGTTCCTGAAGCCGTCACGGCGGCCTCCACCTGATGTGTCCCACCCCGGCATCCGCCGCGGGTGTAGTTCCGCGCGCCCGAAGACGGGGGAACCGTGTCTCGAAACCCTGCTCCGCCGCTCCGATGACGGCCATGTCCCGCTTCCGGCTCTTCGGCCGCCCGAACCCGGCGCCCGCCACCCCCGCGGGTCGGCCGCCGGGTCCGTGGGGGACGTTCCCGGCCGGGCCACCACCGATCGGCGCCGGCGCCCCGCGGCCCGGGCCTGCCACGCGTGCCGCGAGGCCGGTCGTGCCCCGCCCGGATCCCTACGCCGATCCGCCGACCGACCCCCACGGCTTCCCGCCCGTGCCCGGCCCGCCCGCCGTCCCGGACCGGGCGGAGGCGGCCGCGCTGGCCGGCGCGTTCGCCGTCGACTATCTGTCCTGGGACCAGGACGAGCCCGCCCGGCGCGGCCGGGTCCTGCTCGACTACCTGCCGGCTGCCGGCCGCGATCCGGCCCGGCTCGGCTGGTCGGGGCACGGCAGGCAGCGGGCCGATTTCGCGCTGCCCGGCCTCGTCCGCCCGGACGGCGACGGGCGCGTGCTCGTCGACGTCCGGGTGCGGGTCACGCCGTACCGGTCGGTCGGCGAGCACACGTCGGATCCGGTTGCCGATCCGGACGCGCCCGGGGTCCCGTCGGCCGCACCCGCGCCGACCGGTCGCGGCTGGCGCAGCCTCGCGTCCTGCTGGATCCGGTTGTCGGTACCGGTCACGTTCGACGGCCGACGGCTCGTCGTCGACGCCTGGGAGGAGACGCTCGGCGAGGAGGCCGCGCCGCCCGCCGCGTCACGGCCCGGGGTCGAGGACCACTCCCTCGCCGACGACGATCCGCTGGTCGAACCCCGCGTCGGCGGTGGTCGGTGAACGCGCTGCGCACGCCGGTCGTCCTCGGGCTCCATCCCGGCGCCGGCACCAGCACCATCGCGGCGGCGTTGCACGCCGACGAGGCCGACGGCGCGGAGGAGGCCGCCGACATCGTGTGCGTCGGCGAGCACGCGCTGTCGCACGCGCTGTCCCTGCTCACACCCTCCGTGGGCCCGCGGCCGGTGCTCGCGATCGCGGCCGGCCCTCCGGTCCGCACCCCCCCATCCACTTCGCACCCCGGGTCGACGGGGGGTGTGAGGGCTCTCGGGGGGTGTGAGCCCGCCACGCCGTTGCCGTTGCTGAGGTCCCGGTTCGCCGTTGTCGTCGTCCCTCATCTCCGCCGCTCGCAGGGAGTTCCGGCGCCGTCCGAGGAGATCGCGAGGCTCCTGGCGCTGCCGGCCGATCACCTTCCGCGGCCGCTGCAGGCCTACGCGGCAGCGCTGCGCGACATCGCCGCGGCGCTCGTCCGCTCCGGGCAGCTCCGGTACGACGCGCCCCCCGCGGCGGGCGTCCGGTACCGGGTTCCCGCCGCAGACCCCACCCTGCTCGGGCCCGGGACGGCACCGCGGCCACCGGTCTCGGAGCGGGACGGCTGCTGCGCCGAGTCGCTCGACGACGATGCGCTCGAGGCCGCCGGGTTCGCCGCGGCGCGGCGGGCCGGGTGAACCGTGCCGGTTCCGACGACCGTCCTGCGACGGCTCCCCGCGGTGGCGCTGGCGGTGCTGTCGTGCCTGCTGCTGATCAGCGCCGTGCCTGCCACCGCTGCGGTTCCACCTGCCGCAGTCACCGGGATCGACGTGGAGACACTCCCGGCCCTCGCCCGCGAGTCGCTCCCCCTGATCTCCGACCTGACCGCCACCGCCTGCCCCGAGCTGCCGCCCCTGTGGGTGGTCGCCCAGGTGCAAGCCGAGTCGGGCTGGGACCCCGGCCTCCACACGGACGGACCGGACGGCGCGGCCGGGCTCTACCAGTTCGCACAGAGCAACTGGATCGCCGCCGGCGGCGCGGCCTGGGCGTCCGACCCACCCGGAGCCGAGGCCGACGTCCTGTCGCCCCGGGCCCATCTGGGGATCGCGGTGCCGTGGGTCTGCGCGAACCTGCGCGCCGTCACCGCGCACCTGAAGGCCACGCGCAAACCCACCGCCCCGCTCGACGCGATGCTGGTGTGCCACGTCGCCGGCTGTGGACGGGTCACAGGGAGTCGTACCGGCATCCCCACGGCGGGCGAGGCGGGGTGTGCGCAGCGCTGCGCACAGCTGATCACCCGCTACATCGACGCGGTACACGGCAACATGGCCCGGTTCGCCGCACCGGTACGGCCGCCCCGCTCCCCGGCTCCGGCTCCGGCTCGGTCTCCGGCTCCGGCTCGGTCTCCGGCCCCAGCTCGGTCTCCGGCCCCGGCTCGGTCTCCGGCCCCGGCTCGGTCTCCGGCCCCGGCTCGGTCTCCGGCCCCGGCCCCGGCCCCGGCCCCGGGTGCCCGCGAGCAGGCCGGGCCCACCGCGTGGGACGGCGGCGCCACTGCTTGCCGACCGCCCGACCCGACCCGCAGGGACGGCTGCCTCACCGGTGCGACCCGACACGGCCTGGAGGCGGTGACGACGGCGTTCGACGGCTGGTCGAAGGGTCCGACGATCCACAACACCGGCTGCTGGGACGCGCACGCCTGGAACCCCACCAGCGATCACCCCAAGGGCCGGGCCTGCGATTTCATGGTCACGAAGCCGGGCACGTTCGCCGCGGGCGCCGAACGCGACAACGGCTGGGCCGTGGCCGACTGGCTGCGTGCCAACGCCGGCCCGCTCGAGGTCAAGTACCTGATCTGGCAGGGCCGCTACTGGGATCCCGGTGTGAAGGACCAGGCCGGCAGCTGGGGCACCCGCTACACGGGCGGCGGCGTCTACGACGTGCGCAATGCCACCGGTGGGCATTTCGACCACGTCCACGCGAGCTTCCGGGAGTGACGCCGTGAACCGTTCCTGGATCCGCCCGGCACTGGCCGCAGGCGTGGCCGTCGCGGTCACCGCAGTGGTGCTCGTGCTCGTCGGTGCAGCGGGGGCGCCGCCGCCTTCGGGTCGCGGCGTGCTCAGCCAGGAGGAGCGCACCGCCCTCGGCGCGGCTCCCGTCGGGCGCGGCGCAGATCCCGCACCCGTCGATCCGTCGGTCGACCTCACCGATCCGGAGGCGGTCGCCCGGGCCTACCTGGCTGCTGCGCACACCATCCGGCCCGGCGACGCCGGCCGCACCCAGCGGCGTGCGGCCGGTTATGCCGTGCCCGGCAGCCCGGCGGCAGCCGTCGGGGTGGTCGTCCTGGATCCCCCACCCGAAGGAACGCAGCGCACCGCCACCGTCACCGCGCTGCAGCTCGCCGCCTCCGATGCGGGCGGCGCACGGCGCGGCTACCGCGCCGAGGTGGGCACCGCCACCGGACCACCGGGCGGCGCCCAGGCGATCGAGCTGCTCGCCGGCTGGATCGTCCTCGCCGAGCAGCCGGACGGCGGGTGGCTCGTGGCCGCCGACACCCCCGATCTTCCCTCCGGGGAGGACTGAATGCGACAGGAGCCGGCCATGCCTGCCCCCATCACCGTCACCGCACCGGATCCCGGTGCGCCTCGCGTCGAGGAGCCCGCGGCATGACCGTCGACCAGCTCCAGGAACTCATCCGCAGGCTGATCGCCGCGGGGTTCGCCGTGGCGGTGGTGCTCGTGGCGCCGGGGGCGAAGGTCCCCGACATCCCGGGCACGACGGTCCTCACCGGGGTACCCACGACAGCACCGTCGGTCAGCCCGACCGCGGTCACCCCCACACCCACCGCGCCGAGCTCACGGTCGGGGCCGACCACCACGCCCTCGCCCGACCGGACGGGGGCGGGCGGCACCGACCCCGGCGCCGCCGGCGACGGGACCACCGCGGCCGCGACCCACGGCTGGGGCACACCCGACCGCAAGGACGACTTCAGCGGCGGCACCGACCAGTGGAGCGTCTACGACGGCCCCGGTCACGCGGGGCAGGGCAGGCGGTCGCCGTCGGCCGTGTCGGTCACCGGCGGCGTGATGACGATCACCGGCGACTCGTCCGGCACCACCGCAGGCATGGCCTGGAACCCGGGGCAGAAGTACGGCCGCTGGGAGGGCCGGATCAGGGCTCCCGCGTCCGACTCGTCCTACAACGCGCTGATGCTGCTGTGGCCCGACGCCGAGAACTGGCCCGTGGGCGGCGAGGTCGACTTCATGGAGATGACCGACCGCTCGCGCCGGTCGACGAACTTCTTCCTCCACTACGGGGCGGACAACGCACAGGTCGACGGCCACGTGGCGATCGACGCGACACGGTGGCACAACTGGGCCGTGGAGTGGACCCCGCAGGCGATCACGGCGTTCGTGGACGGCAAGCAGTGGTTTCGCACCACCGACACCACCACGTTCCCGCCCGGCCCGATGCACCTGTGCATCCAGCTGGACTGGTTCCCGGACGGCGTCACACCGAAGGGATCGACCCTGCAGGTCGACTGGGTACGCCAGTACCCGATCAGGTCCGGCACCACTGCGACAGCTCCCGCGAGCACCGGGTGACGGCGGCTCTCAGCGCGCGCACAGTGGCGGTTGCCTACGCTGGGCCCCGTGTCCGACACCCAGCAGCTGAGCACGCCCGAGTCGCCGACGCCGGATCCCACTCCGAACCGTCGGCGGGCAGTGATCATCGTGCTCGCCGTGGTGGCGGTCGTCGCACTGGTCGGGGCGCTGCTGGTCGTCATCCGCACGGCGGGGGTCTCGGCCCCGACGGCAGCGCCGACCACCCAGCGCCCGCTCACCACCACCCCGCCCCAGGACGCCCGCACCGCCGACGAGGCGGCCGTGCGGGGGAACTGGTCGATGATCGCCGACGACGAGTTCAACGGCGATTCACTCGACAAGCAGGTCTGGAGCCCCTACACGGGCAAGACCACCGACGGGGTCGGGCGCCACCAGGAGGAGAACCTGTCGGTGGGCGACGGCCGGCTGACGATCACCGGCCACGGCAAGTTCTCGGGCGGGCTGTCGTGGGACCCGGGCCAGATGTACGGCCGCTGGGAGGTCCGGGCCCGTTCGCAGCCCGGCACCGGCTTCGGCCCCGTCCTGCTGCTGTGGCCGGACGCGGAGAACTGGCCGGTCGGCGGCGAAGTCGACTTCCTGGAGATCCCGAAGGGTGATCGCAAGGTCAACAACTTCACCGTGCACTACGGCGAGGACAACAAGCAGAACGGCGTCTCCCAGACCGGCGACTTCTCGCAGTGGCACAACTACGCGGTCGAGTGGACCCCTGATCACATCGCCGGGTTCCTCGACGGCAAGGAGATCTTCCGGACCACCGACAAGGCCCAGCTGCCGCCCGGTCCGATGCACCTGGGCATCCAGCAGGACATCGGGCCGTACGGCACCGACTGGATCCCGGCCCCGGACGACACGACTCCGGAGACGGTGAAGTTCCAGATCGACTGGGTGCGCATCTACAGCGCCTGACGCCGGACGGACGTCGATCCGAACCGACGCGTCGCTCCCACCACGAAGCAACCTTGGATGAGGTCAGCCTCACCTCCTGTTCGGAACAAGCTAGGCTGACGGTGTGGTCGATCCACCGGCACTCCCCGCGCGCTTCCACCAGATGATCACCGTGCTGGCCGTCGGCAGCGTGCTCTGGGCCGTGGCGGCCGCGGTGCTGGCGGCTGCGTGGATCGTCTCCGGCCGTCCTCTCGACACCTGGTTCCTCACCTGCGTGGTCGGCGCCGGCCTCGGCGGGGTCGGGTACAGCGTCTTCGCGTGGCAGCGAGCGGCCGCGCGGCGCGGCTCCCGAGGGGCGCAGCGCGGCCTGGAGTGACCCTTTAGGGTCGTGGCATGACGCCCGACCGTCCCACCGCCGTCGTCACCGGAGCCAGCTCGGGCATCGGAGCCGCCACCGCCCGCGCGCTGGCCAAGGCCGGCTTCCACGTAGTGCTCGGCGCCCGCCGGGTGGACCTCTGCGCCGAGATCGCCGCCGAGATCGACGGCACCGCCGTGTGCCTGGACGTCACCGACGCCGCCTCGGTCGCCGCGTTCGCCGCCGCCGTGCCGCGGGCGAATCTGCTGGTCAACAACGCCGGCGGCGCCAAGGGCCTGGAGCCGGTGGCCGAGGCCCGCGAGGACGACTGGCGCTGGATGTTCGAGACCAACGTCATCGGCACGCTGCGTGTCACCCAGGCGCTGCTCCCTGCCCTGATCGCCTCCGGCGACGGGCACATCGTCACCGTCACGTCCATCGCCGCGCTGGAGCCCTACGACAACGGCGCCGGATACACCGGCGCCAAGCACGCCCAGGCCATGCTGCACCGCACGCTGCGCGGCGAGCTGCTCGGGCAGCCCGTCCGGCTCACCGAGATCCTGCC
>JBBQEF010000177.1:0-11672 GCA_038320445.1 Mycobacteriales bacterium
TCGCCGGTGACCACGATCTTGGAACCGAAGCCGAGGCGCGTTAGGAACATCTTCATCTGCTCCGGCGTGGTGTTCTGCGCCTCGTCGAGGATGATGAACGCGTCGTTCAGGCTGCGGCCGCGCATGTACGCCAGCGGCGCCACCTCGATGGTGCCCGCGGCGATCAGCTTGGGGATCGACTCGGGATCGATCATGTCGTGCAGCGCGTCGTAGAGCGGGCGCAGGTAGGGGTCGATCTTCTCGAACAGCGTGCCGGGCAGGAAGCCCAGGTTCTCCCCCGCCTCGACGGCCGGGCGCGTCAGGATGATGCGGTTGACCGACTTCGTCTGCAGCGCCTGCACGGCCTTCGCCATGGCCAGGTAGGTCTTGCCGGTGCCGGCCGGGCCGATGCCGAAGACGATGGTGTGGTGGTCGATCGCGTCGACGTAGCGCTTCTGGTTGAGCGTCTTCGGACGGATCGTCTTGCCGCGCCGCGAGAGGATGTCGAGGCTCAGCACCTCCGCCGGCGACTCGCCGAGCTTCTTCTCGCTGCCCTGACCGAGCATCTCGACGGTGCGGCGCACGGCCTCGGCGGTGACCTGCTGGCCGCGCCCGGCCAGGGTGATCAGCTCGGTGAAGACGCGCTCCGCGAACGCGACATCGGCCGGCACACCCGTGAGGGTGAGCTCGTTGCCACGGACGTGGACATCGGCTTCGAGCAGATCCTCCGCGGTGCGCAGGCTCTCGTCACGCGAACCCAGCAGGGAGAGCAGGGCGGCATCCGGGACGACCATTCGAGACTGGGCCTCGCGGGACGGGATGGAGCCGGGTTCGGTACCGGTCAAGGGGTCAGCCGCCTACTTTCTACCTCTGCTCGTGGGACGGGCCGAGCGTACCGCGATCCCCCGACACTCCGCCCGACCTTTCTCGACGGGGAGGCAACCGGCGGGTGAATCCCGACACGACTCCGAGACGCCGATGTCAGCTGCCGTTTACGGTGGCTTCACACCCGGTCCACCGTGTCCCGGAGCGACGACGCGGAGCTGCTGCAGAAGGTTGCGATGACCCTCGCCGTCGGTCCTGCCCTGTTCGCGCCTGCCTTGTACACGTCCGGCCCGGCACCGGCGCCGCGCACGCTGCTCGACGTCCTGGACGCGACCACGTCGCGGTTCCCGGACGCGCCCGCGATCGACGCGGGCGGCGCGGTCCTGACCTACCGCGGGCTCGCCGCCGCGATCGACGTCGTGGGCGCGACGCTGGCCGCCGCCGGCATCGGGGTCGGCGACCGCGTCGGCATCCGGATCTCCTCTGGCACCGCCGAGCTGTACGTCTCCGTGCTGGCCGTGCTGGCCTCGGGAGCCGCCTACGTGCCCGTCGACGCCGACGACCCCGAGGAGCGTGCCGAGCTGGTGTTCGGCGAGGCCGCGGCGTGCGCCGTCGTGGACGACAGCGGGGTCTCGGTCCTGGGGACCCCCGTCGGGCACCCCGGGCGGCCGGGCACCGACGACGACGCGTGGATCATCTTCACCTCCGGCTCCACCGGGAAGCCCAAGGGCGTGGCCGTCGGCCACCGCGCCGCCGCCGCGTTCGTCGACGCGGAGGCCCGCCTCTTCCTCGCCGCCGAGGACACCGGTGGGGGGCCGATCGGCCCCGGCGACCGCGTGCTGGCCGGCCTGTCGGTGGCGTTCGACGCCTCCTGCGAGGAGATGTGGCTGGCCTGGCGGCACGGCGCCTGCCTGGTGCCCGCCCCGCGGGCGCTGGTCCGGACCGGCGTCGACCTCGGCCCGTGGCTGGAGGCGCAGCGCATCACCGTCGTCTCCACCGTGCCGACGCTCGCCGCGTTGTGGCCCGCGGACGCGCTCGAGGACGTCCGGCTGCTGATCTTCGGCGGCGAGTCGTGCCCGCCCGAGCTGGCCGAGCGGTTGGCCGTCGAGGGGCGCGAAGTGTGGAACACCTACGGCCCCACCGAGGCGACCGTCGTCGCCTGCGCCGCGCCCCTGACCGCGGACGGGCCCGTCCGGATCGGGCTGCCGCTCGACGGGTGGGAGCTCGCCGTCGTCGACGCCGCGGGCGAGCCGGTCGGGATGGGGTCCTCCGGCGAGCTGGTCATCGGCGGGGTCGGCCTGGCCCGCTATCTCGACGCGGAGAAGGACGCCGCCAAGTACCCGCCGCTGGCCTCGCTGGGCTGGGCCCGCGCCTACCGCAGCGGGGACGTCGTGCGCGCGGAGGAGGCCGGGCTGGTGTTCCTCGGCCGCGCCGATGAGCAGGTCAAGCTCGGCGGGCGCCGCATCGAGCTCGGCGAGGTCGACGCCGCGCTGCAGTCGCTGCCCGGCGTTCGCGGCGCGGCCGCGGCCGTGCGCCGCACGAAGGCGGGCAACCAGGTGCTCGTCGGCTACGTCGCCGGCGACGTCGACCCCGACGAGGGCGCCCGGCTGCTGCGCGACCAGCTCCCGTCCGCACTCGTGCCACTGCTGGCCGTCGTCGAGGAGCTGCCGACCCGCACGTCGGGCAAGGTCGATCGGGACGCGCTGCCCTGGCCCCTGCCGACCCGTGCCGTCGCGCCGGGTGCGCTCACCCCGACCGAGGAGTGGCTGGCCACGGGCTGGGCCGAGATCCTCGGCGTGACCGTCGGCGATCCCGGCGCCGACTTCTTCACCCACGGCGGCGGCAGCCTGACCGCCGCGCAGCTCGTCGCGCTGATCCGCACGCGGTACCCGCAGGTGTCGGTGAACGACCTCTACCTGCGCCCGACGCTCGGTGCACTGGCCTCCACCCTCGACGCCATGACGGGCGGGACCACCGCCCGCCGCGACGTCACGCCGGTCCCGCGCCGCGCCGGGTTCCTGCAGGCCCTGCTGATGGCGCCGATCCTGGCGATCGTCGGGTTGCGCTGGACCACGGTGGCCGCCGCCCTGTCGACGCTCGCGGCGGGGCTCCTCCCGGGCGCCCCTGCCGTGCCGTGGTGGGCGCTGGCGCTGGCCTGGCTGGTGCTGTTCAGCCCGCCCGGCCGCATCGGGATCGCCGCCGGGGGCGCCCGGCTGCTGCTGCGCGGAGTGCGGACCGGAACGTATCCGCGCGGCGGCTCGGTGCACCTGCGGCTCTGGGCCGCCACGCGCCTGGCCGAGCTCTCCGGTGCCACCGGCCTCTCGGCCGCCTCCTGGACCACCCGCTACGCGCGGCTGCTCGGCGCGAAGATCGGCGACGACGTCGACCTGCACTCCGCTCCCCCGGTCACCGGCCTGCTCAAGCTCGGCCGCGGCGCCTCCGTCGAGCCCGAGGTGGATCTCGCGGGCCACTGGGTGGACGGCGACGTCGTGCGCATCGGGAAGATCCGCATCGGTGCCGGCGCCCGGATCGGCGCGCGCAGCACCCTCATGCCCGGCGCCCGGATCGGGAAGAACGCCGAGGTCGTGGCCGGGTCGACGGTGCATGGCGCCGTCCCGGCGGGGCAGCGCTGGGCCGGTTCACCCGCCGCCCGCACCGGCCGGAGCACGCTCCGCTGGCCCGCGTCGCGGCCGCCGCGCTCGCGGTTCTGGGTGACGGCGTACGGCGTCACCTCCACCGCGCTCGGGCTGCTGCCGGCCGTCGCCGCGGCACCTGGTGTCGCGCTGCTCGCGCTCGCCGCGCCCGGATCGCCGACGGGCGCGTCCGTGCTGTCGCGCACGACCGGGCTCGGCGCCGTGGCCGCCGTGGTGCCCGTCGCCGCGCTCGCCTACCTCGTGACCTACGCACTGCTCGTGCTCGCGGCGGTGCGGCTGCTCGGCGTCGGCATGGTCGAGGGCTACCACCCCGTGCACAGCCGGATCGGCTGGCAGGTGTGGACCACCGAGCGCCTGATGGGTCTGGCCCGGATCGGCCTCTACCCGCTCTACGCGAGCCTCGCCACGCCCACCTGGCTGCGGCTGCTGGGGGCGAAGATCGGCCGCGACGTCGAGGCGTCCACGGTGATCGCGCTGCCGAAGATGACCACCGTCGCCGACGGCGCGTTCCTCGCCGACGACACGATGGTCGGGACCTACGAGCTGGCAAGTGGCTGGCTGCACGTGGCGCCGTCACGGGTCGGCAAGCAGGCGTTCCTCGGCAACTCGGGCATGACCGCGCCGGGACACAAGGTGCCCGACCGCGGGCTGGTCGGCGTGCTGTCGTCCACCCCGCGCAAGGCCAAGAAGGGCTCGTCGTGGCTCGGGCTGCCCCCGATGCCGCTGCGCCGCGCCGTCGAGCGGGGCGACACCAGCCGCACCTACCACCCGCCGCGCCGGCTCAAGATCGCCCGCGCGCTGGTGGAGCTGTGCCGGGTCCTGCCGCTGATGGCCTCGGCCGCGCTGGCGTTCGCGGTGATCGCGGCCCTGCTGACCGCGCAGGCGACGGGCGGGTGGCTGCTCGCCGCCGTGCTCGCCGGACCGTTCCTGCTGGTGGCAGGGGTGATCGCCGCGACGGTGGCGGCACTGGCGAAGTGGGCGCTGGTCGGGCGGCTGCGTGCCGTCGAGCACCCGCTGTGGAGCTCGTTCGTCTGGCGCGGCGAGCTGGCCGACATGTTCGTCGAGCTGCTCGCGGTGCCGTGGCTCGTCGGGCCCGCCGCCGGCACGCCGGTGCTGACCGCCTGGCTGCGCACGATGGGCGCCTCGATCGGGCGCGGGGTGTGGCTGGAGAGCTACTGGCTGCCCGAGTCGGACCTGGTCCGCCTGGGTGACGGTGCGACCGTCAACCGGGGCTGCGTCGTGCAGACCCACCTGTTCCATGATCGGATCATGAGCATGGACACGGTCCACCTCGACCGGGGCGCCACCCTCGGCCCCAACGGCATCGTGCTGCCCGGCGCGGCCATCGGCGCCCGCACCACCGTCGGCCCGGGCTCGCTGGTGACCCGCGGCGACCGCGTCCCGGCCGACACCCGCTGGCTGGGCAACCCCATCACCGCGTGGCACCGCGGATGAAGGTGGCGGACCGCTCCGGCGACTCCTACCTCCCCCAGCACGGCAACGGCGGCTACACCGTCACGCACTACGACCTGGAGCTGGACTACAAGGTCGGCCCCAACCGGCTGGCCGGACGCGCGGTGATCACCGCATCGGCCGGAGCGGCGCTGCCACGGCTCACGCTCGACCTCGGAACCTTCACGGTCCCGCGGGTCACGGTCGACGGCCGGAGGGCGACCTTCACCCACCGCGGCGGCAAGCTGCGCGTCACGCCCGCCCGTCCGGTCGAACCGGGCGCGACGTTCACCGTCGAGGTGCGCTACGTCGGCAACCCGCGCCCGGTGTCGAGCCGGTGGGGCGACGTCGGCTGGGACGAGCTGGCCGACGGCGCGCTGGTGGCCAGCCAGCCGGTCGGCGCGCCGTCGTGGTTCCCCTGCAACGACACGCTCGGCGACAAGGCCGCGTACCGGGTCGCGGTCACCACCGACGCTCCCTACACCGTGCTGGTCACAGGCGTGCTGACCGCGCGCCGGCGCTCGGGCAGCACCCGGACCTGGTTCTACGAGCGTCCCGAGCCCACGGCGACCTACCTGATGAGCGTGCAGATCGGGCGCTACGAGGAGCTGTCACTCGGGTCCGGCCGGTCCCGCGCGTGGATCCCGCCGCGCCTGCGCCGCGCCGCCACCCACGACCTCGGTCGCCACGCCAAGATCATGAAAACCTTGGAGGGGTTCTTCGGTCCCTACCCGTTCGGCGACTACCAGCTGGTGGTCACCGACGACAACCTCGACGACCCCATCGAGGCGCAGGGCATGGCGATCTTCGGCGCCAACCACGTCGACGGGCGGCGCACCCACGAGCGGCTGGTGGTGCACGAGCTGGCGCACCAGTGGTTCGGCAACAGCCTGACCATCGCCGACTGGCGCCACATCTGGCTCAACGAGGGCTTCGCCACGTACGCGGAGTGGCTGTGGTCGGAGTCGTCCGGCGGGCGGTCGGCCGCCGCGCACGCCCGCGAGTGGCACGCCGTGGTGGCCGCGCAGCCCGCCGACCTGGTGCTGGCCGACCCGGGCCTGCCGCGCCTGTTCGACACCCGCGTCTACAAGCGCGGCGCGCTGGCGCTGCACGCCCTGCGCGTCCGGACCGGGGACGAGCGGTTCTTCGCGCTGCTGCGGGACTGGGCAACGGCCCACCGGCACGGCTCGGTGACCACGGAGCAGTTCGTGGCGCAGGCCGGGCCGGACGCCGCCGACCTGCTGGGCGCCTGGCTGTACCGCAAGCCGCTGCCGGCGCTGGCGGCGCGCTGACGCGGCCGGCCCTGACACGTTCCGCGGGACGTGCTGGATCATGGGGCATTCGGCGGCGGATCGATCGCGGTGTGCCGCACCTCCAGGCCCCACGCGGGACGTCTGCGTGGGGCTCGCGCAGATCTTGCAGTGGTCAGCTGCCGCGGAGCGCGTTCCGCGGAACGTGCTCCGCGGGTCTGCGCATGTCAGGGCGGAGCCAGCGGTTTCGCCCGCCGCCGGATCGGCTCGTGGACCGCCCCGCGTGGGTGTTCGTCCATCACGACGCCACCGTCACGCCCCGTGGCCCCGGTCGCCCGGACATGCCGATCTCGGGTGTCTCGACGGTCGTCATCGACGCCGAGACCGGTGCCCTGATCGTCGACTTTCAGTCCAGCCACAGATCTGACGCGTGGGGCACGGACCCACGGGCAGGATGGGCCCGTGCACGACGACTCGCATCTCGTCCTCGGCCGGATCGCGCGGTTCACCCGCGAGCGGCTGCTCCCGGCGGTCCACCGCGACCACCGTCCGCTCGGCGTCACGGCCTGGGTGGTGCCCGGCGAGCCGGTGCCGTTCGCCGAGGCGCTCGTGCAGGAGTTCGCCCCGTTCGCGATCGGCTCGGAGTGGGGGCGGCCGTGGGGGACGGTGTGGTTCCACGTCACCGGCACCGTCCCGGACGGCTGGACGGACCCGGCCGAGCTGGCCGTGAACCTCGGGTTCGGCGGCGCGCAGCCCGGGTTCCAGGCCGAGGGCACCGCCTACACCGCGGACGGGACGGTGATCGGCGCGATCGAGCCACGTCGCCGGCACCTCCCGCTCGGACCCGCCGGATCGGCGGTCGACCTCTACGTCGAGGCCGCCGCGAACCCCGACGTCGCCGGGCCGTGGACGTTCTCCCCGACCCCGCTCGGTGACCTGGCCACCGCGGGCGACGACCCGATCTACCGCCTCACCGAGATGCACGCCGCGGTGCTGGACGTGCCCGTGTGGGAGTTGTGGCAGGACGTCTGGACCCTGAACGGCCTGGTGGGCGAGCTGTCGGCCGACCTCCCGCGGCGTGCCGAGATCGTTCGCGCGCTGGAGCGGATGGTGGACGTCGTCGATCCGGACGACGTGTCCGCGACCGCGGACGCCGGCCGCGCCGAGCTGGCCGGCGTGCTCGCGAGCCCGGCCCACGCCAGCGCCCACCGCCTGCACGCCGTCGGCCACGCCCACATCGACTCGGCGTGGCTGTGGCCGGTGCGCGAGACCGTGCGCAAGGTGACCCGGACGTTCTCCAACGCCCTCGCGCTGATGGACACGAACCCGGACTTCGTGTTCGCTGCCTCGTCGGCGCAGCAGTACGCGTGGCTGCGGGACCACCAGCCGGACGTGTTCGCGCGGGTGAAGCAGCGGGCGCAGGAGGGCCGGTTCGTCCCGGTCGGGGGCATGTGGGTGGAGTCGGACACCAACATGCCCGGCGGTGAGGCGCTGGCCCGCCAGTTCGTCGCGGGCGCCCGGTTCTTCGCCGAGGAGCTGGGCGTCGAGAGCGACGGCGTCTGGCTGCCCGACTCGTTCGGCTACTCCGCAGCACTGCCGCAGATCGCCGTCGCGGCGGGGAGACGTTGGTTCCTCACCCAGAAGATCTCGTGGAACGAGACCAACCGGTTCCCGCACCACACGTTCGAGTGGGAGGGCATCGACGGCACGCGGATCTTCACGCACTTCCCGCCGGTGGACACCTACGGCGCCGAGCTGAGCGCCGCCGAGCTCGCACGGGCGCAGCGGCAGTACGCCGAGAAGGGCCGCGCGAGGACGTCGCTCGTGCCGTTCGGCTGGGGGGACGGCGGTGGCGGCCCGACCCGCGAGATGCTCGGTGCGGCCGCCCGCACCCGCGACCTGGAGGGCTCGCCCGCGGTCCGGCTGAGCAGCCCGTCGGCCTTCTTCGCCGCGGCGGCGGCGGAGTACCCGCAGCCGCCGGTGTGGTCCGGCGAGCTCTACCTGGAGTTCCACCGCGGCACCTACACGTCGCAGGCCCGGACGAAGCGCGGCAACCGGCGCAGCGAGCACCTGCTGCGCGAGGCCGAGCTGTGGTCGGCGACCGCGGCCGTCCGCACCGGCGCGGAGTACCCGTACGACACGCTGGAGGCCTGCTGGCGGACGGTGCTGCTGCAGCAGTTCCACGACATCCTCCCCGGCACGTCCATCGCGTGGGTGCACCGGCAGGCCGAGCGCGAGTACGAGCGGGTCGCCGCCGGGCTGGAGCAGCTGATCGCGACGTCGACGGCCGCGCTCGCCGGGCCGGGGGACGGGACCGTGACGCTCAACGCCTGCCCGTACGCGCGGGAGGGCGTGCCCGCGCTCGGTGCGGTCGTGCGCGGAAAACGTCGCCCCGGCGACGTTCTCCGCGCACAGGACGGCGGAGCAGTCGTCGAGGACGGCAGGGTCCGGCTGACCATCGACCGCCGCGGCCTGTTCACCTCCCTCGTCGACCTGGCCGCGGACCGCGAGGTGCTTTCCGCCCCCGCCAACCTGCTGCAGCTCTTCCGCGACACACCCACCCGCTGGGACGCGTGGGACGTCGACGAGCACTACCGGCGCACCGGGCGTGACCTCCTCGACGGCGAGGTCACCGTCGTCGGCGACGCGGTGGAGATCGTGCACAGCACCGGCCCGTCGACGATCACCCAGCGCGTGACGCTGCACGACGGCGCGATCGACATCGCCTTCACCGTCGACTGGCACGACCGGCAGAAGCTGCTCAAGCTGGCCTTCCCGCTCGACGTGCACGCCGACCGCGCCACGTCGGAGATCCAGTTCGGTCACGTGCACCGCCCCACCCACACCAACACGTCCTGGGACGCCGCACGCTTCGAGACCTGCGCGCACCGGTGGGTGCACGTCGGTGAGCCCGGCTACGGCGTCGCGGTGGCCAACTACTCCACCTACGGCCACGACATCGGGCGCACGACGCGCACCGGCGGCGGCACGACCACCACCGTGCGGCTGTCGCTGCTGCGTGCCCCGCTGTTCCCCGATCCGGAGGCCGACCAGGGCCAGCACAAGTTCACGGTGTCGCTGCGCGCGGGGTCGTCGATCGGCGACGCGGTGGCGGAGGGCTACCGGCTCAACCTGCCGCTGCGGGACGTGCGCGGCGGCGCCTCCACCATCGCCCCGCTGGTCACCGTCGACGACCCGGCCGTCGTCGTCGAGGCCGTCAAGCTCGCCGAGGACCGCAGCGGCGACGTGGTCGTGCGGCTCTACGAGGCGCTGGGCACGCGGGCCACCGCGCGGATCACGGCGGACTTCGCCCACGCCGCAGTGGTCGAGACGGACCTCCTGGAGCGGCCGCTGGCGGAGCCGGTGTGCCTCGACGGCGGTTCGCTGCGCCTGCGGCCGTTCCAGCTCGTCACGCTGCGTTTCTCCCGCGACGGACGCTGACCGCGTGCCACCACGGGGCGATGACGACCCCGGCCGAAGGACCGGCGCGCCTGCGCGCGGCGGCAGCGTCGGTGAGCTCGACGTGTTCTGCAGCGCCCCACGCCGTCCGGCTGCTCACCGTGTTCGGCAGCGCGGCCGCCGTGCGCCACGTGGCCCGCTTCGCGGCCGACCGCGCTACCTGATCAGCTTCTGCACCGCGCGGAAGTTCGGGTGGTTGGCGTCGCGCAGCCACTCGAACAGCACCATCTCGGTGGTGACGATCTCCGCCCCGTGCCGGACCATCCGGTCGATCGCCGCGGCCTTGTTGGAGGGCACGCGCGAGCCGATCGCATCCGCGACCACCAGCACGCGGTGCCGCGCGGCGAGCAGGCCGAGCACGGTCTGCAGCACGCACACGTGCGCCTCGCACCCCGCGACGACGATCTCCTCGGTGCGGGGCGGCAGCAGCATCGCGAAGCCCGGCTCGGCGACGGCGCCGAACGCCATCTTCGGCATCACCATCTGCGGGTACGGGACGAGCGCCTCGACCGTGGGGCCGAGCCCTGCGGGGTTCTGCTCGGTGGCGCAGACGGGCACGTCGAGGAGGGCGGCGCCCTCGGCGAGCCGGACGGCGTTGGCGACCACGGCGTCGCCGTCGTGGATGGCGGGCATCAGCCGCTGTTGCAGGTCGACCAGCAGCAGCGCGGATCCGGTAGCGGTCAGCAGCACCCCTACACCGTAGAGCGCCAGGCGGACAGCACCCGGTCGACGTCGCCGCGGATCCGCGCCCTCGCCCCGTCGCGGGGCACGCCGGCCACCACCCGACGGTCGGGCGCGCTCATCCGAGGATGCGGTCGACCGCCGTCCGGCACTCGCGCCAGGCGTCGGTCGTCGGGTCGATGAGGGCGAAGTGGTCGGCACCCGGGATCGTGACGAGCTGGTCGCCCGAGGCGGCCGTGAAACGCCGGCTCTGCCGGATCGGGACGTTCGTGTCGTCCGTGCCGTGCACGCACACCACCGGCACGCCGATCGGGATCCGGGCGATCGGCGACGCCAGCGCGTACCGGTCGGGTACCGCGGTGGGCGCACCGCCGAGCAGGTCCTCCACCGCGCCGCTGCCGACGCCCTGCCCGGACGCGTCGACGAGGTCCAGCACGCCCGCCTGGCTCACGGCACCGCGCAGCCGGACGGCGGGCCCCGCTCCGGGTGCACCGGCGGGGAGGCCGGGCCGCGCAGCGAGCCAACCGGCCAGCTGGCCACCGGCGGAGTGCCCGACGGCGACGACCCGGTCGAGCGGCAGCCGCCCGCCCGCCGCCTGCTGCACGGGGCCGGCGAGCAGGTCCAGCGCTGCGGCGACGTCGTCGAACGTGGCGGCCCAGCCGCCCCCGCCGCCCACCCGCCGGTACTCCACGTTCCATGCCGCGAGACCGTGGTCGGCCAGGTCGGCGGCGAGCGGGCGGCCCAGGTCGAGCCCGTAGGCCTGGCGCCAGAAGCCGCCATGGATCACGACGGCCACCCCGCGCACGGCGCCGGGTGGCAGCGTCAGCTCGCCGAACCGGTCCGGACCGTCGCCATAGGTGATCTTCTGCGGACCGGTGACGCCCGGTGCCGGCGCGGGGGTGGAGACCTCACAGGCGGCCAGCGCCGCGGGGAGGGCGAGCACGCCTGCGCCCAGCGCGGCGAACCGGCGCAGCGCGTTGCGGCGGGTCATGGTCGGGATCATCCCAGGGGCCGGGTTGCCACGCCGCGGTGCATGTGGGGGGACACGCACCGCGACGTGGCTCCGCCGGACGAGGGGGACTCCCCGGCGGCCCCGCGGGCGCGAACGCCTGCGGCTCCACTCCGGTCACGGAGGACCAGAACAGCGCAGACGATATCCCGACGGTCGCGCAGAACCGCACGGCCGTCACCCGATCGACATGCGGGTCGTCGACGAGTCCAGCAGGTCGGCGCGCCGATGCTGCCGACCAGACGAGGGCATACAGCCGTTCGCGCCAACGGTCATCTCCACCGCTGGGTGAGAACCCCGATCGCGCCCAACGCCACCGCCGCCGCCGTCGAGGCCCTCAGCACCTCGGAGCCGAGCCGCACC